>NZ_BAABCV010000011.1:0-168553 GCF_039539265.1 Mucilaginibacter panaciglaebae
AATACATTCATTACTACAACAATAAGAGAATAAAAAACAGGTTAAATGGAAAGAGCCCGGTGGAATACCGAGCTCTCGTACAAAAAACTTAATTTTGTAATCTGTCCAACTTTTTGGGGTCACACCACAAAAGTGACAACCTCTTTTATTTTCGCTCTATTGCTCCCTTGTGGGGAGCGGGGGGCTAAATATACTTGGCTCCAAATTGCTGTTTAACATCGGCAACTACTTTCTTAACGTTTTGTTCCTGGTCGCGCGGACAGATGAGCAGCGTGTTGTTCGATTCGACCACAATGTAGTCATGCAGGCCCTGCAGAATTACCAGTTTATCGTGGGGGACGTTTACCATGCAGTTTGAAGAATCATACATGATCACTTTTTCTGATGGGATTACCGCATTACCTACATAATCTTTTTCGGCCAGGTCATAAATGGATGCCCATGTTCCCAGGTCAGACCAGCCGAACTCAGAAGGTAATACATAAACATTTTCGGCTTTTTCCATAATACCATAGTCGATAGAAATATTGGTACATTGCAGGTAAGCCTGGTTTACGTGTGTGCGCTCACTTTCGGTATTGTAATGCGGGCGTGCTTCTGCAAAGATGTCGTTCATCTCGGGCAGGTGCTGCTCAAATGCGTTCACAATAGCTTTGGCCGACCAGACAAATATCCCCGCGTTCCACAAAAAGTCGCCGCTTTGCAAAAAGGTTTTAGCTATTTCCAGCGTAGGTTTCTCAGTAAAGGTTTTTACTTTATGAAATTCGCCATCGATAACATTATCGGTATATTGAATATAACCGTAGCCGGTGTCCGGGCGCGACGGCTTAATGCCCAGTGTTATCAGACAATGGTCTTTTGAAGCGGTTTTTAATGATTTTTCGATAGTAGACACAAATCCCGGCTCGTCAAGGATCAGGTGGTCAGATGGCGCAACTACAATAGCAGCATCAGGGTTCATCGATTCAATTTTGAACGAGCCATAGGCCACGCATGGTGCGGTATTGCGCATCACCGGTTCTGTCAGGATCTGGTTATCGGCCATATCTGGCAGCTGCGATTTTACCAGATCGGTATAGCTTTCATTTGTAACAACAAAAATATTTTCCTTAGGGCATACTTTTAAAAAACGATTATACGTTTGCTGTATTAAAGTTTTACCTGTGCCTAGTATATCGATAAACTGTTTTGGGTGCGACGTGCGGCTTATAGGCCAAAAACGGCTCCCGATACCGCCTGCCATGATTATGGCATAATAGTTTTTATTCATATTGTAATTGTAGAAATTATGTTTGGTGTTATCAAATACAAATGTGGGTATTTATCTGTTAAGTAATCATTAACCGACACGATATTGTTACCGTTAATTTGCCTCAGGGTATAAAAGAATAAATAAACAAATTGTTTTTAATCGGATAATCATTTTTGTATAAAATTTTAAAGTAAATCAGTCGTTTATTCTTAAATTTTTGTTACTTTAAACTTTCAAATTATTATCATAAATACGAGTACCTATAATGATAGAAACAAAAAAATCGCTCTTTGATAATCTCCAGAACTTTTTCGGGTTCGACAACTTCAAGGGAGAGCAAGAAGCGATTATAACCAACATTTTAGCAGGTAATGATACGTTTGTAATTATGCCTACAGGTGGTGGTAAATCAATGTGTTATCAGCTGCCTGCCTTAATGAGCGAAGGCACAGCTATTGTTATTTCGCCACTGATTGCGCTGATGAAAAATCAGGTTGACCAGTTGAGAGCTTTCGGCGGATCTGACAGCATTGCACATTTCCTTAATTCTTCATTGACAAAAGCCGAGATTATAAGAGTTAAAGATGATGTGCTGAGCGGCAAAACCAAATTACTTTACGTAGCGCCGGAGTCGTTAACCAAGCAGGAAAATATCGATTTTTTACGCCTCAACAACGTATCGTTTGTTGCGGTTGATGAAGCGCACTGTATATCAGAGTGGGGCCATGATTTCAGGCCCGAGTATCGCAAAATACGCCAGGTGATCAGTAATATCGGCGATGATATACCCATCATTGCCCTGACTGCTACGGCTACCCCTAAGGTACAGCAGGATATCCAGAAAAACCTGCAGATGAATAATGCAACGGTTTACAAGTCGTCATTTAACCGTGGAAACCTGTTTTACGAGGTACGCGCCAAGCGAAACGTTATCAAGGAAATTGTTAAGTACGTTAAGCAAAACCAGGGTAAATCGGGTATAGTGTATTGCTTAAGCCGTAAAAAAGTTGAAGAGGTTGCAGAAGTGCTGGCATTAAACGGCATCAAGGCTTTACCTTACCATGCGGGCCTGGAGGCTAAAGTGCGTGCTGATACACAGGATAAATTCCTGATGGAGGATGTAGACGTTATTGTGGCGACAATAGCCTTCGGAATGGGTATTGACAAACCGGACGTGCGTTATGTAATACACCATGACGTCCCTAAAAGTATGGAAGGTTACTACCAGGAAACAGGTCGTGCCGGTCGGGATGGCGGCGAGGGTGTCTGCGTAGCGTTCTACTCTCAAAAAGATATCGATAAGCTTCAGAAATTCATGAAGGATAAGCCGGTTTCCGAACGCGAAATTGGTACCCAGATATTAAAAGAGGTTATTGATTATGCCGAATCTTCGGTTTGCCGCCGTAAACAGCTATTGCATTACTTTGGCGAGAACTTTAACGAGGCCGGCTGTAATAATATGTGCGATAACTGCTGCGCATCAAAAACATACTTTGATGCCGAAGCGCAATTGCATAAAGCGCTAAACCTCATTAAACAAACAGGCGAGAAGTTTGACGATCATCATATCATCAATATTTTGATGGGTGTTGAAACCCAGCAGGTACATAGCTATGAGCATCATTTACTGGAGCTGTTTGGCACCGGTAAAGAGGACGGCGAAATACTTTGGAGCTCGTTGCTGCGCCAGGCATTGCTGAATAATTATCTGTCGAAAGACATTGATCAATACGGTTTATTGCGTTTAACCAAACTAGGAAATTCATTCCTGGAAAATCCGCACAGTATACGCTTTATCCTGAACCGGGTTATTGAGCCTGCTGACGACGATAATGATGATGAAGGCGCTAAGCAAGCCGGAGGCGCTCTGGATGCCCAGTTGCTGCAGATGCTTAAAGACCTGCGCAAAAAAATGGCCAAACAAAAGGGCTTACCGCCGTTTGTATTGTTCCAGGATCCGTCGTTAGAGGAAATGTGCACGCATTACCCAATAACTCAGGAAGAGTTAAGACAAATATCGGGCGTAGGAGCGGGCAAGGCGATGAAGTTTGGCGCACCGTTTATTGACCTGATCAAGAAATATGTTGAGGATAATGATATCGATCGGCCGGTTGATATGGTGATTAAAAGCGCCGCCAACAAATCGGCATTGAAAGTATTCATTATCCAGAATATTGACAGGCACTTAAACCTGGAAGATATAGCCGCCTCAAAAGGCTTAAGCTACGAGGAAGTACTGAAAGAGGTAGAAACCATTGTCAACTCAGGCACCAAGCTTAACCTGAACTACTACATCGATGAAGTAATAGATGAGGATAAACAGGAAGAAGTGTTCGATTACTTTAAATCGGCCGAAGTCGATTCCATCGACGATGCACTGGCCGAACTCGGGGCCGACGATTATACCCGCGAAGAGGTTCAGCTGATGCGGATAAAATTTATGTCAGAGTTAGGAAACTGACGAAAAGGTGAGAATCAAATTCTCACCTTTTTTACTTTATGTCTATTGTTACTTGGCAATGATCTTAAACTCGGTTCTCCGGTTTTTAGCTCTATTCTCGTCGCTGTCATTCGGTGCAATAGGTTGCGTTTTGCCGTAACCTTTGTATACCATGCGCCCCGGTTCGATCTTGCCACTGATCAGGAAGTCGTATACTGATTTAGCCCGGTTTTCTGAAAGTGTTTGGTTTAATTCATCGTTACCTACATTATCGGTGTGCCCGGATATTTCAATGCGCACGGTAGGGTTTAATTGCAGAAATTCGATCAGCTTCTGCAATTCTGCCCTTGACTCTGGCTCTAACTGATATTTATTAGTGTCAAAGAATATATTTTTCAAGATCACTTTGTTACCTACCTCGATAGGTTCTAATAGTGCCGTTATAAAAAAAGGGTTACTTGAGGTATGCCCAACCAGCGAAAAATTTTCCGAAAAAAACAGGTAACCCGGCCTTGATATATTCAGGCCGTAATTTTTACCTGCTGTTATTGTTGCCAGGAAATCGCCCTTGTCTGCCGAGCTGTAATCCTGGTAAACCGGGTGATTATTCTCCAGGGCAATGATTTCCACCGCCGATTCCAGCGGTTGATGCGTCCTGGCATCGCTAACAAAACCTTTTACATACGTTACCATGTGCGGGCGTAATTCTGCAGGCATTTCAAAGGTGTAAATATCAAAGCCGCCGTAACCATCCAGCTTGTTAGACGAGAAGAAAGCAAAGGCGCCACCGGCTGTCAGGCTTAATCCACTTTCATCACCATTGGTATTGATGGGGTAGCCCAGATTTTTAGGAACCTGCCATTTGCCGTCTTTACCAACCCGGCTTACAAACAGGTCCTGGTTACCCATGCCCGGCCAGCCGTTCGAGCAGAAATAGAGCGTACTGTCGTCAGGGTGTATAAAAGGCGATTGCTCATTATAGGCCGTGTTGATGGTAGGCCCCAGGTTTTCGGGTTCGCTCCAGCCTTTTTCAGTAAGCATTGATTTCCAGATATCGTAGCCACCATAGCCACCTTTGCGGTTACTTACAAAATAAAGCGTCCGGCCATCGGCGCTGATAGAAGGCTGCGACTCCCAGCCACTGGTATTAACCGGCGGACTTAAACTAAACGGTTTCGCCCAGTCGTCGCCACGTTTTTGCGCCACATAGATATCACAGCGCCCTTTACCGTCAGGGCGATTACAGCCGGTAAAAAACAAAAATTTACCATCCTGCGATACTGACTCAGACCCTTCGTTGTAATTTGGCGTATTAATACGGTCGCTCAGATAAATAGCTTTTTGCCATTGATCATTTGCTTTGTCGCTTTGGTAGAAGTCCTCGTTTTGGCCAATCTGGCGGGTGTAAATAATGGTCTTATCATCTGCAGTTGATACCGGCGAATATTCATCGGCACCGGTATTGATATTTGGCCCCATATTAATAGGTTTAAAGGGTACGGGGTGTTGCAGGGCATCAATAGCAAAAATGCAGTCCTTAAGTAACTTTTGAGCATATTCCCGGTCCCGGTCGGCGTTGTTTGGCAACGACAAAAACTTTTGCAAATGGGCAGTCGCCTCTTTGTATTGAGCCTCTGAGATTTCCATATCGGCAACTTTCGAGTATATAGCCCTGCTGTAGTTAGGATTTAAAGCGATAACTTTTTTATACTCATCAATACTGCCCTTATTGTTTTTTGTAAGATGCAGCATGTTACCCAATAAAGCATGGGCTTCAACAAATTTGTCGTCGGCGTTGATAGCTTTTTTCAGGAGTACGACAGCGTCAGGATAGCTGTGTTCGTCAATAGCCTGATTGGCCAGCGCATAGTTTTTTATAGCCTCCTGATTGGTGGTGGAGTAGGGCTGTTGTGCAAAAGCAAAAACAGAAAAAAAGAGCAATAAAAATGTAAGTATTACATTTTTCATGTAGTTAGCTTTAGTTTACACTAAGTTAACAAATTAAGGAATATTAAGGTATTTGTGTGTTTGTAAAGATATTTCCCATTTGGGGCTATTCATTACATAATCTACAATAAGCGGAGTCATCTCCTTAGCGCGCGACCATTCCGGCTGCAGATACAATTTACAGTCGGTTGATACCAGTGCGGCGTGCTGCTCGGCAAACTGAAAGTCAGACTTATTGAAAATGATCACTTTTAACTCATTAGCATGCTGCGCGATATGTGGAGAAGGGCCTTTGAATTTTTTTGGCGACAGACATATCCAATCCCAATGCCCCGAAAGCGGGTACGCACCTGATGTTTCAATAAACGTTTTGATGCCTTTGCCCTGCAGTTGGGCAGTCAGGTAATCAAGGTTATAGATCAAAGGTTCGCCGCCGGTTACAACAACGGCTTTGCCGGGATATTTTTGCGCATTCTCAACAATCGTGTCGGCAGGGGTAAGCGGGTGCAGTTCGGCATCCCAGCTTTCTTTGACATCGCACCAGTGGCAGCCCACATCACAACCACCCAGGCGAATAAAATACGCAGCCTTGCCGGTATTGTATCCCTCGCCTTGTATCGTGTAAAACTCTTCCATTAAAGGAAGCAATGTGCCGTCTTCCGGAACCTGGTGTGCCATAATAGGGCGCAAAGGTACTTAATTGAGCGTAAAGGAGAAAGCTCAAAGCAGAAAGCTTGCGTTAAGTTGACTTTCATCTTTATACTTTTAGCTTTCAGCTTAAAAAAAGTACATTTGATAATAATGAAAAAGCTTTACCTGCTAACTTCAGTCTGCCTGCTTTTTTGCTTCACCTCGTGTGTGGATATAGAGGAGCGCTATGACTTTAAAGCAGATGGTTCATGCAACGTAGTTTATGATTTTGATATGAGCCGTGCAATAGCAGTTTTTAAAAATATAATCTCAGATTCAGTTAAACAAACGCCGCAGTTTAATTTGGTTAAAGATACTACCATGAGTTTTCTGGCGGCCCTGCCCGACAGTTTGGAGAGCAAGCTTACAAAAGATGAACTGGCTCTGGCTGCAAACAGCAATCTGGCTATTAAAATGGATTTGCGAAAAAGCGTCATGAAGCTAAATATTACGCATACCGCCAAAAATGCCATCGACCTGAAATATTATTTAGAGCATCTCGCAAAAATATCTATGAACAGCCAGTTGGATGCTGTGACAAAAAGTACCCAGCAAACCCGCGGTTTTGACGCCCGGCAGCTAATGGCCGGACAAGATTATTATCAATATGACGTCACCCCGCATAAGTTTTACCGGATCATTGATAAAGTTAAGTTCAATGCTTTCCTTAAGAAAACACAGAATACATTAGTTATGGCTAAAGCCATGTTGATAGATATGCCTTATAAAGTGATGTTGAATTTTGCCAAACCGGTTAAGAAAGTAAACAATCCGAGAGCTATTGTTTCTGCAGACAGGCGCCATGTAACGCTCATGACCAACATGGACGACCTTATTAAAGATCCGACCATTATGGACCTGAAAATCGATTTTTAACTATGACCTGGTATAAAATACCTGATTTTCAATTTACCGGTAAGCCGTTTATTAAGAAAGTAAAAGTTAATAGTAAGGGGATTTGCCTGGTTGGCTATGAGGGCGATATTTATGCTTTATCATCAACCTGCCCGCATGCCGGCGGCGAATTAAGCGGCGGCTGGTGCAGAAATGGAAAGCTTATCTGCCCCATTCACCGATATTCGTATGATATCCATACCGGCAAGGGAGACCCCGGCCAAAATGATTTTATAGACACTTATCCTGTTGAAATAAGAGAAGATGGAGTCTACATAGGTATGACTTCCTTTTTTGAAAGATTTAAACAAGCGTTTAAATGAGTAGTCATACCCACCACGTCATCACGAACGAGGTATGAGTGAGGCGATCGCTATAAAAAGCGACGAAATCTGTCGCGTATAGATTGCCACGCTACGTTCGCAATGACGCTTTTGGTTATTGGTATACTTCTTTTTTTGCCGACGCCAGAGTGTTTTTCAGCAGCCCAATAATGGTCATCAAACCTACACCGCCCGGTACCGGGGTTATCCATGATGACTTTGGTGCTACGTTCTCAAAATCAACATCGCCATAAAGCTTAAAGCCCGATTTGGTGGTAGTTGAAGTTTCGCGGTTCATACCAACGTCAATAACTACTACACCATCTTTTACCATATCGGCAGTAATAAAATTCTTTTTGCCGATGGCTACGATCAGGATATCGGCATCCAGCGTAAATTTCTTAATATCGGGTGTGCGGCTATGGCAAATGGTTACGGTACAGTTACCCGGCGTTGTATTGCGGGCCATCAGTATGCTCATGGGCGAGCCCACTATGTTACTCCGGCCAACTACTACACAATGTTTACCTGCGGTTTCGATACCATACTCTTTCAGCATCAAAGTAATGCCATACGGTGTAGCCGGAATAAACGACGGTAAATTACGCTGCATGCGCCCCAGGTTAATAGGGTGGAAACCGTCAACATCTTTACGGTGGTCAATGCGTTCGGTTACTTTTTCTGGGTCGATATGTTTTGGTAGCGGTAGTTGTACGATGATACCATCGATATCTGCATCGGTATTAAGCTCTTCAACTTTTTTAAGCAATTCGGCCTCGCTAACGGTATCTTCATAACGCACCAGGCTTGATTTAAAACCAACCTTCTCGCAGTTTTTCATTTTGCTGGCCACGTAAGTCTCGCTGCCACCGTCATGACCAACCAACACCGCCACCAAATGCGGCTTGCGGCCGGTTGTAGCCAGTATTTCAGCCGCCTCTTCGGCTATTTCAACTTTCAATTTTTCTGATACGTATTTTCCGTCTAAAAGCTGCATAGTATAAATATTAATAAAGCGTCATTGCAGAACGAAGCTATCTCTGATAGCGAAAGGCGTACCGGACAATGATATTATTATAGATTATTAGTTCTGATATCTTATTTGCATGTGTAGCGATTGCTTCGTACCTTGCAATAACGAGTCGGCGAAACGCTCTCCAAGGCCTAATCCAATTTCAACACCGCCATAAACGCGCTTTGTGGTATCTCTACGTTACCTACCTGGCGCATGCGTTTTTTACCGGCTTTTTGTTTTTCTAATAATTTACGCTTACGCGATATGTCACCACCATAACATTTGGCAGTTACGTCTTTACGCATAGCTTTTACGGTTTCACGGGCAATGATCTTAGCACCGATTGATGCCTGTATAATGATCTCAAATTGCTGACGCGGTAAAAGCTCTTTCAACTTCTCGCAGATCTTTTTGCCAAAATCGTACGAGTTGCTGCGGTGTATTAGTGACGATAGCGCATCCACAGGTTCGGCATTCAGCCGGATATCCAGTTTTACCAGGTCGCTGGCGCGATAGCCTATTTGATGGTAGTCGAATGAGGCATAACCTTTGGATATGGTTTTCAATTTATCGTAGAAATCGAAAACGATCTCGCCCATAGGCATCTCGAATACCAGCTCCACACGGTCTGAGGTAAGGTAAGATTGGTTGACAATCATACCACGTTTTTGTATACATAAAGACATAACCGGCCCTACAAAGTCGGCTTTGGTGATGATGGTTGCTTTGATGTATGGTTCTTCAACGCGGTCAATCTTGCTCGGGTCCGGCAAGTCAGACGGGTTGTTCACTGCCAATTCTTCGCCTTTGGTGGTATAAGCCAGATACGATACGTTTGGAACGGTGGTAATAACCGTCATATTAAACTCACGCTCCAAGCGCTCCTGGATAATCTCCATGTGCAGCATCCCCAGGAACCCGCAACGGAAACCGAAGCCCAAAGCGGCTGATGATTCCGGTTCAAAAACCAATGAAGCATCGTTTAGCTGCAATTTAGCCATCGATTCGCGCAGCTCTTCAAAGTCTTCGGTATCAACCGGGTAAATACCGGCAAATACCATGGGCTTAACCTCTTCAAAACCCTGTATTCCCTGCTCGCAGGGGCGGTCGATGGTAGTAATGGTGTCACCCACCTTTACCTCTTTAGCTTCTTTGATCCCCGAAATGATATAACCCACATCGCCGGTTTTAATAACGTCTTTAGGGAGTTGGCGTAATTTTAGCGTGCCGACTTCATCAGCAATATATTCTTTTTCTGTTGCGACGAATTTTACACGATCGCCTTTTTTTATCTGGCCGTTTACTACTTTAAAGTAAGCAATAATACCACGGAAGGAGTTAAATACCGAATCGAAGATCAAGGCTTGTAGTGGTGCTTCCGGGTCGCCGACAGGGGCAGGAACACGCTCGACAATGGCACGCAGGACATCGTGGACACCCATGCCTGTTTTGCCCGATGCTGCTAATATCTCCTCTCGTTTGCAGCCAATCAGGTCCACGATCTGGTCTTTCACTTCCTCTGGCATGGCACCGGGAAGGTCCATTTTATTCAATACAGGGATAATCTCCAGGTCATTCTCTAAAGCCAGGTAAAGGTTTGATATGGTCTGTGCCTGTATACCCTGGGCAGCATCAACTATCAACAGGGCGCCTTCGCAGGCAGCTATGGAGCGTGATACTTCGTACGAGAAATCTACGTGTCCGGGTGTGTCAATCAGGTTCAGGACGTACTTTTGTCCTTCAAGCTCATAGTCCATCTGGATGGCGTGGCTTTTTATCGTGATACCACGCTCGCGCTCCAGGTCCATATCATCCAGTAACTGGGCTTGGCTTTCGCGCTTGGTAATGGTATTAGTATACTCTAATAACCTGTCGGCAAGGGTACTCTTGCCGTGGTCAATATGCGCTATTATACAAAAATTACGTATGTGCTTCATTCAGCCGCAAAAATAGTTTTTTTGGGCGACAAATTTGTATGGTTTCAGCGATTTAGCTAACTTGAAAAGGTTTATCAAAACATACTTATGAAACAACTACTATTTGCATCTATTTTGCTAATGCCATTTTTGAGCCGGGCACAGGTAAAAGAATACAAAGCATCAAACGGGGTTACCTATCATGTGGGCGATACCCTGCGCCTGGGGCTGGGTTCTAAAGCCGATGGTTCATTTTTATATGTTGAAGACAAGGGCTTACTAGGCCGGGTGGGGCCATTCGGCAATATGCCCGGACGCAGCCAGCCGGTGCGCAGCCTGTCTAAAGATTATGCCAATGTTGGCGCCGTCATTAAAAGTATTAACAAAACCTCGGTTAACGGTGTTCAAAAATATACGTTCAGTGTAAATCCAGGCGGACCGATGCGCTATAATGTCTATGTTGATGATGCCATTGCTGCCTGCGAAGTAAAGCCCTGTAAAAGTGATAGCCCCGCTGCTGCAACCGGTTCTGTAGCAGATGAAATTAAAAAGTTAAAAGCTTTGATGGACTCGGGCGCTATTACCAAATCTGAATATGAAACACAAAAAAAGAAGCTGCTGGGCGACTGACGCACCCGAGTTATAAGTAAAAAGGCGTGCCAGTTTGCACTGGTACGCCTTTTTACTTTCGGCATGGCGCGAAGTTACTCGCCGCGCTTTAATCCGTATTTCTCTATTTTGCTATACAGGTGGCTTCGCTGTATATCAATATCATCGGCAGTTTTTGATACGTTCCAGTTGTTTTTTTCGAGTTTGAACTTAATGTATTCGCGCTCGGCATAGTCTTTATAGTCCTGGAAGTTTTTAAATTGGTTATAGTCGGTTTGCGGAGCCGCGGCCTGCGCCTCTGTACTCACAGGTGCAGATGGGTTTGCAAAGGATTTCACGTCATCTTCGGTAATGGTCTTTTCGCTCAGAATGATCAGGCGTTCAACCATATTGCGCAGCTCGCGAATGTTACCGGTCCAGGGCAGTGCTTTCAGGGCTTCCAATGCGCCGTCCGATATCCTCTTAACCGGCATACCGTATTCGTTACAGATCTCTTCTAAAAAGCTTAGGGTAAGCAGCGGGATATCATCTTTACGTTCAGTAAGCGGCGGCACGTGGATAAGTATAACACTTAGGCGATGGTAAAGGTCCATACGGAAGTTACCGGCTTCGATTTCTTTGAGCAGGTCTTTGTTGGTTGCCGCCACTACGCGTACGTCTACCTCTATCTCTTTCTCGCCGCCTACGCGGGTTATCTTATTCTCTTGTAAGGCCCGCAATACTTTAGCCTGGGCCGACAGGCTCATATCGCCAATCTCGTCCATAAACAACGTACCACCATTGGCCGATTCAAACTTACCGATACGCTGTTTGATAGCCGAGGTAAACGAACCTTTCTCATGGCCAAACAATTCACTCTCAATTAATTCGGACGGAATAGCCGCACAGTTAACTTCGATAAGCGGGGCATTGGAGCGGCTTGATTTTTCATGGAGCCAACGGGCCACCAATTCTTTACCGCTGCCATTGGCGCCGGTGACCAGAACACGGGCATCAGTAGGGGCAACGCGGTCAATGGTTTCCTTGATCTTAGCAATAGCCTGAGATTCACCCAATATCGGGCGGACTTTGGACACCTTACGTTTCAGTACTTTGGTTTCGACCACCAAACTACCGCGGTCAAGTGCGTTGCGAACGGTGATCAACAAGCGGTTCAGATCAGGTGGTTTGGAAATGAAGTCGAAGGCGCCTTTTTTACTGGCCTCAACAGCGGTTTCGACCGTGCCGTGGCCTGATATCATAATAAACGGCAGGTCGGGTTTAATAGAAAGGCCTTCGGTAAGTACTTCCATGCCGTCCATGCGGCTCATTTTTATATCGCAGAGTACCAGGTCATAGTCGTGATTGCGGATCATTTCTAACCCGTCAATACCATTATCTACATCTTCAACCTCGTAGTCTTCATATTCAAGTATCTCGCGAAGCGTATTACGGATCGCCCGCTCGTCGTCAATTATTAAAATTTTAGCCATTATATGTTAGATCAATTCCTTGTAATTACGTTAACTAATATAGGATTTGTACAGGAAACTAAACACTTTTTAAGCGCTCTTGTTTTGGCCATAGGCGATTTTTTTGATTTAAAGGTTAAATCCTGCGCTGAGTAAACGCCCTCACTGCCCCGGTATCTGCTTTTTATTGCTAATGCGGACTGCGCAGTGATCCACCTGCGAGTGTGTATCAATTTGGATCAATTGGATCATTTAATTTTTTTAATATTTTCAAAATCAACATGTTATCAAATTGTGCGGACAATTTTGGATCACTTTGGATCACGTTTTCTGACTTTTAAGTCGTTTTTTGGATCAGTCGTCTGCTGACAAATCAGTGTCACCACTTTACTTCAAATTCCTGCCTACCTTGCATAAAAACCTTTCTACATGAGTAATTACAGAGAATATCCCACTTTTGAGCGCCCGGCGGAGATCGAGCTGATCCGCTCTATGGCGCACAGGCCGTTAACCAAAAAGGAAAATAAAGTGCTCGATAATTTTTTCCGGGATGCTGCCGACAGCAGCGACGCGTTTATTGTTAAATCGGCCGCCGACTGGCTCCGAACCACCGATGATGCTCTGGGGGCAGGGGATATGTTGTTTGGCGATTTCTGGTATCGGGGCGAGTTGTGTATTATGTTTGCCGATACCAACGTGGGCAAATCAATCCTTGCCGTACAAATTGGCGACAGCCTGAGCAGGGGTGAAGCCATTGCCGGGATCGACACGGCGCAGAGGCCAGAAAAGGTATTGTATTTTGATTTCGAACTTAGTACCATGCAGTTTAAAAAGCGCTACAGCAATGGCATGTATGGCGATTACCGGTTCAGCCCGAATTTTGCGCGGCTGGTGTTTAATCCCGATGCAAATGGCGCACGCAAATTTGCCACCTATGCCGACTACCTCAACAATGCCATTGAAAATGTTATCATATCCAGCGGCGCCCGCATCCTTATTATTGATAACATTACCTGCCTGCGCAGCGGTACAGAAGCCGCCGCCAGCGCCGTAAGCCTGATGAGCAAGCTGCAGGCTATCAAACATCAATATAAACTGTCAATACTTGTGCTGGCACACACACCCAAGCGCAACCCTGCAAAACCCATCAGCCGTAATGACCTGCAAGGCAGCAAAATGCTTATCAATTTTGCCGACAGTGCTTTCGCCATTGGTGAGAGCCAGACCGATGCCGGCCTGCGCTATCTTAAACAGATAAAACAGCGCAGCGGCACCCAGGTTTATGGTGCCGATAATGTGCGCCTGTGCCGCATCATAAAACCTTACAATTTCCTGCACTTTGACCTTGCCGGCCGCGAACCCGAAGCCCGCCACCTGCTGCAATACACCGAGCAGCACCGCAAAATTACCGAAGACCGCGTAGTCCAACTGCGCAGCCAGGGGCTGAGTATCCGCGCAGTTGCCGCCGAAACAGCCATGTCTTTCGGGACGGTTTGCAGAATGGTAAAGCGGTTAGAGCGGGCGGGTACCAATGGTTAAGTTGAAGCTTCTACCAATGATTGTTATCAATAAGCATAGTCATCACCGCCATACTCTCCATCGCGTCGTCGCTGTAAAGGTCAGATAATTCAGACACAAGAATAACTTCGCACGCAAACTTTTATAATATCCAAATAAATGTCCGCGCCCTTGTTGGTGTTATCACCAATAAGCACCAATATTTACTAAATTAGCATAATGGCCGATATCAATTTTGACTACCATGCCCAGTTTTTCACCGCGACGATATTGGAATGGAAGCAGTTGTTAACACGCGATGCTTTTAAAGATATCATTATAAATAGCCTGCTGTTCTTAAAAAATGAGAAAAGCATTGTGGTATACGGTTTTGTAATAATGCCAAATCATATTCATTTAATCTGGCAGATTCAAGATGGATTTATAAAAGAAAAAATACAATTGCGATTTTTAAAATATACAGCCCAGCAGTTAAAGTTCGAACTGGCAAAAAACAGCCCAAATGAATTAAAACATTATCGGGTAAATGCCAAAGACAGAGAATTTCAAATTTGGGAACGAAACTCGTTGAGCATTGACTTGTGGACGCCAGGCGTCTTTATGCAAAAACTGGATTATATACACAATAACCCGATACAAACAAAATGGAATTTGGCGAGACATCCGGCGGATTATAAATACTCGTCTGCCAAATTCTATGAAACTGGTATAGATGATCTTGGACTACTAACACATCACTGCGCATGATACTTGTTGGTGATAACACCAACAAGGGCTAAAAAATATATAGTCTCCTGATAACACCAATAAGGGCTATAGATGATCTTGGACTACTAACACATCACTGCGCATGATACTTGTTGGTGATAACACCAACAAGGGCTAGAACAGGTATATAGTTACCTGTTGACACCAATAAGGGCTAGAAAGGTCAGATAATTCAGACACAAAAATAACTTAGCACGCAAACTTTTATAATATTCAAATAAATGTCTATAATTGCGGTAGACTTTATAGATATTATGAAAAAACTTTTACTCGCTACATCAATCGTTTTAATTTTAAGTACTTTAAGCAAAGCGCAAAATGTTAAAGAAGTACCACCCGATTCCATTAGTTATTCGGGGGCTTTATATCAAAAAATATCGGCTAAGCCAAAGTATCCCAGGGTTGTTGGCTACCTGGGTTTTATACTGCCTTTAGAAACCTTACAAGAGGGACATCTGACCCCGAATTTTGACCACCACACAACCAAAATAGGTTTTCCGGCTGGTGTAAACGTTCTTTACAGCGACCACTTCGGATTTAGCTATGAGTTTGTGCCAACTATCACAGCGGCTGGTGGCACAAGCAAAATGAGCAACTTGTTATTTCATCCAGGCACAATGTTTCGGTTTGATCACGGGTTTGCCATAATTACCAGACTGGCATTTGAAACATCGGGCAGATACGGATTTACCCCGGTGTTCAATCAGGTATTTGCGCATACAAAAGCGGTCAATTACTTTGTTTCGGCTGCTCTGCCTAATCGATGGGGAAATGCTGATAAATATTCTTTAGGGCTTAGCTTGCAATTTGGGTTCAGTTTCAATTAATTGGTAAATTATGCCCAATACTATAACACCTGTTTGACTGGCAACGGTGAGGGGCCGGGCCGCCTTTTACCCACACAGGCGGCGTATAATAGTGTTTTTACCGATGAATACAACGTCAGCATATCCGTTGTTCTGCGCCAATGTTCTGTAAATGAGGCTCCGTTGGCGACGGTGAAACTAAGTGTCAGCAGTTTTTTGTCGTCGCTGAAGTGGTAGTGTATGATGACGTCTTTGTCTTTGAACACAAAACCTATACCTTCTTTGACGTAAGACGAGCGTTCGGTATAGGTTCCGTCATTGTTCACCGTGTATCTGCCGCTATGCGATGTGAATGTTTTTGAAGCCTTAGTTTGCTGGTTAACAAAGGTATGATTGGGGTAAAATATCTTGGTATAACGCACAGGCGGCTCTTGTTGCCCGTAATAGGCCGATTCGTCAAGTTGCCAGCTGCCGTAAAATGCTTTTTCGTCGGCTTGTGCAAACACGGTTGTGGCACCAAAATGGAAGCAAAGAAACAGAGCAGCAAATTTTAAAATTGATTTCATGGTTAGGTTATTGGTTTAATCAAATGTATAAAAACGATCATATATTTTAGCTGACCGGGTTTAACAAGCACCGGCAATGCAGGATGTTTGTAATACGATAGCCGATGGCTATATTAGCTCAATGAGCAGAAAACACATTTTTGTATTTTGTATATTGTTATTTTCATGCCGGTTATACGCCCAAACAGATAACAGATCAATTCATACTAAAACCAGATTGGGTGTTTCGGCATCGGTATTTACCATAAACGGCAAGCCTGCATTTCTTTATGGTATTAGTTATTATGGCGCGCTTGGCGCGCCCGATCGTTCAATTGAGCAGGATCTGGCAGATATTAAGCGGTATAAATTCAACTGGATACGTGTTTGGGTAAATTGGGCCGGAGGCGATACCGATATCAGCGCCGTGGACGATAATGGCTATCAGGTTAATACCTACATGGATAAACTGAAATGGTTAGTTGCGCAATGCGACCGCCGCGGCATCGTGGTAGATATAACACTTGCCCATGGCAATAAAAAAGACGGCATGTCTTTAAAAACGCTGGCCGCCCATCAACAGGCAGTAAGGTCTGTAATATCGGCGTTAGGCTCTTACGGTAACTGGTATCTTGACCTGGCTAATGAGCATGATGTTGGCGACAACAGGTATGTAAGCTTTGATGATCTGAAAGCGTTGCGCGAGTTATGTAAAACATTAAAGCCCGGCTTACTGGTTACCGCTTCGGCAGGTGGAGACATCAGCAAAGCTGATCTGGGTGCTTATCTGCAAAAAGTTGAGGTTGACTTCATCAGTCCCCATCGACCGCGAACACCGGAGTCGGCAATGCAAACCGAAGCCAGGACACGTGAATATATTGAACAGATGAAAACTTACGGAAGGGTAATTCCTGTGCATTATCAGGAGCCTTTTCGCCGTGGTTATACCAACTGGCAACCCGAAGTAAAAGACTATGTAGCAGATCTGAACGGAGCCATAGCCGGCGGGGCTGCCGGCTGGTGTTTTCATAACGGCGACCAGCGAGCGAGCGAAGGCAATAAGCCCCAACGCTCTTTTGATATGCACGAACAACGCCTGTTTGATCAACTGGATGCGGTGGAGTTGGCGGCCATTAAAGTAATAGCTAACCGGTTGAAGCGTTAAGTTTCCCACTCCGCGTATAGTGAGGAACGAAGCATTCTCAATTCATGCCCGCCGATTCTTCTCCTCGCACTGACGTGGTGGGTAAGTGGGTTACACAAAAACGCCCAACCTTACGGCCGGGCGTTTTAATCAGCAGCAAAGCTGTAAGCCGGGTTCTGTACCGCCGTTATGGGGCGTTTCTATCATTGATCTGGACCTGCCGTTGCCGGCAGGCTCAAGCAACCTACCCATCCCGATAGACTCGAGGCCTGGAAGCGAGCAGCTTCACATTCGGGACCTATTTGGTTTTTCAACTCCTGAGGTTTACCGCAATCCCGGTCGCCCGGAAAAGCCGTGAGCTCTTACCTCACGTTTTCACCCTTACCCGCGAGGGGCGGTATATTTTCTGTGGCACTTGCTGTCGCCGGCTGCCGGCGCCTTCCCGTTAGGAAGCAGGATGCTCTATGTTGCCCGGACTTTCCTCCGCCGCGTTGCCGCAGCAGCGATAGAACGTTTTGCAAGTGTAAAGGTAGCTTTTTTAGTCGGGAAGTTTGTTAGTAATAGCAAACCTGTCATAGCGGGCTAAGCGTGGCAATCGCACGAAAAAAAGCAAAGTTCGCGGTTGCTTCGTCATTCTCCTTCGCAATGACATGAGTGACTACATCATTTACACTTCAACAGCTCTGCTTCAACCTGCTGCGAGGTGATCAAGCCTTGATTATTACCAAAAGAATTTCCTGTATAGGTCAGTACTTCGGCAATCTCTATCGGGGCCAGGTCGGTGGGGGGCATGTCGCTGTCGTAGGCTTTTTTATTGACGATGAGTATTTTATCTTTCAAGCCGTATTTGACGAAGCAGGAAAGTGCGGCCTTGTTTTTACGGAGGAAGGCCGTGTCAGTTAACGGCGGCATCAATGCCGACAGGCCCTGCCCGTCGGCGCCATGGCAGTTTTCGCATTGGGTAGTGTAAATTACCTTGCCTGTAGTGTAATAGCGTTTAAAAGTAATATCATTATCATTCTGACATGAATAGATGAGTACAGCCAGCAGCAGGCACAATGCGCTTATTACCTTTAGTTTCATTTCTGATCGGGTTCGGCTTTAAGGGTTTTGATATCGGCAATGAGGTGATCTACCTGTTCAGGCACAGTGCCGTCATAAGTACCACGGATGCGCTTTTGTTTATCAACCAAAATAAAATAGCCGTCGTGAATAAACAGCTGCTTAGCATCTTCTTCGGGCTTGCGCACCAGGTAGCTTTCTGATAGCTTATAAATTTCTTCTTTCTTGCCTTGCAACAACCACCAGGTATTACCGGCAATGCCCAGTTTATCGGCATATTTTTTCAACACTTTAACACTGTCATGTTTGGGGTCGATGGTGTAGGATATGATCTTTACATCTTTGTCGTTTTTATAAGCCTGGTAAACATTAAGCATATTGCGGTGCATAACGGGGCAGATAGAAGGGCAGGTGGTAAAAAAGAAATCGGCCACGTAAATACTACCATCAAGGCTTTTGCTGCTTATGCTATCGCCGTATTGATTAACCGTTTTAAAGTCGGGGATGGTTTGGTAAACCGTATCGGTAGCCGTTTTGCCGTTAACAGTTTTGGTTACCGGCGTACGATTGCCGTAGACGGGTAATTTGTTATTATCGGCCGAATTAAATTTACAGGCGCTTGCTAAAACCAGCAGCGCCGATGCGGCACTAATCAATCTCTTCATGTTATTTTGTTTTTGCTTTCAGAAATTCGCTTGATGTTTTGATCGATTCACGCATCATAGAGTCAATTCTGCCAATACGGATCTTTTGGGCGGTCATGTAAGCCATAAAATAATCATGCGATTTACCTTTGGGCGCGGGGTCAAACTTTTGCATCCAGTCTTCCATAAAGCCATCAACCTTAGTTAGTTGGATAATCATTGCGCTTATCCTGGTTTTGGCAGTATCGCCTGCTGTTTTTAGCAGCGTATCCAGCTTCATTTTGTTATGCATCAACTGCTCGTCATGACCCATCACAGTATCGTGCATTTTAATCACGTCGTCAAGCAGGGCTTTTTCTTGTTTTTTGGTGTCGCTGCACGCAGCGAGGGCAAGCGCGGCAAAAGCTAAAAGAAATATCTTTTTCATAAAGTTGTCAGGATATGATGCGCAAAATTACACTATGCAAGCCGTTTTATGTAATCTGCAAGTTAAATTATTGGCGTATATAAAATATAAAGTCTAACGGTGGTAACGCATCTACGCCAATCTGTTTTAACAGCTGCCCGATCTGAGCCCTGTGATGGGTGCCGTGATTAATGACTTGCGTGGCAATTTCAGTTATCGTACTGCTAAACTCGGCACCACTGGTGTTTCTGTAGACGATCGCCCTGTCCATATCCGTGTCAGCTAATTCATTCAGAAAATCTGACCATTCGCGGTGATTTTGCGCTATGAGGGTTTCAAAGGGAATGGTTTCCACCTGGGGGAACATTTCCAGCCCGGCTTCGCTTTGGTTCTTGCAGCGTTTTAGCCAGCGCATCTGTGCGCCCAGCAGATGCGCCATTAATACCAGGGTGTTCTGTGGTGTTTTGGCCCGGCGCATGGTAGCAAGAATTTGGTTGTTGGCATAAAGGTCATAGCCAAACATGCGTAAAAAGTATTCTTTCATTGGTTGATAATTTTAATTGCGGCTAAATTAAACATTATCATGTTTAACACGTTATTCGACATAGTTAACAAAAACATCATGTTAACGTCATCATAAGCACACATTACAAGGCTACCTTAGTAGGAAAAAAAGCAATGTTATGAAATTCATCAGCAACTTATTCAGCAGCCTGCGTGAGTGGATTATCCTTAAAAGTATAGGGTCATCATTCATCCATTAATTTTATTTTTGCTAAGGTTTTTTTTATACAATTTTAATACACAATTTGGGCGTTGCGTAGCTCAATTTAATGGAATCTAATATTCAGGATACACCGCTAAGCAAACAGCTTTTTGGCGGGGATTTTATATGGGGGGTATCGACTGCTGCCGTGCAGATCGAGGGCGCGTGCGATGTTGACGGAAAAGGCGAATCCATCTGGGATGTTTTTACTTCTCAAAAAGGCAAAATATTAAACGGTCATCATCACCGCATTGCTACCGACTTCTATAATCGTTATCAAACCGATATCGATCTTGTCAAACAATTAAATATTCCAAACTTCAGGTTTTCGATAGCGTGGTCGCGTATTTTGCCAAATGGGATTGGCGAAGTTAACCAGGCGGGTATTGATTATTACAGGCGCGTTATTCAATACTGCCTTGATACCGGCATTGAACCCTGGATAACATTATATCACTGGGACCTGCCGCATGCTTTAGAAGCAAAGGGCGGCTGGACGAACCGCGAGGTCATTAGCTGGTTTAGTGAGTACGTTACTGTTTGCATTGATGCTTTTGGCGACCTGGTCAGGCATTGGATAGTGATGAACGAACCTGCCGTATTTACCGGGGCAGGCTATTTTTTGGGGATACATGCTCCCGGCCGGAAGGGAATTAAAAATTTTCTTCCGGCTATTCATCACGCGGTTGTATGTACTGCCGAAGGGGGGCGTTTGCTGCGAAAACTTTTACCTGATGCTGAGATTGGTACTACTTTTTCCTGCTCTTGGGTAGAACCTCATTCTACCAGGCCAAAAGACCTTGCAGCCGCTGTTAGGGTAGATGCTTTGCTTAATCGCACGTTTATTGAGCCAATACTAGGATTAGGATATCCTATGCACGATCTCCCTGTATTGAAAGGCCTTGATAAATATATCTTGCCGGGCGATATGGAAAAGGCGCAGTTTGACTTCGATTTTATTGGCCTCCAAAACTATACCCGCGAAATTGTAAAGTATTCATTTTTTATGCCTTACATCCATGCGGCTTTGGTTAAAGCCGAAGATAGAAATGTGCCGGTAACGGTTATGAAATGGGAGGTATATCCTGAGTCAATATATCATATCCTAAAAAAATATCAGGCCTATCCGCAGATAAAAAAAATATACCTGACCGAAAGCGGCGCAGCTTTTAAAGACGAGGTGATTGACAATCAGGTTGACGATCCAAAGCGCCTTGAGTACCTGCAGCGGTATCTGCAACAAGTGCTGAAAGCTAAAAACGAAGGCTGCAAGGTTGAAGGCTATTTTATCTGGACGCTTACCGACAACTTTGAATGGGCCGAAGGATATCATCCGCGATTCGGAATTATCTATGTTGATTTTGAAACTCAAGAACGCATTGTAAAGGCCTCAGGCCTTTGGTACGCTGGCTTGTTGCGATGATTCGGCCGGTGAATCTTTATCTGGTAAAGGCAGGCTGATATAGAATACGCTGCCTTGATTGCTGCTCTCAAACCAGATCTTTCCGTGCGATTTTTCAATGATCTGTTTGCAGATAGACAAGCCCAGACCAAATGACTTTTCGCCGGATGTGCCGGGGCGCTGTGCCTTGGTAAACATGTTAAATACCTGGTCTTTCAGCTTATCAGGTATACCGATGCCGTTGTCTAAAACAGATATTACTACCTGCCCGGTTTCTTTGGTTACCTTAACAAATATAGCGGCACCGGTAGGGCTAAACTTAACAGCGTTACTGATCAGGTTATTGATAACGCGCCATATCTTTTCACGGCTTATCATTAATTGCTGAGGGTTTGGCAGGGGCTCAAAGAAGACTTTCTGCGCTTTTTCGGCCGCTTTAAAACGCAATAGTTCAACGCTGGTACTTACTAATGCATTAATCTCAACCAGTTCGGCGTTGATCTCGATTGATGTGACATTGGTTGCTTCTAAAATTTCATTGATCAGCTCGAGCGAATTGTGTGAAGTTTCTTTTACCAGGTTGATCAGGTCTTTCTGTTCTTCTGTATAATCGTCATCAGCAAGCATACTGGTTAATGAGGCTATGCCCCCAATGGGGTTCCGCAAATCGTGTGCTACGGTGCGCAGTATACGGTCTTTTTCCTGGCTGCTTACTTTTAACTCGTTCAGCGTTTTGCCCAGCTCAATATTTTGCGCATTGATCTGCTCATTAAGCGACTTCACAATTTGTACATCTTTTTTAGATCTGCGCCAGTTGCGATATATCAGGAAGATGATGATCAGGGCCATGGTCGCAATGATCAATATCACTACCAGTACAATGCGCTGTGTTTTGTTGTTATTGCTTAACTGTTCAATTTCCTGCTGTTTCTCGTAAGTATCAAATTGTTTATCAATATCGCTTTCCTTTAGCAAATTTAACCGCGCTACATTTTCGTCCTTGAGTTTATTGTAGGCTTGTAGATAATTTAAAGCTTTTTGTAAGTCTCTTTTACGCTGATAATAATTGCTCATCAGGCGGTTCCAATCGGCCTCTGCATCCGGGTTTTTTATGGTTTTAAGCTGTTCGCCAATAGCAGTCAGTAAATTGTATAGTTCTGCATCGCGATGACGGTCATCATAAATCTGAGCCAACTTGATCTCACTTAGCTCGGCATCTACATTATCATAGTCTTTTTGCAAATTGATCCGGATGCTCTTTTTTAGCAAGGTTATGGCTTGTTCGTAGTTCTTTTTTAAGATAAATATCTCCGCCTTGTTGCCATAAATAACCCCGCGGGCGATTTCCATCATCTTTGCGCGGTCCTTAAATTGCGGCCCATATTTATTGACGAAACTTAACGATCTGTCGAAATAGATCATTGCGCTGTCCAGCCTGTTACTGTGTTTATAACTCAGCGCTATATTATCAAGCAATTCCTGTACACGATAAAAGTTTGCAAAGTCGCCGGGGACAATATCATAATAATAATAACTCCGTATAAAATAGTTTTTAGAGAGTTTATAATTCGCCATTTTATAGGTGATCATGCCCATGCGATACATGTATTCTGATAAGGCCAGTCGGTTCAAACTACTTTTGCCGACCACGTAACCCTGGAACAAGTGCTGATAAGCGGCGCTGTATTGCTGTAAATTAAAATAAGTGTCGCCAAGCGCAAAGCTGGCGTCAATAAACAAATGCGTGTATTGTTGCGGGTTATCAATGCTCTCCTTGGCTATACTCAACATGGTATCGGCATATGCCAGGGCTTGTTTATGGTCGCCTACGTTACGATGGTAATAAAAATAGCGTAAGCCATAAACGCCATACCTGTCCTCAAGCGTAAGATCATTAGAGTGATTGATGAATGAATCAAGCAGCAGCAGCCCCTTTTTTCCATGATTAGTACGAAAGAGGCTATCCACGCGGTCCCGTACGCGAAGGTACTCGTCTGAATTACCAACAGGTGTAGTTTTCTTTTTGCAGGAGAACATCGTGAGTAAAAAGCAGCCCATCACCAAAAAATTGCGAATAGACGGCATAGATGAATAAGTTTTCCGGAAAATCAACACTGTTAAATAATTCTGGGTCATCACAAATATACTATTCGCCATCACATTAGCGCTATCAGAAACGCTTTTTTGTGGTTATTTAAAAGCATCTTCGCCCGTAATATCTAATCCGGTAATTAGTAAGTGGATATCGTGTGTGCCTTCATAAGTAATTACCGACTCAAGGTTTGCCATATGTCGCATTATCGGGTATTCGCCTGTAATTCCCATGCCGCCAAGTATCTGTCTTGCATCGCGGGCAACGTTTAAGGCAATTTCAACGCTGTTACGTTTAGCCATTGAAATCTGGGCGGGGGTGGCCCGGTTTTCGTTTTTTAAAGTACCCAGGCGCCAAACCAGCAATTGCGCTTTGGTGATCTCGGTTATCATTTCGGCCAATTTTTTTTGCTGGAGCTGGAAAGCCGCTATCGGCTTGTCAAATTGCTTACGCTCTTTGGCGTAGCGGATGGCGGTATCATAGCAATCCATGGCTGCACCTAAGGCTCCCCAGGCAATGCCGTAGCGCGCCTGGTTCAAACAACTTAGCGGACCTTTTAATCCTGAAACCCCGGGGAGTAAATTTTCCTTCGGGACTCTTACATTATCAAATACCAGTTCGCCGGTCGCCGATGCACGTAATGACCATTTGTTATGCGTCTCCGGTGTTAAAAAACCCTCAAAACCACGCTCCACGATCAATCCCTGAACTTTGCCGTCCTCATTCTTTGCCCAAACAACGGCTATATCTGCAAATGGAGCGTTTGATATCCACATTTTGGCTCCGTTGAGCAGGTAATGGTCGCCGGCATCTTTAAAATTGGTGGTCATGCCGCCGGGGTCAGAGCCATGATCAGGTTCGGTCAGCCCAAAGCAACCCATCAATTCGCCGGTAGCCAGCTTGGGCAGATACTTTTTTTTCTGTTGATCTGAGCCATAAGTATAAATAGGATACATCACTAAAGAACCCTGAACCGAAGCTGTTGAGCGGATGCCTGAGTCGCCGCGCTCAATTTCCTGCATGATGAGACCGTATGAAATATAATCTAAGCCCAGCCCGCCATATTGTGCGGGTATGGTAGGGCCAAAGGCTCCTATCTCTGCCAAACCCTTTAACAAATGTTTCGGAAACTCGGCGCGCTGTGCGTAATCTTCAATAACAGGCGATACTTCTTTTTTCACCCAGTTGCGAATGCTCTGGCGTATTAGTTTATGTTCATCAGTAAGTAATTCGTCCAACAAGTAATAGTCGGGCGATTCAAAGAGATCGGTTTTTGCCATGAGAGAATGGTTTTAAACAAATATAGCCATTGCCCCCTTATTGTACAGTTTGGTAACAAACTTGTGCCGTTATTTAACTAATAGTATTTTTGGATATGATTGTAGCCTTGCATGGCGTGGAGTTTTTTGCTTACCACGGTTTTTACCCTGAAGAACAAAAATTAGGAAGTCGTTTTGTAGTAGATATCGAGGTGGAGTTTATTCCGGCAAACGATATAGCCGAAGACGACCTGAATAATACTGTTAATTATGAGCAGCTTTATGAGATTGCCTGCGAGGAGATGAAACTTACCAAAAAGCTTATTGAAACAGTGGCTCAAGGCATCATTAACAACATTGTTAAGCAATATGATTTTGTTGACGTTGTTAAGTTAACTATCAACAAACTAAACCCGTTAATTGGTGCTAAAACTAAATCATCAAGTGTTACGTTAACTTACAATAAGTGATTTTTTACCGTAGACAGTAATCCGCAGAATTCCGGGGATGTTTTATGCAGCGCTTCTAATAGCTGTTCAGGGCGGGATTTGCATAAACGTAAATCGTTAGGCTATGGTACTCAAAAAAATCATGTAATAACTTAGCTCTGCTTAATTAATGTTTATGGTTTACAACAAAATAACTGAAGGGATTGCAACTGCTATACGTCAAATTGTTGGTAATGAGTGGTTTATTAGTAATAGAGCCGATCTCGGTAAATACAGCCATGACGAAACAGAAGATCTGCGCTATTATCCCGAAGTGGTTGTTAAGCCAAAAACCGCAGACGAGGTTTCGGCGTTGTTAAAACTTTGCAACCAACATTTAATACCCGTTACCCCCCGCGGAGCTGGTACTGGCCTGAGTGGAGGTGCCTTACCGGTAATGGGCGGACTGGTTATCGCGATGGAACGCTTTAATCAGATACTAAATATCGACGAGGAGAATTTGCAGGCTACTATAGAACCGGGTGTGATCACAGAGGAATTTATGAACCGCGTTGCAGCCAAAGGTTTATTGTATCCTATTGACCCGGCTAGTAAAGGCAGCTGTTTCATTGGTGGTAATATTGCCTATGGATCAGGCGGGCCCAGGGTAGTCAAATATGGAACTATACGCGAATACGTATTGAATCTGGAAGTTGTATTACCCTCTGGCGAAATTATCTGGACGGGAGCCAACACGCTCAAATATGCCTCGGGCTATAACCTGACACAACTCTTTATCGGGTCGGAGGGGACTTTGGGTATTATTACTAAGGCAGTGGTTAAACTTATTCCCGCACCTACGACAGATGCCTTAATGCTGGCTTCGTTTAATTCGAACGAAGAAGCTTGCGAGGCAGTATCAGCTATCTTCAGAGCGGGTATTATACCGTCAACGTTAGAGTTCATGGAGCGTAAGGCAGTGCAATGGGTAATTGACAAAGACGGGATTGCCTTTGATATGCAGCCCCAGGATGCAGCTTTTTTATTGATAGAGGTAGACGGTACCAATGCTAATGTAATATTTGGCGATTGCGAAAAAATCAACGCTGTATTAGAAACGCATGGCTGTACCAATGTGTTGTTTGCAGAGTCATCGGCCCAAAAAGAAGAGTTATGGCGCATCAGGCGTACAATAGGTGTTTCGGTAAAATCAAACTCAGTTTATAAAGAGGAGGATACCGTAGTGCCACGTGCGGCTTTACCCCAACTAATTAAAGGTGTTAAAGAAATTGGTAGCCGTTATGGTTTTGAATCAGTTTGCTACGGCCATGCCGGCGATGGTAACCTGCATATAAACATTGTAAAAGCCAACATGAGTGACGACGATTGGAATACCAAATTAAAAGATGGAATCCGCGAAATATTTGAACTAACCGTTTCACTGGGTGGCACACTTTCGGGCGAACATGGTATTGGCTTTGTTCAGAAAGATTTTATGCCAATAAAATATTCGCCTACGCATTTTGAACTGTGGCGCGGCATTAAACAGGTTTTTGATAAAAATTATATATTAAATCCTTCAAAAATATTTAACGCTTAATATCAGGCACGAACATAACATATTACTAAATACACCCATACGTTGTGGGTTATATTAACCACAGCAACATAATATAAATTTTTACAATAAATATTATTTAAAGTGACATGTATATTTTATTTTTAAATCATTTGCCACAAATATGTGTTAGTGTATGCAAGTGTAAAACTTAAACATGGTCACACAATTGCTCGAAATCGGTTATAAAGATATTTTTTACAATAGTGAAGCTACAATGCTTATAGTGGGTGTTGACAAGCCAGCCTATACCATTATAGATGTTAACAACGCCTACCTTAAAGCAACCAATAGCACGCGCGATGCCTTGGTCGGGGCCTCTGTTTTCGCAGTTTTTCCGGCAAATCCCAATGATGAAGAATCAAAGAACATAGAACGGACTATTTTTTCATTTGATGAAGCGATAAACACCAAAAAGCCGCACACCCTTACTAACTATCGTTACGATATACCTGTTATTGGTACTGACAAGTTTGAAGAACGCTGGTGGACAACTACTAATACACCGGTATTGGATGCAAATGGCGCAGTAAGTTATCTTATCCATTCGCCCATTAATGTGACCGAACTGCATAATATTACAGAACGCGAGCAAAAAAGCGAGGCAGCACTGAGGCTACAGAGACAGCAACTTTTTAACACTTTTATGCAGGCCCCCGTAGGGATAGCTATTTTAAAAGGGAATAATTATGTGGTTGATCTGATTAACCCCTCGCTATGCCAGTTATATGCTCAAACCCCTGAGGCCATGATGGGCAGACCGGTTTTTGATTGTATCCCCTTTGTTAAAGGGAAGGGTTTTGAAAAATTGCTGGACAGTGTGCTTGCTACCGGCGTGCCCGTTAAAGGTGACGGCGTATCGGCTTTACTGGAGCGTAATGGTATTTTAGAAACTGTATATATCAACTATGTTTATGAGCCTTACCGCGAACCCGATGGTGAGATAAGCGGCGTTATTGTCATAGCAATAGAAGTTACCGAAATGTTTAAAGCCCGCAAGTTATTGGAGGAGGCTGAAGAACGTGCCCGTTTGGCAGTAGATGCTGTGGGATTAGGTACTTACGACCTGGATTTAATAAGCGGCGAGATCATAACGTCAACTATTGCGGCTAATATACTGGGTTTTGACAGGCTTATGTCGCGCGATGAATATCTGGCGGCTTTTCATCCCGACGATTTGGCATTAAGAAACAAGGCCCATGAAGAGGCATTGAAAACGGGGCGTTTGATTTATGAAACACGAGTGATATGGTCTGATAAATCAATTCATTGGATAAGATTAGAAGGTAAGGTTTTGTATGGTGATGACGGTGTAGCTGCCCGGATCATAGGCACGTTGCTGGATATTACTGAGCAGCGTAAAGCGATGGAAGAACAGCGCAAACTGATTACCCTGGTTGATAACAGTGTCGATTTGATGTCTATTTTAAGTTTAGATGGCGTTAACTCGTACATTAATAAAGCCGGTATCGATCTGCTGGGGTTTGACAACGCCGCACACGTAGCTCGTGTACCGATAGCTGAATTACATGATCCTGCCCATTTCGGGCAAGTTGAGCGTGAGGTTTTACCTGCGGTTATGGATAAGGGTTGGTGGGAAGGTACCATGCTGGTACGGCATTTAAAGTCTGGCGAGATATTCCCGGTTTATAATAACTGCATTCGTATTGATGACCCTGTTTTGGGTGCGCCTATTGCCGTCGGCGCTGTAATGCGCGACCTGCGGCCAGAAATTGCCGCCAAACAGGCCTTGGCCGATAGCGAGCAGTTATTACGAAATATTACCAGTGCCGCACCTGCTACATTGTGGATGTCAGACCAGGCGGGTTTGGTTACTTACATTAACCAAACCTGGATTGACTGGACCGGGCGGGAATACGCTACACATTTAGGTAGCGGGTGGTTAAGTTCAATCCATCACGCCGACCGGCAAAAGATCGTCGAGAGGTTGAACGGCGACATAGCCGTTCATGGACTGTTCGAGGCGGAGTTCAGGCTTAAGCATGCTGACGGAACTACTCATTGGTGCATGCTGACCGGACAGCCGCAGTATGATGCCCGGAACAATTTTGCAGGCTACATTGGCTCATGTGTTGATATAACTGATCAAAAGCTTTTGCAGCAACAAAAAGACGATTTTATAGGCATTGCCAGTCATGAATTAAAGACGCCCGTTACCAGTATCAAAGCTTATACACAGGTGGTAGAAAAAATGCTTCTGCGTAAAGGCGACATAAAAGAAGCAAAGATGATTGGCAAGATGGATGCTCAGATCAATCGTTTGACCAGTCTTATTGGTGATTTGTTGGATGTTACCAAGATCAATTCGGGGAAACTGCAGTTTAATGACAGCGAATTTGATTTTGTACCAATGGTGCACGATTTAATTGAAGACTTGCAGCGCACAGCTGAAAGGCATAAATTGGTTGAACATCATTCAGAAATAGGCATAGTTTATGGCGACAAAGAACGCATAGGGCAGGTTATATCTAACTTAATAACCAACGCCATCAAGTACTCACCGCACGCTGACGAAATTATTATCAGTACCAGTTTAATTGACGATGAAGTACAGCTTTGTGTTCAGGATTTTGGTATCGGTATTTCAGAGGATAAACTCGATAAAGTATTTGAGCAGTTTTATCGCGTTAGCGGCGATATGCAGCATACTTTTCCCGGTTTAGGATTGGGTCTTTATATCTCATCAGAAATAATTAAGCGGGAGGGCGGCAGGATATGGGTAAACAGCGAGGTAGGCAAAGGTTCGACATTTTGTTTTGCTATCCCGCTACAGAGAAGAACCATGTAAATATCAAACAAAAGCCGTCATTGTCTTGCTGTTTATTATTAATTATTAGCTTTTTATAATTATATTTATCCTTACAATTATAAGGATTTGAAGGGTGGATAAAGTACTGCCTTTATTACGTAAGGTAATTTTAAAAAGAAGTATTTACACAGTTACATGGTTGTGTGTGACTATGCTGTTTTTTGTTCAGCAAAGTCACGCGCAAAGCCTGGGCGATCCTATTGTGCACATTACTTTCGGGTCGGGAGTAACTTCCTATGGTCCGCCATTGGCTGCCGACTCGGGTCATACAAACTATCAATACGCAGGTTCAGCCTCTCCCGAGGATGGTCAATATGGCATATACACCACTACAGCCGGCCTGAATACCGGCTGGATAGTAACAAACGATCATTCCGGCTCTCCGAATGGCTACATGATGGTTGTTAATGCTGATTTTGCCCCGGGATTATTTTATACCCGAAGGGTTGACGGACTGTGCAGCAGTACAACTTATCAATTTGCGGCCTGGATTAAAAATATTTTAAACGGCACCGGTATATTGCCCAATGTATCCTTTTCACTTGAAACCCTGGACGGCCATGTATTAGGAAATTTCCAAACCAACAACATTCCGGCAAATAATTCCTGGATACAATATGCATTTACCTTTGCTACACCGGATAGTGTGCAGTCTGTAATTATTAAAATGACCAATCACGCGCCGGGCGGCGCGGGGAATGATATTGCAATCGATGACATCACTTTTAGCCCCTATGGCACGCTTATAAGCGCTCAGTTTGACCAGAGCGACAGTACACTTGTTTGTTTAACTGCACCAAAAACGCTTACTATAAAAACACTCACACCGCTTGACAAGGGTTATGCACAAAGATTGCAGCGATATAGTGATGGTAAATGGACTAATCACGGCCCGCCCACAACATCATCAGCTTTTACCTTTGTCACTCCGGACACTCCCGGCCACTATTCTTATCGCATTACAAAGGGAGATGCAGTCAATATTGAATATTCAAAGTGCGTGGTTTCGTCAAATCTGCTGGATATTACGGTGGTGCCGCCGCCACAGATAAACTTTACAGTTGCCGACACCGCTTGCGAGGGCGATACCACTGTAATAACAAACAACACCGCAATACCCGGCGTAGTCACCGTCGGGTGGAACTGGGACTTTGGCGACGGGCGAACATCCACCGAAAAAAATCCGAGACATTTGTACACAAGCGGCGGTGACTACACGATTACATTGACCGCGACGATCAATTTAGGTTGCAGCAGCGTATTTCAAAAAACTATTCATATTATTCCGCACCCAAACGTCGATTTTGATTCTGCAACGTTCGATTGCAATTCCAGATCAATAACATTCACAGATAAAACAGTCGTTCCGGACGGAACGATAATCAGGCGCAAATGGGATTTTGGTGATGGCGATACAAGCGTGGTACAAAATGCCGCACCATTTCAACATACGTATGATACTACCGGCACATACCATGTGCAGTTAAGCATAATTACAAATAAGGGATGCTTGGCTGTTATCACTAAAGACGTTATTGTACCTCCGGCACCGCAGGTTAACTTTATACTGCCCGAGGTTTGTTTGGCCGATTCATATGCACAGTTTAAAGACAGTTCCTTTATTGCAGACAATACCGCCTTAACCTATCTGTGGAATTTTGGCGATGACAACGCCGATGTCACTAATCAAAATACGTCGACTGCCCGAAACCCAAGGCATAAATATACCGAAGCAAAGCAATACCAGGTGACGCTTACGGTGACATCGGCGGCCGGTTGTCAGCAAACATCAACCAAAACATTTACGGTAAATGGCTCAATACCAAAAGCTGACTTCGATGTGTTAAATCCATCATCGCTTTGTAGCGACCGGGATGCGTATTTCAGTAACAAGTCAACTGTTGATTTTGGAAACATAACCAAGGTGATATGGTTCTATGACACAAATGATTTGTCGGTAACAGAAACAGATGAAAATCCTTACCCGGGTAAATTATATCATCATAAATACCCAGAGATACATTTGCCGCAGGCCACCAAAAACTATCAGGTAAAAATGCTGGCTTTTTCCGGAGAGAGTTGTGTGTCAGAAAAAGATCAATCTATAACTATACTGGCGGCCCCCGTTTTAACCTTCAACGCTCCTGATTCGGTTTGCCTGAATTTTGGCCAGATACAATTTGCCGCGCAGGAGGGTACCAATATAAACGGCAGCGGTACTTATTCAGGAACTGGTGTCACCGCGGCCGGCTTATTTGATCCGTTAAAAGCAGGTGTGGGTATTTTTGACATCTCGTATATATATACATCGGGTACGGGTTGTACCGATACCATCATTCATAAAATTAAAGTGAATCCTGTGGGGACAGTCGATGCGGGCCCTGACGTTTCTATTTTGGCAGGTGGAACGACATCGCTGCATGCAAAGGCAAGCGGCGATGACATAACTTATGCATGGTTGCCGGCAACAGGATTGAGCAGCACAGCAATCCCCAATCCGGTAGTTACATTGGACAAGGACGTAACCTATACATTAACCGTTACTAATAAATATGGCTGTTCTGTAAGCGATCAGGTTACCGTAAAAGTATTGCAGGAGCCTGTTGTGCCCAATACATTTACACCTAATGGTGACGGTGTTAACGATAACTGGGTGATCAAATACCTTGATAGCTATAGTGGCTGCACGGTAGATATCTTTAACCGTAACGGGCAGAAGGTTTTTACTTCTGTTAACTACTCCGCAATAGGGTGGGATGGACGTTTTAAGGGCCAGGATTTGCCTGTGGGTGTTTATTATTATGTCATCGACCCTAAACATGGCCGTAAAGCTTTATCGGGATATATAACTATTATCAGATAGAAAAGTCAGACATCACTCGACGACGCGTTATCTGGTACAACACATAATAATGCACAAACCACAAAGCGTAGCTATTACATTTAAACCGGTGTTAACCTGTTCAATCAGCCCTGAGTATATAAGATCTTTAAGAATGTAAACGCTGGCTTGAATTATGCCAGCGAGGGCGTGCCCGCCGGAGAGACCATTGTATCAATAAATTCGCCAATAGTTTTCAATGTGCGGCTGTCCAGGTGATCCTCGTTGCGTTGCATCCACTCGGTACCCAGTTTGTAAAGCATAGCTGCTTTTCCGTTAATGTTTACAATCCACACTTTCCAGTTTTTAAAATAACCGGTTGTAATTTCAATTAATTGTGTGGTTCCGTCGGCTAACTTCACTTTGTAATTCATTGAATGTAATGATTTAGATGATTGTGATCGAATAGTCTGTTTGTTCTCTATAGGCAATGCTGCTAAATGAATAAATAAATACGCAAAAAGGAGATAGATATTGCGTGTTGCACCTGCAAATAATAAGAAGCAATATAAACATTTAGTAATGAATTAAAAAATAAATTTCACCTCTCTAACTCTTATGCAACAGCGGCTTACCGACGCATTTAAAAAAAGAAAAGTCTTTCCGTGAGGAAGACTTTTCATGAACTTGTTATTTTTTAAACGCCCGTCATTTGAGACGGGGGGTGCTTACTCCCTGATCCAGATATTTCTGTAGCTGATAGGTTCACTTTTGTCGCCATGTGCCTGTAGTTTTAATGGCATTGGTCCGTGAGCGGTGTAAACATGTTTAACGGTTGTTGAAGTTGCACCTCTGATTTCGGTGTTATTTTGCACCAATACGCCGTTAAAAAAGATGGTAACATGCGCAGGTGTTTTAACTGTTCCATCTTCATTAAATTCTGGTGCCTGGTATGCAATGTCGTATACATTCCACTCACCGGCCTTATGTGCCGGGTTGACCAATGGGATAGACTCACGATAAACTGCGCCTGCCATACCATTGGTGTAGGTTTTGTTATCGTTGTTATAGGTATCTAACACTTGTATTTCGTATTTGCTTGACAAAAAGATACCGCTGTTGCCACGAGCCTGACTGGTGCCGGTAATGTTGGCCGGTATTTTCCATTCAATATGCAATTGGAAGCTGGTAAATTTGCGTTTGGTTTCAATATCACCAACTGATTTATCAACTGTCAAAACATCTTTCGATACCTTCCATTTAGCCGCCGATTGATCTTTAACACTTTCCCATTCATCCAGGTTTTTGCCATCAAATAAAAGAATAGCGTCTGAAGGTGCCTGACCAAAGGTTTTAGCGGGGGTTACCACATTAGGCACCGGAGTAAATATCTCGGCATTAGTTGGGTTAGCAGCTGGCAGGTTAGCTTTTCTGATATCGGCCGATGTGGTTTGTCCGTATGCAAAAGGAGAGAGGCAAAACAATGCCGCGGTTAAAAACAGGTTATATCTCATAATAGGTTAATTGTTTAAATGATAATTTATTCCAAATCTATAAGATTTTAGATTGCGATGCATAGCTTTTTTTTAGTGTATTGAAACTGTTACCGTTAGCTCATATGGGTAAAATTTCAGGAGAGTATAACCCTGCGATAGTTTTCTGCGTACAACAAGATAACACTAATTAATACTATTGATAACCATGGAAATTTTAGACAAAGATCCGTATCAGGAAAAGCCCGTAAGTGTAGTGATTTTGAATTGGGTTGTAGCCATTCTGCTGGCTGCCGACTTACTTTGGTGCATTTGTTAAATTGATTATTTTTAGTTTCTTTACGTTAAGTAAAGAACTATGAAAGTTATCCCAACACTTTTTCTTGTAAGCGCATTGACCGGTATAGGCTTTGTTTGTTTTTCTTTTAAACAAACAAAGCCGGTTATCCAGCCTCATCGCTATGATCATATTATCATTGTGATGGAAGAGAATCATGGATTTGATGAAGTGATTGGATCTACGAATGCGCCATATATAACACAACTTGCTCAGGACGGTGCATTGTTCACCAATTCGCATGGGGTTACGCACCCAAGCCAGCCTAATTATCTGGCTCTGTATGCGGGTGGTGTGCAAGGCGTTATAGGTGATGAATCACTTGAAAAAGTGACGCCGTATACTACGCCAAATCTGGGCGCTTCACTGATCAAGCATGGCTTTACTTTTACAGGGTATGCCCAAACCATGCCTTCTGTCGGCTTTATGGCCAGTTATTATAAAAGAGGTGAGCTTACCAAAGCTTCTCTTTATGCGCGCAAACATGCGCCATGGGTAAATTGGATAGGCGATAAAGAAAATAATATCCCGGCATCGGTAAGTTTGCCGATGGAACAATTCCCTAAAGATTTTTCGAAGTTGCCAACTGTTGCATTCGTTATTCCGGATATGGATTACGATATGCACAATATTGGCGACCCCGGCGACGCTGAAGCTATAAAAAGAGGCGATCAATGGCTAAAAGATAACTTAGGCGCGTATGTGGAGTGGGCAAAAAAACACAACAGCCTTTTGATATTGACTTTTGATGAAGATGATTTTAAACAGGTAAATCATGTCCCCACCATCTTTATTGGGGCCGGCATAATTCCTGGTAAATATAACGGGTATATTAATCATTATAACGTGCTGCATACCATTGAAGCGATGTATAAACTGCCTGTAGAGGACACCACCAAAGCAACAGCGATAACAGATGTGTGGAAGACTGATCGGACAAAAGATAAAAAGGCTAAACTTTAACTTCTTTCCATTTACCTCGCCTGAAAAAATACCAGGCCGCCAGGGCCAATATAGTTTCGGCTATAGGGATAGATAAGAATGCTCCGCTGGCATGCATGTTCAAGGGTTTGGCCAGATACCAGGCCAGGGGGATTTGCAGCAGCCAGAAACATACGAAGTTAATCCAGGTAGGAGTGCGTGTGTCGCCTGCACCGTTTAGTGCCTGTGTCATCACCATACCTATGCCATAAAAAATATAGGCCGAACCGAAGGTGCGAAGAGCTCTTACCCCATTTTTGATTACTTCTGCATCGGTCGTAAAAAACCTGATAATATGGCCTGAGAAAAACAGGAAAACCAGCATCACGATGCCCATAAATACAGCATTGTATTTGGCAGTAATATTAACGCTTTTCTCTGCACGATGAACTTGTTTGGCGCCCAGGTTTTGCCCCACCAATGTAGCGGCAGCATTGCTTAGGCCCCAGGCAGGTAAAATGAAGAATATTACATTGCGAATAGCTATCTGATAACCTGCTGACGCCGCCGTTCCGCCGGTTTCAGCAACAAGCCGGGCCACTACAATCCAGCTGCCACTGGCAATTATAAATTGTAATGTAGCAGGCCATGCTATATTAATAATGTTCTTGATAACTACCGCATCAAAACCAAAATGTGGCACTTTGAATTTTACAATGCCATTTCCTTTAACCAGATGATAGCATTGATAAAGCACGCCCGATGTACGGCCCGTAACTGTAGCCATAGCCGCACCTTTTAGCCCAAAAAAATGGATAAGTACCGGGCATAAAATGATATTGACAAAACTGGCTATCCAAAGGCTTTTCATGGCCATAGCTGCATTACCTGCACCACGAAAGATGCCATTAACTAAAAATAACAGGATGATAACCAAACTGCCCCCAAACATAATGCGGGTGAAAATGGTGCCGTCGGCAATTACCTCTTTACTTGCACCCATCATACCCAAAATATCGCCGGCATAAACCATACCTGTAACTGTCAATATAGCCGAAATAATAAAGGCAATAATTAATGACTGTGCACTGGCATGAGCTGCGCCTTCAATGTCCTTCTCGCCAACGCGGCGCGCTACCACAGCACCGGCTGCCGTACTTAAACCCATGGCTATGCTATAAACCAGGGCAATTACCGATTCAGTTAGCCCCACACTGGCTATTGCGTTTTCGCCAAGTTTGCCTACAAAAAACATATCCACCAGGGCAAATACACTTTCAAGGCTCAGCTCTAAAATCATCGGTACCGCTAACAAAAACACCGCACGGCGTATGCTGCCCTGGGTAAAGTCGTGGTTTTCGCCGTTAAGCGATTCTTTGATAATAGTGAATATATTTTTGAATGACATGATATTAAAAGAGAAAGGTGAATGCTGGTTAAAGGGTTGGTTATCAAATTAGAGCTTCGCAAAAGTAGCCATTCGCTGCTAATATTTCGATGATCTTTTCGGGCGACACGGCATCGGCTTCCACGCGCAATATCCGGTCGCAGTCTTCCATATCAAAGTTAACCCGGCTTCGCGGAAAATGGTCAAGGACCTGCCTGATCAATCGCTCAGAGATCTCAATTTCATTAACATTGGTTTTAAAAACTTCAACTACCATACGCATAACTAACCTGCCAAAGCTTTGGCTATTTTATGTAATTGAAAAATGTGGCGCCGGGTATGAACAATATAAAACCAAACAAACTCCAGGCGCGTAAATGCGCCGAATCCCGGTACTTCAAAAACCAGACAGATGGGGCTAAGATCCAACGTTTTTGCCGCCTCAATTAATTTGGTGAACTTGTCGTTAATCATATCCAGTAATTCTTGTTTCGCATATTTTTTATCTGATGGATAAATAAAATCGGGCGACTGCATTTTGATATCCATATTCAAAAATAAATCCGATACCGCCTTTATCTTCTCACCCGGATTGCGATTGGATGGTTTGGTTTCGGCATATAAAGTGCCGACGCCAACTGCGTTTAAAATGTGCTCGATTACCTGCGCTGCCGTCCAGCTTTCTTTAAAAGGTATCGCATTTAATTTATCCTCAGGAATTGAAGAAAAGGTTTCAATCAACTCGTTATAAGTGTTTTGTAGTTTAGTTATAGTGTCTTTCATATTGGGTATTTAAGGCACCCTGGTGTGAAACAGGGTGCTTGTGACGTATTTTATTTCTGACTATCATCGTAGTTGACCATCCATTGTACGCCAAATTTGTCAACCAACATACCGAACCACGCACCCCAGAACATCTTTTCTAAAGGCATTTGCACATTGCCACCTTCACCAAGCCCGTTAAATAATTTGTGGGCTTCTTCCATGCTGTCAGGAGTAATGGCTACGGAGATGTTATCACCAAAGTTTAACTTTTGTCCGGCTGACTCCAGCGCATCAGTGCCCATTAGCAGGTTACCGCCAATAGGCAATGCTACGTGCATGATGCGCTCTTTATCCTCGGGCGACATACTGTCGCCGTGAGGGGTATCTTTAAAACGTTGCAGGAATACGAATTCGCCGCCAAATACTGATTTATAAAAATTAAAAGCTTCTTCTGTGTTACCTAAAAAGTTAAGGTATGGATCGATCTTTGCCATGGTTGTGTTTTTTAAGTTTTTGATGTTTGTTTTAGTTAGGCTAAGGTAAGGGCTATTTTTCGATGCGATGATGTGCGGAAATGTCAACTATAGGGGGTATTCGGGACATTTTTTTTATATTTATCACGTTACTAAATTTAACAAATGACACAATTAGGCATATTGCTCACCAATAAATACCGCTTGCTCAGCGTGGCAGCCATATTGGACGTTTTTGAAAGCGTAAATAAATTTTATGCAGCCGATGGTAAAGAACCGGTATTCAATATCTCATTATTTGCCGCCAACCAGCCCGATGAAAAAGCAGTGGAGTTTAATGATCGGCAAATTCTGTCGTTGGAGAGTGCGGCAAAGCAGGATTTGATATTTATCCCGGCGTTTAATGCTACTGATATTGTGGCGGCCATACAGGAAAATCACCGGTTTATACCCTGGCTGCGGCAACAATATCAGGCAGGTGCCGAACTAGCCTGCGTTTGTACAGGTGCATTCCTGTTAGGTGCTACGGGATTACTTGACGGAAAAGCCGCAACTACGCATGTTGATGCGTGCGAGGTTTTTGCCAACGCCTTTCCGCAGGTAAAACTTCAGGCCAATAAAGTAGTAACCGGCGATGGCGGCCTTTATACCAGCGGCGGTTCAACGTCGAGTTTTCATTTAATGCTGCACTTGCTGCAAAAGTATTGCGGCAGGGATATAGCGGTGCGTATAGCAAAATTATTTTCGATAGATATGGACCGCGAGCAGCAAACGTATTTTAGGACGTTTGCTCCGGCGCAGGTACATAATGATGAGCTGGTGGCTATGGCGCAACGAAGTATTAAATCATCATACCATAATACCGGAACCATTGAAGAACTGATTAAAGAAATTCCGGGTAGCCGCCGTAATATTGCCCGGAGGTTTAAACAGGTAACCGGCATTACGCCGATAGAATATTTGCAGAAAACGCGCATAGAAGCGGCCAAAAGCCTGTTGATAGAAACTAATCAGCAAATGACTGAAGTGATGATCAATTCCGGGTACAGCGACCCTAAAGCATTCCGCAAGATATTCAGAAAAACAGTAGGCATGACGCCAACTGGCTACCGGGAGAAATTTTATATGGGGTAGTTACTCGCCCCAGGCAGTGATCATCAAACTGCGCGAGCCGCCGTAATTGCGGTGCTCGCACAGATAAATACCCTGCCAGGTACCTAATGCAAAACGCCCATTGCGGATAGGAATGTTTACCGAACTGCCCAGCATAGCTGCTTTCAGATGTGCGGGCATGTCGTCCGGGCCTTCGTCATCGTGCACATAGTCAGGGTCATTCTCAGGTACAGCTTTGTTAAAATACATTTCAAAATCTTGACGCACGGTTGGGTCTGCATTTTCATTAATAGTTAATGAGGCCGATGTATGCTGAATAAAAACCTGGCAGATACCAATTTTGATCTCACTGATCTGTGGCAGTGCTTGTAAAACTTCGGATGTTATTAAATGAAAGCCGCGACGGCGACGGCTTAGCTGAATCTGTTGCTGGAATATTTTCATGATACAGGCGTAAAATAACGCACTGGTAATAACAATGCAAATTAATAATAGTTATAGCGATAACTGTAACCATTTGAGGTCGAATGGGTCTAAATAGATATTAGTCTATAAACGTACTGCGATGCGCTATTTTCTTTGTTTGATATTACCACCTTTGGCCGTGTTTACCACAGGTCGTATAGGAGCCTTTATACTTAATTTATTCCTGACTTTATTTTTCTGGATTCCCGGAGTAATTCACGCCGTGCTGGTTACCAATGATTATTATGCTGCTAAACGGCACCGGCAGTTAGTACGTGTAATGAAACGTACGCACTAACATTATTGCCTAATATAATGAGTTGATTGCGTGATTTTATAAGAGACATTTATACCCAACTTCCAACTGGCCGGCAAAGTGCCCGTTGTGGTGCTTTCCAAATCCATGTCGGTTGTATTTATGCGCAAAATTGGTTTGGTAGCTTCGCCGCCAATATTTTGTTTAAGTAATAAATTGCTTCCTAAAATAGTGTAAGTTAGGTAAGAGGTTGTATCGGCAGTGGCAACAATGGTGTTAGATTTAACTGTAGGTATTGTAGTTACATAACTGTTGCCATTGGCCAGGTAAATTTCAAGCCAGGCACGGTTTGCATTGTTGCCGGTAAACGTAATGGTCGAATCTTTTACCAGCTCGTTACTGCTTAAATCATAAACTTTTGTGTTTTGTCCGGTTGACTTCCATGTCCCAACAATCAGCTTGGCATATTGCGTTCTTATGCTGTCATTCTTTTTACAAGAATAAATGCCGGCAATCATAACCAATAAAAGTAAAAATGATCTTTTCATTCGGGAGATAGGAAATCTTAGGGGAGAGGTTTAAAGATACTTAAATAAACGGTGGTAATACCTTTGTAACGATAATTTTAGATTGATAATCAACAGCTTACGTTGCCTTTATGTTTTGACGATGTTTTAGCTAACTTGCCGCCAATTTCAACAGCTATGAATGATGTTTTAGGTCATGCATTGTACGACTATTGGCACCAGCAGTCTCCCTCCAAATTATGGATCAACAATAAATACGGCCCAAAAGAGGAAATGCCTGTTGTTACTTATTTTCGCGAAGAAGATGACATGCCGGATATTGAATGGATGGCGATGGAACAATGCCGGGGCAAAGTGCTGGATATTGGTGCGGGAGCAGGTAGTCACGCTTTGTATTTGCAGGATCAGGCATTAGATGTTACTGCTATAGATATTTCACCGCTATGCGTCAAAACAATGCAGGAGCGGGGTGTAGTTAATGCGATTGAAAGCAATATCTTTTCCTACCGGCAAGGTGGATACGATACTTTGTTATTGCTGATGAATGGCATCGGACTGGCGGGCACAATTGAGGGGTTGAAAACGCTCTTGCTTCATGTTAAAACCTTATTAAACCGCGATGGTCAGCTGATATTCGATTCATCAGACGTCGCCTATTTATATGCCGGTAATTTGCCCGAACAAGGTTATTACGGCGAAATCGAATATCAATACACCTATAAAAAGCTGAAGACCGAATGGTTTAAGTGGTTATATGTTGATGAGCATACCTTGCGGCGAGTAGCCATTGAATGTGGTTATTTAATGGAGGTATTGATCGATGATGAACACGGTCAGTATTTAACCCGTTTAATAATAGCTTCTTAACTTATTATTTATTGATCCGTTTAAACTTTGTACATATTATTTGTTCTATATCCATAAAATTCGATACTATGAAAAAGCTATTTATACTTGCCGCACTAACTATTGCAACCACTTATACCGCTTTTGCACAGGGTGTTGACCTGCGCCGCAAAATCGAAGTTACCGGCACTGCCGAACAGGAAGTTACTCCTGATATTATCAACGTTACCATTTCTTTGCAGGAATATAGCAAGGTGACTATTGGTCAGCTGGAAAAACAATTAGAAGATGCTGTACGCGACGCCGGTATTCCAAAAGAGGACTTTACCGTAAATAATCTCTCAGCTTATAATTACAGTTACCAGAAAAAAAAGAATCCTGAATTCATGGCGTCAAAACAATATGGTATCCGTTTTCATGATTTAAATAAATTTAATCAGATACTTAGTAAGATAGATGCAAAAGGCATTCAAAGCACCAATATTGACAGCTACGATTATTCAAAAGCTGATCAGCTAAAAAACGATCTGAAATTGAAAGCATTGCTGGCTGCAAAAGCTAAAGCTACCTTTTTGCTGGGCGGCCTGAATGAATCTTTGGGGCCGGTGTTGAATATTACAGAAAATGATATCAGTAACTATCCTCAACCACGTGCTGTGATGTTCAAGACAATGGCTGCAGATATGGTGCAACCTTCAGACATCGACTTTAAGAAAATTAAACTGAGTTTTCAGATCAATGCCGTATTTCAGATTGGTAAATAAAATCAGAATAGATAAGATAAAAAAGTAATGCCCCGTCACCGGCGGGGCATTTGCTTTTTAATGAGGTATTGTGTAGCTAAACTCAAAGCCGGTAGCCGAGCCACTTGGATGGCTTACAACAGGGCCCAGCGGTTTGTCTTTATAAGTAATAGTCGCAGTTAAACTTCCTGCCGATTTGGTGAGTGCCTCTATGATCACCTTATGGCCCGGGGATGGGGTAAAGTAATAATCCAGACCCGTTTTGTCATAATCATCTTTGATTGAAAACTCGTTTGTTACGGTATCTTGTTCGGTAATGTTATATGAAAATAACTGGTCGCTGTTAATGACAATATGCATCGTGCCCGGCGCGGTTTTGGTAGTAGTAGCTATTTGTTTAGTGTCGTCTTTTTTACAGCCAAAAGCAACTAATAATAGCAAAATATATAGGTATTCTTTTTTCATGGTAAACATCTTGTTAATGTTAACGGTTGATGTAACTAATTAGTATTCAGTATTAAACGAGGTTCGTCATGAGCAATCATTTGCTCTCGCTCGCGGGTTGGGATAGGTACCGATTTATTAGCCGAGTAGTCATAACTAATGCAAACGGTTTTGCCCGTAGTGCAAATCTCCTCGCCAGTGGGTGTTACCTTAACCAATACCTGCATCACATCAAAACTACTATTACCAATACGTGTTACACGCACATAGCAGGCTATTTCGTCGTGCAGGGTAATAGGCTTTAAGTAATTGACCTCGCTGCGGCCTACGATGATGCCATGTTCACTCAAATTCCAGCTGATGGCATCTTTCCAATAATTAAACCGGGCTATTTCAAAATAAGTGAGGTATATCGCATTGTTAACATGGCCTACAGCATCTATATCCGAAAAGCGGATAGGTATGGGAGTGCGAAATTTATAATCTGATAGTTTTTCAGCCATTGAGTGTCATTATGTCGGTTTGTAATTAGTTTAAATGACAAACGGTCATTTAAACCCAATCAAAATGCCACTGGTATGGCTCTTGATTGAGTAATACCAAAATTAACAATAAAATAAAAACTTAGGAGGATATAACAATGACTTTAGTAAAATTTGGCAAGGAGCCCAAAAACAATTTCGTAAATCCGTTTTTTAATGACGTTTATTCAGTATTGAACGATTCATTTTTGAACGAACGAGCCGCTTTTCGTACACCTGCCGTGAATATCGCAGAAACTGATGCTCAATTTGAAATTGAACTCGCTATCCCTGGCCTAAACAAAGAAGATATAAAGATCAACCTGGATAAAAATGTATTAAGCGTTTCGGCCGATAAGAAAACTGAAACTGTTGATGAGAACAAGAAATTTACCAAACGCGAATACAGCTTTAATTCGTTCAGCAGATCATTCACCTTACCCGAAAGCACAGATTATTCAAAAATCGAGGCTGATTATGTTAACGGTATATTGAAATTGACTATCGCTAAAAAAGAAGAAGCTAAATTTCAAACCAGGGAGATAACTGTAAAATAATATAATCCGGATGTTCCGAAAGTCCGCGGCGGTGAAGGTGGTTGTGTTTTTGCGAAAGCCCGGACTTAGGAAATACCGGTAAAGAGTGTTTTCATAATAAGTAATGTTGGTTTAGTTTGAAGAGCCGTCTGGAAGGACGGCTCTTCTGTTTTAGCCGCACCCAAACCTTTCGCGGTAGTAGGGCTTAAACAGTTATATCAAATAATAACATAGGTCAAAATCTCCCCGGAAGGGGAGATTTTGAGGGGCTATGGAGCTAATTACGCATATTGATATACTGCAAAGGCTGTCCAAAATCGTCTTTACGGCAAAGCGCTATAACAGATTGCAGGTCGTCTATTTTCTTGGCTTGAACCCGCACCTGGTCATCCATAATACTGGCCTGAACTTTAAGGCCGCTGTCTTTTATTTTTTTGACGATCTTTTTAGCCGTCTCCTGTTCAATACCTTGTTTTACTTTAATTTCCTTGCGGATCATGTTGCCCGAGGCGGCCTGCTCTTTACCGAAATCCAGATCTAAAGCCTTTGGGTCGAGCTGTTGTTTTACCATACGGCTGATAATGGAATCCTGAATGGCTTTGAGACGCATATCATTCTCAGTAACCACAGTTACAATGTTGGTCTTTTTATCCAGGTCAACAGTGCTTTTTGAGTCGTTAAAATCATAACGGTTCAAAATATCCTTTTTTGCGATGTTGATGACGTTGTCCAGCGTCTGGCCGTCAATCTTGCTTACTATATCAAAACTTGGCATAGTTAAAATTATTCTTTGAGTAAGGTACAAAATTACTATTTAAATGGCTATAAAATCAAATTGTAAGCTTGTGTGTTAAAACAATCAGATATAGTGATATATTAATATTAACTTAACAAATAAATAAGCAGCTTTGCCATAATGCCCGCGGGCGTTGTTTTATATGGATATTAAACGGGTACCTTTAATTAACAGAGAGATAAGTTGGCTGTACTTCAATGAGCGTGTTTTGCAGGAAGCTGCCGATCCTACTGTCCCGTTAATTGAACGTATAAGGTTTCTGGCAATATTTTCATCAAACCTCGATGAGTTTTACCGTGTAAGGGTAGCCACGCTGAGCCGCCTGGCCAGTCTGAACGAGAAATCAAAAGAAATACTGGGATATAATCCAAAAAAGATATTAAACCAGATCAAAAATCTGGTAGTAAAGCAGGAGCGTAAGTTTAACGATCTGTATGAAAATATTATCGTAAAGCAACTGGCCGAAGAGAAGATATTTTTGCTTAACGATAAACAACTGAACGTAGCCCGCGGCACTTTTGTACGCGATCATTTCAGAGAAAAGTTACTGGCTACGCTGGTACCCATCATGCTTAATAATGCCAGCGCGCTGCCCGAGCTGCGCGACCGCGCCATTTACTTTTTTGTAAAATTGATCAAGGATAAAAAAGTAACCTATGCATTGATCGAAATACCCGATAATTTATCCCGTTTTACTGTACTACCTGAAACCAACAACCTAAAGTTTATTATTCTGCTGGACGACATCATCAGGTATTGTTTAGAGGATATTTTTTTCATTTTTGAGCATGATAGTATCGAGGCTTATTCGATACAGCTTACCCGGGATGCCGAGCTGGACCTGGATAAAGAAGTAAGCGGTAAGTTTATCGACTCATTAGCCAAAAGCTTGCAGAAGCGAAAAAAAGGTAAACCAATGCGTTTACTGTACGACTCTGAGATGCCAATGGATATGTTAAAGTACCTGGTAAATAAAATGGGTTTGCACGGAGAAAGTTTGATACCCGGCAACCGCTATCATAACTTCAAGAATTTTATATCATTTCCTAATGTAGGTTCGCCAGAGTTAGAGTATGCCAAATATCCCGCACTGCCGGTTGATAACCTCACTTTTGATCGCAGCTTAATGGCGATGATTGCCAAAAGAGATTATCTGATCAACACACCTTATCAAACGTATGATTACGTGATCCATTTTCTTCGTGAGGCGGCTATTGATCCGATGGTAAAAGAGATTAACATAGCAGTTTATCGTTTGGCCGAAAACTCACGCATCATGCATGCGCTCATCAACGCCGCCAAAAATGGTAAAAAAGTGAATTGCCTGATAGAGCTGCGTGCGCGTTTTGATGAGCAAAACAATATCACCTGGAGCCGGCGGCTGGAAGAAGAGGGGGTGAACGTGATTTACGGTATCGACGATTACAAGGTTCATTCAAAAATATGCCTGGTAAGCCGTATGGAGAAAGATAAGCTGGCTTATTATGCTTGTTTGTCTACCGGTAATTATAACGAAAAGACCGCTCGTATATATGCCGACCACACTTTGCTTACTGCCAGTAAAAAAATTACCGGCGACCTGGTTAACGTTTTCAAAGCGCTTAATAAAGGTGTGTTGCCTAAAGGGTTAAAACATCTTATTGTATCGCCGATTGATTCTCGCCCGGCAATTTATAAGTTGATTGATAACGAGATTAAAAATGCCAAAGCTAAAAAGCCGGCTTACATGATTCTGAAAATGAATAGCCTTGCCGATGAGCAATTGGTGCTGAAATTATATCAGGCCAGCAATGCAGGGGTAAAAATTCAACTAATTGTTCGTGGTATGTGCTGCCTGTTGCCGGGTGTGAAAGGGTACAGTGAAAATATCGAGGTGATCAGCATCGTTGACAAATACCTTGAGCATGCCCGTGTTCATATTTATTGTAATGGCGGCAATGAACTCATCTACCTTACTTCGGCCGATTTTATGACGCGTAATATTGATACCAGGGTTGAAGTTGGTTTTCCTATCTATGACAAAGGTGTGAAGAAGGAGATAAGAGATATCATCAACATTCAGCTAAACGATAATACCAAATCCCGAGAAATTAACAAAGACAATACCAATAAATATCATAAAACTAAATCAGAACTACCCGTACGGTCGCAAATTGATATTTATACTTACCTGAAGAATAAAAATAAAGCAAATTGAGATACGCAGCTATTGACATTGGATCGAACGCGGTAAGACTACTCATCGCGGATATCAAAGAGAATGACGGCACAGTGTCGTTTAAAAAAAATACCCTGGTGCGTGTGCCGCTGCGTTTGGGCGATGACGCATTTTTAAGTCACAAAATATCAGATAAGAAAACGATCGACCTGGTAAAAACTATGCAGGCTTTCCATAATCTGATGGATGTTTACAAGGTAAGCGAATACATGGCTTGTGCAACGTCGGCCATGCGCGAAGCGAGTAACGGTGCTGAAGTAGTTAAGCAGATCAAAAAAGAAGCAGGTGTCGACCTTGAGATAGTTCAGGGGCAGACAGAGGCTAAGATTATATATGCCTCGCGTGCCGAACAGAACATCGACAAAAATAAAAACTACCTATACATTGATGTAGGCGGCGGCAGTACTGAGCTTTCACTATTTTCGGCAGGAAAATTGGCTGCTTCAAAATCGTTTAACATTGGTACTATACGTATATTAGACAATCAGGATACCGAAGAATCATGGGCAGCTATGCGCGATTTTATTCGTGAGCATACGCGCCAGCTTAAAGGTGTTTTTGGTATAGGTACCGGTGGGAATATTAATAAGCTTTACCGGATGTCCGAAGAAAAGAATGGCTCTCCCATGAGCCTGAGTAAGCTTAAATCGTTGTATGATTACCTGAATTCGTTTTCATTAAAAGACCGGATCAATGTCCTGGGTTTAAATCAGGATAGAGCGGATGTAATCATTCCGGCATGCGAAATTTATCTGTCGGTAATGAAATGGGGTGGCATCAAAAATATTTTCGTTCCAAGTGTTGGAATGGTAGATGGAATCATTCAGATCCTGATAGATGAAAAAATTATGAAAACCGCATTAAAATAATTTTAATTTTTTGTTTAATAATTAAAAAACTGTTATTACATTTGTAGTGCCCTCTCAAAGGGCATGTTTTTCATAGGTAGATGTAGGGTCGGGTACTTGTATTCGACCCTTTTTTTGTGCCGCTTAATTTCCCAAAGGAGAGAAGCCCTATCTTCGTAAAATTGTCATTAAGAGTGTAACATTGTGTAACATATCCTAACTTTGTGTTGCAAATTGCTATCCAAAGTCTCCATTTGGGGAGATTTAGAGGGGGCGTGAACTATGAAAAAAATTGTGATTGCTATTACCGGTGCCAGTGGCTCTATATACGCTAAACTGCTGCTGCAGAAGTTTCAACAACTCGATAGCCAGATTGCCGAAGTGGCTGTAGTGATGTCTGATAACGCTAAACAGGTGTGGCAGTTTGAATTAGATAATCAGGATTACGGCAAATTTCCCTTTAAATTTTATGCAAAAAATGATTTCATGGCTCCCTTTGCATCAGGTTCGGCAAAGTTTGATACCATGGTTATCGTACCTTGTTCAATGGGCACCCTGGGCCGCATAGCCGGCGGTATCTCTGACGATTTGATCACACGCGCTGCCGATGTCATGCTGAAAGAGCGCCGAAAATTGATTCTTGTGGCACGAGATACTCCTTTTAATTTGATCCATATCAGAAATATGGCTACCGTTACAGAAGCAGGGGCTATTGTTTGCCCTGCTGTGCCGTCGTTCTATAACAAGCCTAAAACAGTTGAAGAAGTGGCGTTAACTGTAGTAAATCGTATTATTGATTTGATGGGATTAGAGAGTGAAAGCTATCGCTGGGGAAAGGAGTAATCACAGCATTAATTATTGAGTTAGAATGAGGGTTGGACAAGCTTTTCTACTCGATAATTCAATAATTAGTATATTTGCAGCCGCAAATGAATAAAAAAGTAGCATTTTATACGCTGGGCTGTAAACTCAATTACTCAGAGACGTCTACACTGGGCCGTTTGTTTAGCAATGCCGGCTTTGATACCGTCGACTTTACGGATACCCCCGATGTATATGTGATCAATACCTGCTCTGTTACAGACAATGCCGACAAGAAGTGTAAAAAGGTGGTGAAAGAGGCATTAAGGGTATCTCCCAATGCTTACGTTACCATTGTAGGTTGCTATGCACAATTAAAACCTAAAGAGATATCGGAGATACCTGGGGTTGATATGGTTTTAGGTGCTGCTGAGAAATTTCAAATCGTCGATCATATTACAGATCTCACCAAAAGAGAAAAAGCGGTAGTTTATAATCAGCCGGTATCTGAGGCTAACGAGTTTGTGCCAGCCTATTCATTTGGCGACAGAACCCGCACTTTCCTCAAAGTACAGGACGGCTGCGACTATTCTTGCTCATTCTGCACTATCCCGCTGGCCCGTGGTGCCAGCAGAAGCGATACTATCCCTAGTGTTATTCAGCAAGCCAGGCAAATTGCGGAGTCGGGAGTGAAAGAGATCGTACTAACCGGTGTTAACCTGGGCGATTTTGGTATCATTAACGGTCAACGTGAGGCACGTTTCTTTGACCTGGTTAAAGCTTTAGATGAGGTTGAAGGCATCGACCGCATTCGCATTTCATCAATCGAACCCAACTTATTAACAGACGAGATTATTGCCTTTGTAGCGCAATCAAAACGTTTCGTGCCGCATTTTCATATACCGCTACAATCAGGTTCTGATAAAATTTTAGGGCTGATGCGTCGCCGTTATAAGCGTGAGCTATACGCCGATCGCGTAGCTAAAATCAAAGAATTAATGCCCGATTGTTGCATTGGAGTCGACATCATCGTTGGTTTTCCCGGCGAAACACGCGAAGACTTTATTGACACGTATAACTTTCTTAACGGTTTAAATATATCATACCTGCACGTATTTAGTTATTCTGAACGCGCCAATACTTTGGCCGCCGAAATGAAAGGAACGGTGCCCGGCTCAACCCGCGCAGATAGAAGTAAAATGTTACACATTTTATCAGATAAAAAACGCCGTGCTTTTTATAACAGTCAGCTTGGCAGAGCGGAGGAAGTTTTGTTTGAGGGTGATATCAAAGAAGGCTTTATGCACGGCTTTACGCGCAACTATGTAAAGGTAAAAACCAAATTTGATCCAGTACTGGTTAACGAGCTTAAAAAGGTTTGTTTAACAAATATTTCATCTGACGGTGATGTTGAAATAACCGAAAGCCAGGAAATATTGGTACATTAAGCCTATATTCGCAGCAAATTAGTTAGCTATGTTTCCAAGCTTAAGTTCTCTTATTAAATATCTCTTCGGTTTAGACATCCCGCTTCCGGTACAAACTTTCGGTTTTTTTGTGGCCTTGGCTTTTATAGCGGCCTATTGGGCCTTTGTGCAGGAATTTAAACGTAAAGAGAAGCTTGGGGTTATCCATTCGTTTGAAAAGACGGTTACTCTTGGTAAACGCATTAGCATTGCAGAATTATTAGCTAACAGTTTATTTGGCTTTATATTAGGATTTAAACTCGTGGATATGGTATTTAACTACCATGCTATGATTGATGATCCACAGGGCTTTTTGCTATCAAGCCGCGGTAATTTTATAGGCGGTGTTGTATTAGCTGCTGTATTTGCTTACTGGGCCTACGCCGAAAATAAAAAACACATATTACCAAAGCCCGAAACCCGAGTGATAAAAGTACACCCTTACGAGTTAATGGGTAATATTTTACTATGGGCAGCGATATTCGGCTTTGCCGGTGCAAAGTTGTTTAATGCGCTGGAGAATTGGAACGATTTTATGGCCGACCCGGTAGGTATGCTGATTGGTTTTAGCGGACTTACCTTTTATGGCGGATTAATTTGCGGGGGGGCTGCGGTATTATATATAGCTTATAAACACGGTATTAAACCATTAACCATGTTAGATATTGGCGGACCTGGCATGATGCTGTCTTATGCGATTGGTCGCATTGGTTGTCAAATGTCGGGCGACGGCGATTGGGGTATTCCAAACCTGGCCCCCAAACCTGGTTGGTTAAGCTGGGCGCCAGATTGGATGTGGTCTTTCAATTTTCCGCATAATGTGAGTATGGAAGATGCAGGTAACCGCATTGCCGATTGCGTTGGTAAATTCTGTAATGTATTAAAACAACCCGTATATCCTACCTCATTTTATGAGTGTGTGGTTTGCTTATTGTTATTTGCTGTGTTATGGGCTATTCGCAACCGTATTAAAACACCGGGCATTATGTTTGGTATTTATCTGGTGATGAATGGGGTTGAACGTTTCCTGATCGAGCTGATCCGTGTGAATACCCGTTATCATGTTGCCGGGATATCATTTACTCAAGCTGAGATGATATCGCTTTTCTTAACTTTAGGTGGTATAGTGTTAATTGTAACCGGGTTAAATCACCAGAAAAAAAAGGCCATTAAGCATGGCTAAGCAATCGCTCAGAAATAAATTGTTAGAGAATCAGGTTATAAGGTTCGTTTTCTCGGCGGGAATGGGCTTTCTGGTGGATATTTGCGCTTTTTATGTGCTTTATCATAATCTGCTTGATCAGCCAAAATATACGGTATTCAATTATGGTGTTAATAATTACAAGTTATCGTTAGCCGTATCTTTCTTTTTAGGTGTGATAGTTAATTTCCTTATCACCAAGTATGTGGTGTTTACTGAGTCAAGTACATCAGGCGCGAGGCAGTTTATCAGGTTTGCGTCGGTAGCTGTTATTGGCTTTTTTGCTAATTTATTGATATTGGATTTCTTTGTACAGCAGGTACATTTATATGCGCCTGTGGCACGTATTACTGCTGCATTAAGCCTGTTCTTTGCCAGCTTTTTTATCCATAAATTTTTCTCATTCAGCCTTTCATTAAGACATCAACATGCAACTGGAGCAGATAGCGAATAGGGTAATTGAACTTTCAAAACAAGCCGGTGATTTCATCCGTCAGGAAAGAAAAACTTTCAGCACAGACAGAATAGAGTACAAAGGACTGAATGACCTGGTATCATATGTTGATAAAACTGCTGAAGGTATTATCGTAGCCGGACTGGAAAAGATATTGCCTGAGTCTGGTTTTATTACTGAAGAGAAAACCAGCACTAAAATGGCTGAACGTTATAACTGGATCATTGATCCGTTGGATGGTACCACCAATTTTATACATGGGGTGCCCGTGTTCTCGGTGAGTATCGCCCTAAAAGAATATAATGAATTAGTGCTCGGTGTAGTATACGAGATCAATCAGGATGAATGCTTTTATGCCTGGAAAGGCTCGCCGGCATACCTGAACGGTCAGGAAATAAAAGTTAGCCCGGCCCCTAAAATTAGCGATAGTTTGATCGCTACAGGTTTCCCGTATTATGATTTTGTAAAACAACCACAATACATCGATCTGTTAACGCATTTGATGAAAAGCTGCCACGGCATCCGCAGATTAGGCTCGGCGGCCACTGATTTGGTTTACACCGCTGCCGGAAGGTTCGATGCATTTTACGAATATAATTTAAACGCCTGGGACGTAGCCGCAGGCATCGTTATTGTAAAACAGGCAGGCGGCCACGTTGTAAATTTCAGCAGCGGAGATGAAGTAATCGAGTCGCGGGAGCTACTGGCTACCAACGGCAAAATTACCGATGAAATGCTGAAGGTGATTCAGGAATATTTCAACAAATAAATCTAACTACAGCAAAAAAGGATCGTACTCAACATACGATCCTTTTTTGTTGTATAGTAGATCAGAAACCTACATCCAATCAACTAACTTTAATAAAGTGCTTAACAAAATTAAATCGCTTCCGACACCACTTCAGTAACTTCAGGAACCATGCGTTTTAACAGGTTCTCTATGCCGGCTTTCAGCGTGATAGTTGATGATGGGCACCCGCTGCATGAGCCGCGAAGCTCAACGGTAACCACACCTTCATCAAATGAGCGGTAAGAGATAGCGCCACCGTCCTGCTCAACAGCCGGGCGGACGTAATCATTTAATATTTGTTGAATTTTGATCTCTGTCTCAGTACCTTCAAATGCCACATCTTCTTTTTGTTCCTCTATCTGTACTTTAATCTCAGACTCAACAGCGCCTTTAACAAACTCTTTCAGTATGGGCTCAATGTCCTGCCATTCGCTGCCTTCGGTTTTGGTAACAGTAACAAAGTTGCTGGCGAAGAACACGCCATTCACAAATGAAAATTTATAAAGCTCTTTAGCAAAAGGCGAGTTTTCGGCACTTTCTCTGGTAGGGTAGTCTACACTACCATTAATCAGCAACTTGTTCACAATGAACTTCATGGTTGCCGGGTTGGGCGTTGATTCGGTATATACGTTGATATTCATCTTGATGTCTGTTTAATAACGTAACAAAGTTAAATAGCTTTTTGGTTATTGTGTAATGCTAAATTAGTTATGACGGGACGGTGACTGATGGTTTTGATGTGCAGATTGCGGATATATAATGGTTTTATATTAAGATGTCATTTTAAGATGTTCATTTTGAGCGATAGCGAGAAATCTATATACAAGCTTATGAATGGGTGTATAGTTTCTACCGTTGGTCGAAATGATAAGGCGAATTAGTTATATCCCGGTGTAATTACTTGGGCTTATCCGTTTAATCTCTTCCTTCACGCTATCACTTACATTCAAAGTATCCACAAACTCAGCAATAGTTTGGGTATTAACCGTTGTATTAGTGCGGGTCAATTCTTTTAAAGCCTCATAGGGGTTAGGGTATCCTTCGCGGCGCAGGATAGTCTGTATAGCTTCAGCAACAACGGCCCAATTGGCTTCAAGGTGTGCATTCAAGGCGCTTTCATTTAATAATAATTTACCTAAACCTTTTAACGTTGATTTGATGGCTATCAAAGAATGCGCCACTGGTACACCTATATTACGCAATACGGTCGAATCTGTCAAATCGCGCTGTAATCTTGAGATTGGCAGTTTAGCAGCCAGATGCTCAAACAGAGCATTAGCGATACCCAGGTTACCCTCTGAGTTCTCAAAATCAATAGGGTTAACTTTATGCGGCATAGCTGACGAACCTACCTCGCCGACTTTGATTTGTTGCTTGAAGTAGTTCATAGAGATGTAGGTCCACATGTCGCGGTCCAAATCCATCAATATATTATTGATCCGTTTCAGTGCATCGCATTGTGCAGCAAAGTTGTCGTAGTGCTCAATTTGAGTGGTGAATTGCGAACGGCTCAACCCCAAAATGTTATTCACAAAGTGATTGCCGAAAGTTTTCCACTCAATCTCCGGATAGGCCACATTATGCGCGTTGAAATTACCGGTAGCGCCACCAAATTTGGCTGATGTTGGAACTTGTTTCAACAAGATCAATTGATTTTCCAGTCTCTCAATAAAAACCTGTATTTCTTTACCCAAGCGGGTAGGCGAGGCTGGCTGGCCATGTGTGTGTGCCAACATGGGTATATTATCCCAGTCTTCTGCATATTTTTTCAGAATTTCCAGTAATTCTTCAATCGCTGGGTAGTAAACTTGTTCTAGAGCAAGCTTGAATGAATATGGTATGGCTGTATTATTAATATCCTGCGATGTTAAGCCGAAATGGATAAATTCTTTATACTCCTGTAAACCTAAATCGTCAAACTTTTGCTTGATAAAATATTCAACAGCCTTAACATCATGATTGGTTATTTTCTCAATATCCTTTATGCTTTGGGCATCAGCTTCGCTGAAATTTTTATAAATGTCGCGTAACTTTTCTTCCAGATTTTTATCAAAATCCTGAAGTTGAGGCAACGGATGCTGGCATAAAGCTATAAAGTATTCAATCTCTACAAACACCCTGTACTTGATCAAAGCATATTCCGAAAAGTAAGCGCCAAGGTCGGCAGTAACTCTTCTATAGCGGCCATCAATTGGTGAAATTGCAGAAAGTGGAGTAAGTGTCATGAGCGGTTGTGATTTTTTGCAAAGGTAACAAAATCCGTCATAGCTTCTCTAATCCGATAACGATCGGATGCGCCGACAGGTGAGACGTTAGTGTTGGCTTACAAAAACTTTCTTCCGGGGGGAGGTTTGGGACGGGTTAACACCTGTGGAAAACATTTTTTTTTGGAAACTTTGTAATCTAAAAATGTTTCCATAGTTTTGACCAATCAAGTCAATGAGTCAAATAGAGCGAATAATACAAGGTGGAGAGGAGCTGTTTTTGACAGCCGGGATAAAGAGTGTAACAATGGATGACATAGCTAAACACCTGGGCATGTCTAAAAAAACCATCTATCAATTCTTTAAGGATAAGAATGAATTGGTAGTGGCTTTGGTAAAAAAGAAGCTGCAGGAGGATGAGGATCAGATGTGTGCGTTGATCAAAAAATCTGACAATGTGATAGAGGAGATGATCAATATGATGAAATGCTCTGAAGAGATTTTTTCCAGGATCAACCCCATAGTGATACATGATCTGCAAAAATATCATCCTGAGGCATGGCAGCAATTTCAGGCTTTTAAAGCCGAGGTGATAGTTCACACTTTAGAAGAACTGCTAACTAAAGGAATTAAACAGGGGTACATCCGCCCGGACATCGATGTAAAGATCATGGCGCGTATGCGGGTAATGCAGGTAGAAACAGGCTTTAATACCAATATTTTTCCGTTGGCCGAGTTTAGTCCGTGGAAAGTGCAGTATCAATTGCTGGAGCATTTCAACTTCGGTATTTGTACGCTTAAAGGATATAAACTATTAGATGAATATAAAAATGTAAATACATAATCATCCTGTTGACATAGGGTTGTCAAAACCGGCAGGTTACTTTGGAGAACATAATTAATAAACAAACACACAATTACTTACTATGAGATATATCATTCTAACCGCGTCGCTTATTTGCAGCCTAGCCTTGTCGGGCTTTGCGCAGCAAGCCCCGCCACCCAATACGCCGGTAAGCTACAGTCTGGCTGATTGTATAAATTACGCTTACGAGCATCAGGACTCTGTGAAAAATGCGGCCCTGAGTGTCAAAAGCGCCGAATATAAAGTAAAAGAAACTATTGCTGCTGGTTTACCACAGGTAAATGGTTCAATCAGTTTCCAGGATTTTTTGAAACCCCCTGCAACAGTAGGCCCTAACATTTTTGCAACGCCCATTGATTTGAATGCTCCGTTAATAAAATTCCCGTTTGGGGCGGTTAAGTATAATAATACTTATTCATTACAGGCTTCACAACTTTTATTCAGCGGTTCTTTTTTTGTTGGTTTACAGGCGGTTAAAACCTTTAAAGAGTTATCGCAACGCAGCTTGGTACGCTCAAAGATCGAGACCAATGTTGCCGTAACTAAAGCTTATTATCAAGTATTGGTATCTGACGAGCAGATCAAATTGCTGGATGCCAACATCGCGCAGCTAAAACAAACTTTAGATCAAACCACCCAGCAAAATAAACAAGGTTTTATTGAAAAGATTGATGTCGATCGGTTATCGGTACAATACAATAATCTGGTAACTAATCGGGATAACGCACAGCGAGCCTTAGTGCTTAGTTCGCAGATGTTAAAATTCCAGATGGGTATGCCGATAGAACAAGAGCTTACGCTGACTGATAAACTGTCTGACGTTGATATTACCAGAAATGCTGGGGACGCTGGTGATACCAGCTATTATCAAAATCGTATCGAGTACAAATTGTTGCAAACTAACATTACTCTTAACCAACTGGATGCAAAAGACAAAAAAGCGGCTTACTTGCCGTCGGTTAGTTTGAATGCTGGTTTTGGCGAAGTTTTCCAGGAAAATCAATTCAAATATCTGTACAGACATGCCTATCCTAACAGCTATATAGGTTTGGGTGTAAACATTCCGATTTTTAGTGGTGGTCAGCGCCTTTACCAGTTAAGGCAGTCGCAAATAAACGTATTGAAAGCGCAGAACGATCTGCACAACGCAGCAAACGGTTTTAAGTTACAGGCTAATTCGGCCCGTATTACTTATGAAAATAGTATACGATCGCTTGATAATCAAAAACGCAGCCGTGAATTGGCGCAGGAGGTATTAAGGGTATCAAAAATCAAATATCAACAGGGCGTTGGCTCAAATATCGAGGTAACACAAGCGCAAACCGAATTAGAAAGCGCGGATAATCAATACATACAAGCACTGTACAACGCCTTAATAAGCAAAGTAGATCTTGACAAAGCATATGCACGTATCAACTAAAACTCAACTCACCATAAACATGAAAAAATTTATATACATACCGGCTTTAGTGTTGTTAGCAGCTTGCTCGCAGAAGCCTAAAGATAAAGCAACAGAATTAGCCGATCTGAAAAAACAACAGGCTGATATTAACTCAAAAATTGCCGCGCTACAGGCATCAACCGGCGCTGGTCGCGACTCATCAAAGAGCACCGATATCAGCGTGTTAAAAATTGCCGAAACCAATTTTACGCATTACGTTGATGTGCAAGGTAAAATAGATGCTAAAGACAACGTAACAGCCTATCCGCAATCGCCGGGTGTTATTACTAAGATCTATGTGGTGCCGGGCCAGCACGTAAGCAGGGGGCAGCTGCTGGTACAGTTAGACAATAGCGTGTTAAGAGAGAACATTGCCCAGGCAGAATCGCAGGCTAACTTAACCAAGACTTTATTTGAACGTCAGAAAAATCTTTGGGATCAAAAAATTGGAACTGAAGTACAGTTTTTACAGGCACAAACTCAAATGAAAACAGCTCAGAAGGCTGTTGACGGTTTGCGCCAGCAAGCTGATCTGTACCGCATCATATCGCCAATTAGCGGCACTATCGACCAAATGGACCTGAAACTGGGCCAGGTTGCGCAGCCAGGTGTTACAGGTATACGCATTGTAAATGCTGATGTTTTAAAAGTAAAGGCTGATGTGCCTGAATCATACGCCAGCCGCGTAAACCAAGGCGACAACGTTAAAATAGTGGTGCCGGATGCTAACGATTCATTAAGCGCGAGATTAACATTTGCCGCAAAAGCTATTGATCCTACTTCGCGTAGTTTCGCAATTGAGATTGCTTTACCCACGCGTAAAACTTTGCGTCCTAACATGACTGCCATTATTAAAATAGCCGACTATAGCAACAACAAAGCAATTGTAATCCCGCTAAATGCCATTCAAAAATCAGAGCAGGGTGATTACGTTTATGTGAACGATAACGGCGTAGCCAAACGCAAGAACATTAAAGTGGGTAGCAGCTATGGCAGTCTGTCAGAGATTTTATCGGGCTTAACGCCGGGCGACCAGTTAATAACTGCAGGCGCTTCTGACCTGAACGATGGCGACAAAGTAAATGTGTTACAATCTGCTATTTAATCATCTATCTAATAATTTGATCTAATAATGAAAGATCTTAACAAAGAATTTGGGCCATCAAGTTGGGCCATTGACAATAAGACCGCCATATATGTACTGATATTTTTAATAACGGTACTGGGGCTTGTCAGCTATAATAATTTGCCGAAGGAGAATTTTCCGGATATAGCACAATCAAAAGTTTTTGTGAGCACGCCTTATATCGGTCAGTCACCTCAAAATATCGAGTTGCTGGTAACCAGGCAGCTAGAGAAGCAGTTAAAATCGCTTAAAGGTTTAAAAAAGGTAACCTCAAACTCAAAGCAAAACTTATCTATAATAACGGCCGAATTTAACGCCGATGTAAAGATCAGAGATGCTAAGATCGACGTAAAAGAGGCCGTAGATAAAGCAAAGCAGGATTTGCCGCAAAATGACCCTAACCTTAAAGAATCTGTTATCTCTGATATTAACGTCGCCGATATTCCTATCCTTTACGTAAATATATCCGGCGATTACGATTTGAAAAAGTTAAAGGAATACGCCGATAACTTAAAAGACGAAATTGAAAGCTTCAAAGAAATATCGCGTGTACAGGAAGTAGGAGCGTTAACGCCCGAGATCCAGATCAATGTGGATATGAATAAAATGGCTGCGGTAGAGTTAACTTTTAATGATATTACGCAGGCTATCGGCAATGAAAATATTATAGCATCTGCCGGTAATGTAACCACAGATGGTATTCGCCGCAGTATCGACATTAAAAAAGATTACAAAAGTGCTGCCGAGGTAGCCGAAATGGTTGTTAGAAACCCTAAAGGGCAGCCGATATACTTACGTGATATCGCAGAGATCAAGGATTCTTTTTTAGAGCAGGAGAGCTACGCGCGTTTAAAAACAAACGATAGCAAAAACTTCAAAAACGTTATCACGCTAAATGTAAGTAAACGTACCGGCGAGAACCTGATCGAGGCTTCTGATAAGATAAATAATCTTATTGCCCAGAAGCTGAAAACGCAGTTCCCCAAAGGTTTGAATATAACAGTAACCGGCGATCAGTCTGATAAAACACGTACAACCCTGAACGATTTGATCAACACTATTGTTATCGGTTTTATATTGGTTACCATTATCCTGATGTTTTTTATGGGTACTACTAATGCCATATTTGTGGCGTTATCTGTACCGCTGTCGTGTTTTATAGCCTTCCTGGTGATGCCTGTTATTGGTTTTACTTTAAATATGATCGTGCTGTTCTCCTTCCTGCTGGCTTTAGGTATTGTGGTGGATGACGCGATTGTGGTAATTGAAAATACGCATCGGATATTTAACAACGGAGCTATTCCTATTAAACAAGCCGCTAAAATGGCTGCAGGCGAGGTGTTTTTACCTGTGTTTTCAGGTACCATGACTACACTTGCGCCATTTATTCCGCTGGCCTTTTGGAATAGTTTGATAGGGCATTTCATGTTTTTCCTGCCGATAACATTGATTATAACATTACTGGCATCGCTGGTTGTTGCTTACCTTTTTAACCCTGTATTTGCGGTTGATTTTATGAAACCACACGTTGAGGGCGAGCATGACCATCCAAAATTTGATAAAAAACTGAAACGTTCTTTGATCTATTTAGTAATTGCTACGGTAATTGGCTATTTGATAAACTTCGGTTTCGGTAATTTTATGATGCTTATTATAGCACTGTACCTGCTTAATCACTTTGTTTTATTACGGACGATAGACAGTTTCCAAAACAACTTATGGCCACGGTTTAAAGACTGGTATGCCAGATGGCTGGAACGTGCTGTCAAGGCTCCGGGAATGGTGTTGGGCGGTACCGTCGTACTATTTATATTTACTATCTTTTTTCTGATTGTCAGATCGCCAAAAGTGGAGTTTTTCCCGTCGGGCGACCCTAACTTTGCTTTCGTGTACGTGACTTTGCCTATTGGTACAGATCAGGCTTACACCAATGAGGTAACCAAGAAATTAGAGAAACGTGTTGCAGAAGCTGTTGAGCCTGATAAAGACATTGTTTCGTCTATTATCTCAAACGTTACAGCCAGTGTAGCCGACCCTAGTGATGAAGATCAGGGCGACTATGAGAATAAAAGTAAAATAACGGTTGCTTTTGTTGAATTTGGTAAACGTCATGGTAAGGATACCAAAGCGGTACTGGCTAACGTCCGTAAAGCTGTAGTTGGTATAATACCGGGAGCAAAAATCGCGGTAGCGCAAGAAAATGGCGGCCCACCGGTACAAAAAGATATTAGTATTGAAATTGCCGGCGATAATATAGACACGCTGGTCAAAACAGCTAATCATTTAAAAAGCTATCTGGCTAAACAAAATATAGCAGGTATTGAAGGCCTGATAGCTGACGTGCAGACCGACAAACCAGAAATTGTATTTGATGTTGACCGCGAACGTGCTAACCGCGAAGGTATCAGTACCGGCCAGATCACCCAAACATTAGCTACAGCGGTATTTGGCGGTAAGGCGGGCGATTTCAGAAATACCCGTGAAGATGATTACCAGATAAAAGTGCGTGCGCTTGAAAGCCAGCGTAGTAACCTGGACGCATTAAAAAACTTAAAGATAACCTACCGCGATATGGCTACCGGTGGCGCTATACGTCAGGTTCCGATATCGGCATTTACCGATGTCAGGTATACTACTACGTATAGCAATATCAAGCACAAACAGCAAAGGCGCGTGTTGACCTTAGGATCGAACGTTATTAAGCCTAATAATATCAATGAGGTTAATGCCAATATTTTAAGAGCGATAAAGGACTTTAAAAAACCGGCTAACGTTACCATTAAAATGGGTGGCGGTCAGGAAGATCAGGCAGAAGCAGCCAATTTCTTGTTAGGCGCTTTAGTCACCTCGTTCGGTTTGATCCTAATCATCCTGATGATTCAGTTTAACTCGACAGGCAAAACGTTGATCATATTGAGTGAAATATTGTTCAGTATTATTGGCGTGTTACTTGGGGTTAGTATTTTCAAAATGACTATTTCTATTGTAATGACTGGCGTAGGTATCATTGCACTTGCGGGTGTTGTGGTTCGTAATGGTATATTACTGGTTGAATTTACCGATATGCTAATGGAACAAGGCGCCAGCATACATGATGCTGTAGTTGAGGCGGGCCATACCCGTATGACCCCGGTTTTATTAACTGCTACATCGGCCATATTAGGCTTGATCCCATTGGCTGTAGGATTTAATATAGACTTTGTAGGATTATTTACCCATTTTGAACCGCATATTCATTTTGGTGGCGACAACGTGGCCTTTTGGGGCCCGTTAGCATGGACGATGATATTTGGTTTAGGTTTCGCAACCATAATTACTTTGATATTGGTGCCATGTATGTATCTGATTCGATATCGGGTCAAAGCAAGATTCAGCAAAAAAGAATTACATGAAACACCTGCACAAATAGCAGGCTAATAGTCGCAAAAAAGGCCTCCGTTAATCAACGGAGGCCTTTTGGTTATGATCCGGTCTTATTCAACCGCCTTTCAAGCGTCGTTGAGGAATTAACCTGTCGAGTAAAGTCTCTTTTGACTTTTGCTTCCTGCGTAAAGCGTCTTAAATAACGGTTGCTGTTACGGCTTATACTGCGTGATGCAGGCCGTCGATAGCTAATTCTTTAGGCTCCCGCTCACTTGCGGGCTTTGAGGCATCGGAATGCGGTAGCTATATCATTGAGTCGCCACATACAGCTGCCTTGCTGGACTGGCGTTTGTGGTAATACTCATTTCTAGCATTTGCGATATAATGATGGCCGCTGTGGCTGCACTCCGGTAATAAGCCGTTGCCTATAGCGCGGCCTAATTCGCCCAAAGTGTTTTCCCGATGTATTTTTCATTTCATAAGTGTTGTTTACGCTATGCTATTAAAACTATTTCAGTTTAGGAATGATTATTGCGATTTATGAGCAACAATAGCATCAGCCATGAAATTAAAAATCGAAAAACCGCTTTGGCAGACAGTAGGTGTCGGCTTGTTGGCCGGTATGCGTTCGGCGTCGGCGCCTGCTATAACCAGTTATATTTTAAGCCATCATAAATCAAAAGATTTGGACAAATCAGGCTTGAGTTTTATGCAAACCAACATTATAGCTAAAGTTTTGAAATACATGGCGATCGCCGAGTTTGTAGGTGATAAATTACCCGCCGCTCCAGACAGGATCAAACCTGTAGCGATAGCCGCACGGTGTGTGTCGGGCGCACTGGCGGGAGCAGGCATATTTAAAGCAAGCGGCGGCAACGCCTGGCTGGGCGCGCTGTTAGGCGGCTCGACAGCGATAGTGTCGACCTTTGGTAGCTTCTTTTGCGCAAGGCAACAGTTAAAGCATCGGGTATTGTCGATCCGGTAATAGGCGCCGTTGAAGATGCCTTGGTGGTTGGAGCAGGTGTAGGTATAGCGCGTTTAGCGTAACTGATAGCTGAAACCATAATTTGAATGTAATTTGTGTATCAATTTTGTGCGTTTAAACACTTAGATGCGCTCTGGTAAGTTATTATGTAGAATATTTGATAATTTTGTTTAAATAGTCAGTTTTTGCATAAGAAGTTATAATGAGTTCAGCAGTCGATCAGCAAGATATTAAACGTGAAAAGATATTAGAGGCAGCTTATCAGCGGTTTTTACATTATGGTTATTCAAAAACAACGATGAACGAGATAGCCGGCGATTTGTCGCTATCGAAAGCATTGCTGTATTACTACTTTCCTGATAAAAGCCAGCTGTATATTGCGGTAATGCGCAAACTGGCCGGTGAGTATATTCAAAACCTGGAAAATGAACTTAGACAGTTTGATAACCTTAAAGAAGCTTTTGCTGCCCAGGTCGATATTCAACATAACTTTATTGTAAAAAACTATAATTTCTTTGACTTTTTCAGAGTTAACGAGCAGAACCTGCCTGACACTATTTGGGAGATCATTGCTGAAATACGACGTGCTGAATTAGTATTACTAAGCGCCGCTATCAGAGTCGAGGAAAATAAGGGCCACATTAAACCAGTTGAAAACCCGGAGCAGATTGTTGATTTACTGATTGACGCTTTACACGGAGTAAGGGTAAGCGCCGTATCACACAAAAAAGTAATGTTTCCTCAAAAAGAACACCTGGAAGAGATCCATACCAAACGTTTATTATTGCTTAATATTTTTATAAAAGGGCTAATGTATTAATACAAAGTAACTGTCACCCCGCCGTCAAAAATAATGTGTTGTAAGTTTGAACAGCTAATTTATTAGTACCTTTGACTAAGATTTTTAGTTAGCAAATAATCATAATTGAATATATAATTATTAAAGATACTTCTATAAAGTTAAGAGGTGATTGTTTTAGAGTGATTAAGCCGGCTGCAATTTATTGCAGCCGGCTTTTGTTTTAAGGGCGATAGGATATTAATGTGTACTTAAATCAATAAGGCTCCAATTTTTTTGCTTATCAACCTGACCGCCATTATATTTTAAAACGATCTTGAATTCGGTATTGATTTTTTCACCGCTTTCGTCGGTCGACTCAACAGACGACTGAATTACATATACAGAATCAGACTGTTTGCCAAATTGATATTTATCATCCGCAAAATTAGCGCTTGACGATTTCAGGGTGGGGCTGATAAATAACTTCGCCATAGCATAGGCATCTTCACTACCAGGCATGCCTTTAACGAAATTGGGCTTTAAAGTACCGGCCAGAAATATTTTAGCAACAACTGCTACTGCAACAACAATCAAAGCCAGGAAAATAAATAGCGCCTTGTTACCACTACGCTTCTTAGCTGCCTTTTGCTTTAAATATTGTTGAGATTTGTCTTTTGGTAAGGTGGTTGCCATATTTAATTGGAGGGATCAAAATATGCTCCAAAGTTAAAATTAAATCCTGTACAAACAATGACTTGCTTGATAGTGCTCTCTAAATATCCGAGGTTAATTAGCCTGCCCTATCCAAAAAATAAATAGGAAATTAAAATAGCCGTTATTATTCCAAAGAAATCTGCAATGAGCATTGCCGGTACTGCATAACGCGTTTTTTTAACGCCCACCGAGCCAAAATATAAGGCTACAATATAAAATGTTGTATCGGCTGTGCCATACAAAACACTTGATAAATGGCCTATAAAACTGTCAGCTCCAAAGTTCTTCAAATTATCCAGCATCATAGCCCGTGCGCCTGATCCGCTTAGCGGGCGGAGAAAAGCAATAGGTAATACATCGGTAAAACGGGTATCGATATTAAAGTGGCCAAATACCCATTTAAAGCCGTCGCCTAAATAACCAACGGCGCCGCTGATGCGGAATATACTCACAGCCGCTAAAAGTGCTACCAGGTAAGGGATGATCTTAACAGAGATATCAAAGCTTTCTTTAGCGCCCTCTATAAATGCTTCAAATACATTGATCCTTTTGCGTATTCCGCCCAGTATAAACAACACCGGCAACCCAAATAAAACCAGGTTACTGAAAATTTTAGATACATCGCTGATCTGGCTTTTGGTTAAATAGGCCGTGAAATACCAGACAACCGCACCAATAAAAATAGTGATACCACCCAGCCAGGTAAGTATAACTTTGTCAAATAAGTTGATGCGTTGTTTTATGGCCACTACGATTAATCCGGCCAGTGTAGCTACATAAGTTGCTATAATGCAAGGGATAAATATATCACTGGGATCTTTTGAATGATAAATAGCGCGTTGCGCGATAATGGCGACGGGCAGTAAAGTTAAACCCGAAGCATGCAGCACCATGAACATGATCTGCGAGTTTGATGCTGTATCTTTGTCCTTATTTAGCCCCTGCAATCCATCCATGGCTTTAAGTCCAAACGGGGTGGCGGCATTGTCTAACCCTAAAAGGTTTGCAGCATAATTCATCATCATTTGCCCAACAGCCGGGTGGTCCTTGGGGACTTCAGGAAACAACCGGCTAAAAAATGGACCTACAATACGCGAAAGGAAATTAATAGCGCCGGCCTTTTCCGCAATTTTCAGCATGCCCAGGTAAAAAGCCATAATGCCCACCAAGGGCAAGGCTATATCCATCACGGCAGATTTGGTGGAATCGAATGTGCCATCAACCATTAGTTTAAAAATCTCGGTATCGCCAAAAAATACCAGCTTTACTAAGCCAATAATGAATGATATTACAAAAAAGGCAATCCAGATATAATTTAAAGCCATGCGATAGTATTATGTTATACAAATGTGAAAATATGCAATTTTGATTTGATAAGCACTTTTGTTTGCGCAATTTTAAATAATTGGAATGCAGTAATCATGAAAGAGACCATCCACGCCTTAGCTACGATAATTGACGACTTACTTACCCGTGACCTGCAAGCCATTGACTGGGACACCAAACCTGCTTCCAATAAATGGTCGCGCAAGGAAATTATGGGACATCTGATCGACAGCGCACAAATAAACCTGCAACGTTTTGTAAGATGCACCTATCAGGACGGTTTTAAGCTGGTTTATGATCAAGTGGAGTGGGTACAAGTGCAGCATTATTGCGATGAAGACATAAACGAAATATTGGAGTTGTGGCGATTGCTTAATTTCCAGATCATTCGTGTATGGAAAAATTATCCGCAAGACCGGTTAACAATGCAGTGCGATAACGGCAAAACCGAAGTTAGTTTACATACTGTACATTGGCTGGCTACTGACTATGTTGAACACATGAAAGGGCATTTAGCTAAGGTTATAGATACCTATTAAATTTACATTAATCTTAATTTCCGGCAAAATTTCCTTGCTCAAAAATCATAACTTAGCACACTTGTTTACATAAACTATGAATACAATTAATTTAGAGCGAGTGAATGGCGATTTCGGCTTTGCCGCCAGCGACGAGAATGGACACACTATAACTATGGATAGCAGCCCCGAAAGTGGCGGCCAGAATTTTGGTGTACGACCGATGCAAATGTTGTTAATGGGTTTGGGCGGTTGCTCGGCCATTGATGTCATCACTATCTTAAAAAAACAACGTCAGGACGTTCAGGACTATAAAATGGTGATCAAAGGCGATCGCGAGGCGGGTGTTGAGCCGTCATTGTGGAAAGATGTTACCATCGAATTTCACTTATATGGCAATATCGACCCGGATAAAGCGAGCAGAGCTGTTGATCTGTCAGTAAATAAATATTGTTCGGTCGCGGCTACGTTAGAGCGTGGGGGTGCCGATATTAAAACACAGGTGTTTGTACATCCTGCAAAATCATAATAAACTACAACCAATGTCATCTCAATTAGACCCTATAACCCAGGCGATACGTATTCAAAGTGAAAAAACGCAGCAACGCGAACACTCGACGCCACTATATTTAACCAGCAGTTTTATTTTTGATGATGCTGAAACCATGCGTGCAGCATTTGCCGGTGAATCACACGATAATATCTATAGTCGTTTCAGTAATCCGAATGTAGATGAATTTGTTGCTAAAATGTGCGTGCTTGAAGGTGCTGAGGATGGCTTTGCTACTGCGAGCGGAATGGCCGCTATATTCGGGTCATTTTTCGCTTTATTAAAACAAGGCGATCATATGATCTGCTGCAGCTCGGTATTTGGCAGTACTTATACAATAGTGACTAAATACCTGCCACGTTTTGGTATAACCTGCACACTGGTGCCTGCTAATGATGAAGCCGCCTGGGAGGCTGCTGTACAGCCTACTACCAAAATGGTTTATCTGGAAACTCCAACTAATCCGCAACTCGAGGTTCTGGATTTAGAATGGGCCGGTAAATTCTCAAAAAAACATAACCTGATTTTAAATGTAGATAACTGTTTTGCCACGCCTCTGCTGCAAAGGCCTATTGATTATGGGGCTGATTTGGTGGTGCATTCAGCTACTAAATGGATTGATGGCCAGGGCCGCGTTCTTGGCGGTATTGTTTTAGGCCGCAAAGATCTGATCAACGAGATATACTTGTTTTGCCGTAACACAGGCCCGTCATTAGCGCCGTTTAATGCCTGGATACTCAGCAAAAGTTTAGAGACCCTTGATGTACGTATCACCCGCCATTCAGAAAACGCGCTCGCAGTTGCTAAAGCTTTACAAAGCCATCCGGAAGTAACATGGGTTAAATATCCGTTACTTGAAGGACACCCTCAGTTTGAGATAGCCAAGAAGCAAATGAAGATGGGCGGTGGCGTATTCTGTTTGGAATTAAAAGGTGGGGTAGAAGCCGGTCGTAAATTTCTGAACGCTTTAGAACTGCTTACAGTCACTGCAAACCTGGGCGATACTCGCAGTATAGCGTCGCATCCGGCAAGTACTACGCACTCAAAATTAACCAGCGATGAGCAATTAGCCGTGGGCATTACCCCGGGCCTGATACGTATATCGACAGGTTTAGAAAAAGCTGAGGATATTATAGCTGATATTGAACAGGCATTAGTTAAAAGTGCCGGCTGATATCCCGGCGAAATCATAGATATTTCATACAAAACTGTATGTTTTTAAGGGCAATAATTTTTTATTGCCCTTATTTGTTAGTTGTTGTTGTACAGTAAGTTTAGTTGATTTTGGTGTTATGGCATCGCAATTGTTTTTGAAGAATGGTATTTGCTCTTTTTGAGCTGATTTCAACAAACACAACAACTATGAAAACAAATTTAAAAAAAGCAGCTCTGATAGCGACAGGCGTCATGTTAAGCAGCGGCGTTTTTGCGCAAAGCAATGACTTGGGCAGCGCAGACTACGTTCAACCTTTTTCTCCAAGCAGTTCTTTTCGTACATGGTCGGTAGGTGTAAATGGTGGTTTATTAAATCCATACACTTTTTTTTCAGGCCATAACAGCGATTACAAAAATCCTAACAGCAAAATTGGTTATGGTGCTTTCATCAAAGATCAATTTACACATGGCTGGGGTTTACAGGCAAATTTTTTAAAAGGAGAGGTAGCCGGCCACGGCGCAGCCGACCCGGGACTTGGTTCATACCAGACAGACCTGCGTTGGGCAGCAGACCTGGCGGCTAATTTTACGTTTGCTAATATTAGCTGGCGAAATCAACAAAACGTTATTCAGACCTATTTAACAGCAGGTGTTGGTTATATGCAATATCGTCCGGGCTTTACGCTTGCCAACGGTACTGTGATCGATATCGGTCATGATATTAAAAGTGCTTATATCCCGGTAGGCGTAGGTTTTAAAATACAAGTTGCAAAAGGCATCAACATTGACCTGGGTTATCAGGTGAATTTCGTTGATGCTGATAACTTTGACGGCTATAACCTTAACGGCAATAATGATAAATTCGGTTATGCCCACGCTGGCTTAGAGTTTGCTTTAGGCGGAAAATCAAAACCGCAAATGGCAGCACATAATCCGGTATCATCAATGCGCCATGAATATTTGATGACCGAGCAAAAACTACAGTCAGAAGTTGATGCGCAAAAAACTCAAAATGATCAACTAAGAAGTGATTTGGACGCTACCAAGGCAAGCCTGGCTGCAACCAACGCTAACTTAGCCAAATTTACCGCTGATGAAGATGGTGACGGCGTTCCTGATTTCTTTGATAAATGCCCTGGCACTGCTGCAGGTACAAAAGTTGACGGCTCAGGTTGCCCGCTTGCGCCAGCTAAAGTTATCATCACCGAAGAGGATAGAAGGGTAGTTAACGAAGCTATCAAAAATTTGGAATTTGACTTTGGTAAAGCAACTATTCGTGCCCACTCTTATCCAAGCTTAGAAAGAGTAGCCAGATTGTTAACTGATAAAAACTTTAGTTTAAAATTGGCTGGACATACCGATAATGTAGGTTCAAACGATGCTAACCTGATGTTATCAAAAGACCGTGCCGAATCTGTTAAATCATTCTTGGTTAGCAAAGGGGCAAACCCATCACGAATTGAAGCTACCGGCTATGGTGAGACTCAACCTATTGCAACTAATAAAACTGCAAAAGGCCGTCAGATGAATCGTCGTGTTGAATTCACGTTGTATTAATCTTTAAATAAGCTAAAACTGAAAAGGCTCCGATAGGAGCCTTTTTTATGCTTTGATATACCGCTTAGTTATAGACAAATTCGCCAAACTCTGAGCGGATGGTCACCTGCTTTTGCTCCGCAGCCTCAACATGGCCAATGATTTGGGCCTCTACTCCAAAGCTTTCAGAGATTTGTATCAGCTCATCGGCAATTCCCTGAGGGACATACAGCTCCATACGATGACCCATATTAAACACCTTATACATTTCCTGCCAGCTGGTTTTTGATTCCTCCTGAATTAGCCTAAACAGCGGTGGGATAGGGAACAGGTTATCCTTGATGATATGCAGCTTATCCACAAAATGCAATACCTTGGTCTGAGCGCCGCCACTGCAATGCACCATGCCATGGACCTGGCTGCGGTACCTGTCTAATATCTGTTTAATTATAGGTGCATAGGTACGGGTAGCAGAAAGCACCAGCTTACCAGCGCTAACCGACTCACTACCATCAATCTCAATAGGGTCAGTCAGCTTCCTGGTTCCTGAGAAGATTAGTTCATAGGGAATAGCGGCATCGTAGCTCTCGGGATATTTGTCTGCTATGGTCTTATTAAATACATCGTGGCGGGCGGATGTCAGGCCGTTTGAGCCCATGCCGCCGTTGTACTCTTTCTCGTAATTGGCTTTACCATATGAGGCCAGCGCCACGATCACGTCGCCGGGTTGAATGCGGTCGTTGGATATAACGTCCGAGCGTTTCATGCGGCAGGTAACGGTCGAGTCGACAATTACGGTGCGTACCAGGTCGCCAACATCGGCGGTTTCGCCACCGGTAGAGTAGATGCCGATGCCGGCTTCACGCAGCTCGGCCAGTATTTCTTCGGTACCATTGATGATAGCGGCAATAACCTCGCCGGGTATCAGGTTCTTGTTACGGCCTATGGTTGATGATAGCAGGATATTGTCGATAGCACCAACGCAAAGTAAGTCGTCAAGGTTCATGATGATAGCGTCCTGCGCTATGCCGCGCCACACTGATAGGTCGCCGGTTTCTTTCCAGTAGGTGTAGGCCAATGACGATTTGGTACCTGCGCCGTCGGCATGCATAATGTTGCAATAATCCGGGTCGCCATTCAGGATATCGGGAATGATCTTACAGAAAGCTTTCGGGAAGATGCCTTTATCGATGTTTTTAATAGCGTTGTGTACGTCGTCTTTCGAGGCTGACACGCCTCGCTGATCATATCGTTGCGAAGAAACCATGGGCCAAATATACGCTTAATGCGTCGTCCTGAAAACTATTTTAATGATAGCAAACATCCGCATACCGGCATAATACTGTTTCACTAAAAAGTGAAACACTTTGAAACACCTGAAACACTTTTTGCATTTAATTTCCTGTATATCAATTACTTGTAAAAATAGAGTGAAACACTTTGAAACAGTAGTAATACTTTAGGTAGATGCGTTTAGTTAGTTGAAAATTAATGGTTTATATGATTTGTGGCCTATTTTTTGGCACAATGAGTGAAACACCTTTTAATAAAGCCTAGTGCAGAACTTTAAATTGGATAATTGAACACTTTTTGTAATTTAACTTCGATAATGACCTGACCTTATGCTGTACCATAACCGGTGGCTCATGGAATGTGGGTCAAGGTGGCTCAATAGTGGATAATACAAACTGGGATGATCTGGACTATATGGATTTAAGCGTTGGTCAACAAATATCAGGCACCTGGGAAACTAGCTGTACAACTGAGGACGGTGCTGGTAGCGATACTCAAGTTATTAACATAAGCTCAGATCAAAATACACCGGTTCCTGGGGCCGACGCAGGGAATATTTCAAATGGGGCCGGTGCGTTTTTAAATATAGGTTTCACCAACAATACTGGTGGTTCAAGCACTGTTGCTTCAAGCAGTGATGGTTCAAGCACTGGCGGCTCAAGTAGCGGCAGTTCAAGCAGTGGTGGGGCAGCATATAACCCTTTTTCAAGGCGATTTTGGACCGCAGCCCCAATATTGGGTGGGGGAAATTATGCAGTAAATGGTACTTACACTCCGCCAGCGCCGCCTCCGCCTGCCGTTACTGCTGCACAGGTAGAAAATGCAATCACCTTGCTAGGAAATTCAATTACCGAATCTGAAAAAACGTGGTTAAGACAAAATCAACCATATTCATGGGCAGCAGATATTGTTAATTATGTTACTAATATGCCTAATCCATTAACGGACAAGCAAAAATATCAATTGCAAACCCATATTGACTTGATGAATGCACAAAATCAGGCTTATATAACCGTTGTTAACAATTACGGTCGTTATCATGGTGCACAGGTCGCTGTTAACCCGACAATAGTTACCTCGTACATGTGGTGGGATAATATAGATTGGGTCGATTATTCTTTGTTAAATCCTAACGAGCAAAACACCGAAGCTTTTTTAAGTACATTTCAAATTGCTGTTATTGATATGTCATTCCTTGACAGATTGAATTATCCTAAATTGGCGAAGATTGTAGATGGACTTTATCAGCGTGTAAAATCGGATCTGGATTTGCAGGCAGCGTTAGTCAAATACTCTAATCTACCAATAGACCAGGTGTTAGCCTACTTAAAACCAGGTAAGGGCCCTAAGATTGTTTTGAAAGATTACACCGGTGATGCAATTGAAGAACAATACGGCGATGAGGATGCTGGGACTATTTACATTAATAGAAAATATGCTGAACATCTCAATGTTAAAATTCCATATCAACCAGATCCTAATTTCGAATTTTTTATAATGGCTGTAATCCTTCATGAGTTTGTTCATTTTGGAAATCAAGAAGTTATGCAGCGATTCCCAACAAATCCCTACAATTGGGATGCGGGAGCTCAATTTGAAGACGCAGCGTTCGGCGGGCACGTTGACTATGACCTTACAACAGGAAAAATGACATTTGTTAAAACTCATTAATATGAAACATAGGATTTTAATCGCATTTCTGTTAATTAGTATTTTTACCGGCTGCGAAAAAGCTTACCACATGAATAAGAGGCAATTAAAAAAAGCTATTTTCTCCTGTCTTAATGACATAGATTTGAAAGGACGAATGTATTCCGACTCGTTGACCAGCGATAAAATAAGACTGTATCTCCAGGGAAATGTTTTGATAGACGACTCTATTCAAGTCGACAAAAAGACTTATCTTTTTGAAACGCGGGGGAATATACACAATGGCAGCATTTGCCAATTTAGATTAACTTATAAAAGCAAAAATGTTGCAAACCTATATCTATCATATAGAATTGGACACGCCAGTATGGTTCATAGTGATTGTGATTATAAATATATGAGCGGAGAATGGAAGCTCACGCACCGAACTAACGGGGTTACGGATGGAAGAAACTTCTACTAGTTATCGAAAGCGCATCTGCAATTAAATAACAAAGATTTACTAAAAACGCCCCGCATTGAGGGGCGTTTTTGTTATTTAATAAATAACAACCTTTGCAGATCCTAATCTTGTTGGGCATTTTGCTACAAAGGATACCCTCCAAATAGCATGCTTGGGTTATACAACTAGAGAATTCAAATTACGCGTCACCGGGATACGTTGGCCCTACGGCTACCCAGGAGGCTTTGGCTTTTTATTTAGCTGTTACTATATTTCATGAAACTGTCCACCTAGGACGATGGACGGCGAAAATGACACCGATGATCGATATTAATGGAACGAATTACGAAGCCGGAGAAGTGTTTGAAACATGGGTGTTCGGAATGAAAATAACAGATACAAACGTTGCAGGCGTTACCGATTATGAATTTTATAAGAAATAATGATTAAAATTGACATGAGACCATTAGCTATTTTATTTATTTTGATTTTAACTTGCGGGTGTGGTGATTTTAAAACAGAACATATAGATCCGGTCAAGATAAAAGTTACAAACGTTCAACGGTGTTTAGATTCTATCTATAAGGAGTACAACGGTTGGGCACATATAGGCTATAAAATAGTTTTAGTAAAAGATGTTCAAAATACACAGGGGTTCGATAGTTTACACATCGGCCCTAATAAAATACATTTAGAAGTTTTACCAAAAGGCTTAAATTTATACAGAACAGATCCGAATATAAACCACACGGTTTACATGAGGATTTTTTATAAATCAATTTCTGAAACCCGTGTTAATGTAAAAATTGAAATTTTTCATTCTTACGCTGATTGGGAATTTAATTTAGAAAAACGAGATGATTTTTGGATTATAAAAAAAGTTAGTTCTGGTATAAGTTGATAATAGCAAAAACGCCCCGCATTGCGGGGCGTTTTTGCTATTTAATAAATAACAATTCTCTGAATTTAGGCAGCGGCCATAGTGAATCGTCAACCAACTGCTCCAGTTTATCTACATGGTAGCGGATAGGCTGGAAGTAGGATTTTACTTTTTCGTCATACATAATGGCTTTTTCGCGCAGGTCTTCAATATCATTGGCTTTTTTGCGCTCGGCCACCATGGCGTCGCAATTTGATTTGATGAAGTTGATATGCTCGGCCAGTTTGTTAATGATGTCAACTTGTACCTGGTAAACTGATTTGTCAAGCCCCAGCTCTTTTAAGCCCCTGGCATTCTCGATAAGTTTACTTTGATAATCAATAGCCGACGGAATGATAACGTTCATTACCAACTCGCCAATTACCCGCGCCTCAATCTGTAATTTCTTATAGAAACTATCTAACAAAATTTCATGTCGGGCATGTGCTTCACGTTTGGTGAATACGGCTGTTTCTGCAAATAATATTTCAGATTTTTCAGAAATAAGGGCGTCAAGTGCTTTAGGCGTGGTTTTAAAATTTGACAAACCACGGCGTTCGGCTTCTTTTTCCCATTCCTCGCTGTAACCGTTACCTTCGAAGCGGATACTTTTCGATTCTTTAATATATCTCTTGATCACCATTAATAAGGCAACGTCTTTCTTTTCGCCTTTTTTTAATAGCTTATCAACATCGTACTTGAATTTTTTAAGTTGATCGGCAACTATCAGGTTCAGAACCGTCATCGGACTGGCTGAGTTAGCTGACGAACCTACCGCCCGCAGCTCGAACTTATTACCGGTAAAGGCAAACGGCGATGTACGGTTACGATCTGTATTGTCCTTTAATATCTGCGGAATTTTAGGGATGCCCTGCCATAGCAAAGCTTCATCCTTGATTTTTTTGCTGATGCGTGATGTCTCGATCTCATCAAGCAATTCACTCAACTGGCTGCCCAGGAATATTGATATAATGGCGGGCGGTGCCTCGTTAGCACCCAAACGATGGTCGTTATTTACAGAGGCAATTGACGCTCTTAACAGATCTGCATGTTCATATACCGCTTTAATAGTATTCACAAAAAATGTCAGGAACATCAGGTTGTTCTTTGGTGTTTTGCCCGGCGATAACAGGTTTTTACCTGTGTTAGTGATCATCGACCAGTTATTGTGCTTGCCTGACCCGTTGATGCCGGCATAAGGTTTCTCATGCAGCAATACCTTAAAATTATGACGTTTAGCCACGCGATCCATCAAATCCATCAGCAATTGGTTATGGTCAATGGCCAGATTGATCTCCTCGTAAATAGGGGCACACTCAAACTGCGATGGTGCAACCTCATTGTGGCGTGTCTTTAAAGGTATACCTAGTAATAAGGCTTCAGTTTCCATGTCCTGCATAAAGGCATATACACGCTCAGGGATAGAGCCGAAGTAATGATCTTCCAGTTGCTGATTCTTGGCAGACATGTGGCCAAATAGGGTGCGACCGGTCAGATACAGATCCGGGCGTGCATTAAATAAGGCTAAGTCAACCAGAAAATATTCTTGTTCAATACCTAAAGAAGCATTTACTTTTTCGACGCTCTTATCAAAATAATGGCAAACATCAACCGCGGCTTTATCTAAAGCGCTCACGGCTTTTAACAAAGGTACCTTATAATCTAAAGCCTCGCCGGTGTATGATACGAATACGGTTGGTATACATAATGTGCGCGCCATCAAAAAGGCCGGCGACGAAGGATCCCAGGCAGTGTATCCGCGGGCCTCGAAAGTATTACGGATACCACCGCTCGGAAAACTTGATGCATCAGGCTCCTGTTGTGCCAATGCGTCGCCCGAAAATACCTCAATAGCGCCACCGTCTGATGTTGGCTCAAAAAACGAATCATGTTTTTCGGCCGTGGTGCCCGTTAATGGTTGAAACCAGTGCGTATAATGCGTAGCGCCTTTGCCCAAAGCCCATGATTTCATGGCTGTTGCTACCTGTTCTGCCATATCGCGGGGAATAGGCTCTCCCTTTTCAACAGAGTTTATGATACTATTATAGGCCTCTTTTGACAGAAGCTCTTTCATTTTTTTAATATCAAACACATTTGCTCCAAAAAAATCAGAAATTTTTGGAGAAGGTGTTTTTATTTCAGGAATTGTACGTGTTAATACAGTCTGAAGAGCTTGAAAACGAATATTAGGCATTGTTTGCGTTTTGATTTTGATGGTTTAGCTCAAAAATAGAATTTATACTTTATAAATAAAGACTAAATATCTCACGAATTAAAAAAAGAGCGTCGTTTTTTCTCGAGTTTTTGTTTTGGTCGCCGATTATTAAAAAGTACTTGGCTTAAACGCAGACTTTTTAAATTTTTAGCGACTATAAAGTGATTTGAGATTGATTTTTCCTGCATTTTGATATCAAAATTCGATAATACCTAACTTTATCTTAATAATCATGATTTTTAAGGCGTAAAAAATTACATAATTTAAATTTATTTAGGTTTTGTTGTTAAAAATTATATAATATTTTACTTAAATATATATCAAGTTTTAGATTTTTTATAAAAATTTGGCTTTTTAGTATATTTTTTTGATACAAATATTGTTTTTTATGATTTGTGTATATAATTTTATTGAAATATTAATTAAGTGTTATTGTAAAGTAATATTTGCTAATAGTTAATGTCAAAAAATGCAATAATTCTTATTAATTATAGAAGAAAAACGAATCACATTTAACTAATTATCCAAATCAACAACAAAAATGAAAGTAAAAACACCAAAACTTACCCTGCTTAGCGCCTTGCGCGGATTAACGCGGGAGAAATGGGCGCTTGGAGCAACCATTTTAACTGGAAAGATGATTGGCTTAGGCTTGGTAGTGGCAGCAATGTTTACGGTGCCCGGCTTATTGCCAACGGCAGCACACGCCGCTGATGCCGCAAAACCTACAGAACTGGAAACTTCGATCGTTAATTCAATTAATACAGTTTGGACACTGGTTGCGGCATTCCTGGTATTTGGCATGCAGGCCGGCTTTGTAATGCTTGAGGCCGGGTTCGCCCGTAAGCGTGAAACCGTGAATGTATTAATGGAATGTATTTATGATACCTGCCTTTGCGGAATTTTATTTTATGCTGTGGGCTACGCTTTCATGTTTGGACACGGCAACGGATTTATAGGATGGGGCGGTGCCGACGGTAAAAATTGGTTCTTTCTTCAAAATACTCCTGCTACTTATGAAGCTTATGGTGTGCCAATCCTGGCGCACTGGATCTTCCAATATGCATTTGCTGATACCTGCTCGACTATCGTATCGGGTGCAATGATTGGTCGTACCAGCTTCCGTGGCGATATTCTATATAGTATCGGTATCACCGGTTTTATTTACCCCATTATCGGTCACTGGGCCTGGGGGCCTGATGGTTTCTTGGTTACCATGGGGTCTGCCGGTCACTTCCTGCCAGCATTAGGCCAGAGTTTCCGAGATTTTGCGGGTTCAACAGTAGTGCATACTATTGGTGGTGTGGCCTCATTGGCCGGTGCAATAGTATTAGGGCCACGTTTGGGTAGAATTTTCGCCCGCGATGATAAAGAAAAAGGGGGAATGCCACCGGGACACAACATGGCGCTGGCCGCCATCGGTACTTTTATTTTATGGTTTGGCTGGTACGGCTTTAACCCCGGCAGCACCTTGTCAGGTATGGACGTACAAGGTATAGGCCGTGTTGCTGCCAACACTACACTGGCCGCTTGCGCTGGTGGTATGATGGCTATGTTAGCTGGTCTATGGTGGGGCAAAACTAGGGGTAAATTTGATTTGGGTTACACCCTGAATGGTTTATTGGGTGGCCTGGTTGCTATCACCTGTCCTTGTTATTGGGTTAGCCCGCTCGGTGCCTTAGCCTTAGGAGCTGTAGCGGGTTTTCTGATCTATTTAGCTATGAACTTTGTGGAGTGGTTACGTATCGACGATCCGGTTGGTGCGGTATCAGTGCATGGCGTGTGCGGTATATGGGGGACTTTATCATTGGGCTTATTTGCCTGCGGCCAATATGGTGTAACTGGTGTTACCGGCCCGGATAACAGCGCTCCGGTAACCGGTTTATTTTATGGTGGTGGTACAAGCGTTTTAGAAGCGCAGGCCATAGGCACATTTACAATTGCTATTGCAGTATTTGTTGTGGCTTACTTAATGATGACGTTCATTAATATGCTGCCCCACCCATGGAGACTGCGTGTTGAAGAACACGGCGAGCTTGGTGTAGGCGGCATCGACATCTTCGATCATGGTACCGAAGTATATCCCGATACCGATGAAGATATCAGCTTAAGCGGCCTTTTCGACAATGGCGCTAAAGTAACCGCTTAATGATTTGAAATGAGATTTACCCCTGTGCGGCTGTTAATGCCACGCTGTTAACGGCCGCACAGGGGTTTGTTATAATCTGATTAATAGCACAGGTAATGGCTGTGAGATAATGCGATTGTCAATAAATAATTAAACGACTACAAACGGACAGGCCGCTGCATAGTGTGTGCCGATATTAAATTTTAACAAGCAATAAAACACAACAAATTATCTATTAACACTTATCAAATTAATTATGAAAAAACTATTACTATTATTACTTGGTGTATCTGCATTTAGCCTGGCTTCAAAAGCGCAGGATACCGTAAAAACGACCAGCGATGCGCCGCTGCTGATCTCCGGCTCGGCAGATGTATATTATAAATATGATCTGTCCGGCCACAAAAACATCGGTACCAGTTTTGCCAGCGATCATAATTCATTTTCAATAGGTATGCTTGACCTGGCTGTTAAAAAGAAAGTTAATAAGGCAGCTTTTGTTGGCGAGATATCTTTTGGCCCGAGAGGGCAGGAGCAGTCATTACCAACCAGCCCTACAGGTCAGTTCTATCATATTCAAAACTTATATGTTTCTTATGATGTGACCGATAAATTCAACTTAACCGGCGGCTATATGAGCACATTTATTGGTTATGAGGTGATATCGCCGGTGGCAAACTTCAACTACTCCACCTCATATCTGTTTACTTATGGCCCATTCCAAAACGCAGGTGTCAAAGCAACGTACACTTTCTCTCCGGCGGTAAGTTTAATGGTTGGTGCCTTTAACGACCAGTGGAATGTTTATACTGCTGTACATAATATCGGTGCCTTTGGTGCACAATTAATGATTGCTCCGGTTACGGGATGGACAGCTTATTTAAACGTATTAACTTCTAACAACACCACACCAACTTCTGGAACTGTGTTAGATTTAACTACAGCTTACCAAATAACCAGCGCCTTCAAATTAGGTTTAAACGCCGCTAACTATACCGCCTCAAACGGCGCCGGTAAAGGTGGTTATGATGGTGTTGCATTGTATCCGCAGTTAGCTGTATCAAAAGCTGTTACCCTTGGCTTAAGGGGCGAGTACTTTAACATTAAAGATAATGGTACTACCCCAAGCAGCAGTATTACCGCGTTTACATTAACTGCTAACGTTAAATCAGGTCCGCTTACTTTTATTCCGGAGGTGAGATTAGACAATGGCAAAAATCAAATTTTTACTGACAGTAATGGCGCGCCAACCAAAACTGCATCTCAGTTTCTTGTAGCTGCGGTATACGCATTTTAAGAAATGTTATAAAATTGTTTAAAAAAGGGGCTGTCTCGCTGAAAGCGGGGCAGTTTTTGTTTTTAGGCTGATATTGTCGCATTATTAATCGCAACAAAATTGCATTAATTTAATAAAAGTGATTAAAGAACAGGATTAAAAATATAAGCTTAAATATTTAGATGCAATACTGTTGCAAAATTATCAAAAAGCAATAATGTTGCAACAACTAATGATTTCCCGGCGTTATATTATTAAACTTTAACTTTTAATCACTATGCTTATCTCAAACTTTAATTTGTGCAAGTCCGAGTGGCTCGAGCTTGTATTTGCTAAACGCAACAAAGAATACGGTGCTTACTACATCCGTCAGCACCATTCAGAAACGGTATTAAAATCTTTTGTTATCGGTGTTTTTAGTGTGGCGGTATTGGTAGGTGTTATTGGTATCATTATAAAGCCAAAACCTATAACCAACCCAATGAGGATGGTTAACACAGAGTTGCAAGTCTATAAGATTCCGCCGGCACCGAAGGTACAGCCGCCTAAACCGAAAGTTGAGGCTCCGAAACCTGCCGCTGCGGCATCAATACCAATTAACACTACAAGGTTTGTGCCGATGGTTGTTACGCCTGACCCAATTGCGGTTGAGCCGCCGAAAATAGAAGATCTTAAAGGATCCGTGGGTCAGGCTGATATTAAAACTGGCGTTGCCGGCATTAGCACAGGCGACGGCTCAAATAAAAGCGGGATCGGCACCGGAGCAGGTGATAGCGAAAGTACAACCAATGAACCCTTTACAGCAGTAGAAGTTATGCCCCAGCCTGTAGGTGGCGACGCAGCATGGGCCAGGTTTCTGCAATCAAACATACACTACCCTGATAAAGCCATGGAAAATGAGGTAAGCGGAAAAGTATTTGTAACCTTTATTATCGAAAAAGACGGACATATATCAAACGTAAAAGTAGAACGCGGGCCTGGATTTGGAACAGAAGAGGAGGCGGTCCGCGTTTTAAAACTGGCTAAGCCCTGGAAACCCGGGATGCAAAATGGTCGGGCGGTGCGTGTGCAGTTGACCTTACCGGTTGTATTTACCTTGAGTAATTAAGGTATTGACCCCTGTAAAGCCGGACGCAGCCTATTGCTGCATCCGGCTTTACGCTTTTAACCAGTTTTCCTTTCACCTTTCGGCTGATTTTTCTACTTTTGGGCATCCTTTCAAAAAAATAATACAACATTGGAGACCCAGGAACTTACCACCGTTGAAACCGCCAAAAATTTAGGCTTACTCCCAACAGAATACGAACGCATTATTGAAATATTAGGCCGTGTGCCCAACTTTACCGAGCTGTCAATTTTCTCGGTAATGTGGAGCGAGCATTGTTCTTACAAAAACTCAATTACCTGGCTAAAAACTTTGCCTAAAGATGGTCCGCGTATGCTGGCCAAAGCAGGCGAGGAGAATGCGGGCCTTGTTGATCTTGGCGATGGTATTGGCTGCGCTTTTAAGATCGAATCGCACAACCACCCCTCAGCTTTGGAACCTTATCAGGGTGCGGCAACCGGCGTAGGCGGTATTAACCGTGATATTTTCACTATGGGTGCCCGACCTATCGCGCAGCTAAACTCGCTGCGTTTTGGCGACATCACGCTGGACAAAACTAAATGGTTAATTAAAGGCGTTGTTAAAGGTATCAGCCATTATGGTAACGCTTTTGGTATACCAACCGTAGGTGGCGAGTTGTTTTTTGACGATTGCTACAACATCAATCCATTGGTTAACGCTTTTTCGGCGGGTATTGTTAAGGCCGGTGAAACGGTTTCTGCAACATCGTATGGCGTGGGTAACCCGGTTTATATCGTTGGCTCGGCTACCGGTAAAGATGGTATTCACGGCGCTGCGTTTGCCTCAAAAAATATTACTGAAGATTCTGTAAACGATTTGCCTGCCGTACAGGTGGGCGACCCATTCCAGGAGAAATTATTATTAGAAGCTACTTTAGAGGTGATAAAAACCGGTGCGGTAGTGGGTATGCAAGACATGGGCGCGGCAGGTATTATCTGCTCAAACTCTGAAATGTCTGCCAAAGGCGAGCATGGTATGCGCATCAATTTAGATGCTGTGCCAACCCGCCAGGAAAACATGAAACCTTTCGAGATCCTGTTATCAGAATCGCAGGAGCGAATGCTGATCGTGGTACACAAAGGCCGCGAAAAAGAAGTAGAAGCTGTATTTGATAAATGGGATCTGAACTGCGCTATCATTGGCGAGGTCACCGATACCAAACGCTTAGAATATTACGCAGGTGGGAAACTGGTTGCCGATGTACCGGCGGATGACCTGGTGTTAGGCGGCGGCGCCCCGGTTTATGAGCGCGAGTATAAAGAGCCTGCTTACTTTGCCGAAAATCAAAAATTTAAAATAGAAGATATTGCCGAGCCTGAAAATTTGGTTGATGTAGCCGAGCATTTAATATCTCATCCAAATATTGCATCAAAACGGTGGGTTAGCGATCAATATGACTCAATGGTAGGTGTATCAACAATGACTACAAACCGCCCGAGTGACGCTGCTGTAGTAAATGTTATCGGCACCAATAAAGCCATTGTGATAACGGTAGATTGTAACTCCCGTTATGTTTACGCCGATCCGCAAAAAGGTACCGCTATAGCCGTTGCAGAGGCCGCTCGTAACATTACGTGCGCAGGTGGCGAACCGGTAGCCATTACCAACTGTTTAAACTTTGGTAATCCTTACGTTCCTGAAGTGTACTGGCAGTTTGTGGGTGCTATAAAAGGTATGGGCGAAGCCTGTACCAAATTTGAGACCCCGGTAACAGGTGGTAACGTAAGTTTTTATAACCAGTCGACCGACGACGGGCCGGTATTCCCGACACCTACTATTGGTATGCTGGGTGTGATGGACGATATATCAAACATCATGACATCAGATTTTAAACAGCCTGACGATTTGGTTTACCTTATTGGCGAGTCTGTAAATGATATCGCATCGTCGCAGTATTTAGCTTCATGGCATAAAGTTCTGGCTGCTCCGGCACCGTATTTTGACCTGGAGAAAGAATATGCCATGCACCAGGTGGTTAAGCAACTTATCCAGCATAAAGTTATTCAGTCGGCACATGATGTTGCTGACGGCGGACTATTCATTACGCTGGTTGAAGCGGCATTACCAAATAAATTGGGATTTGAAATTTCTTCGGATGCCGGCATTCGTAAAGATGCCTTCCTGTTTGGCGAAGCGCAGGGTAGGGTGGTGGTGAGCGTTGCTCCGGCCGACCAGGAACGTTTCATCGAAATGATGGCAACCAGTGAGGTTGAATTCAGCTTGCTGGGTACGGTTAGCAATGGTTATATGAATGTCGATGAGCAGTCGTTCGGCCATATAACTGATGTTAAATTGGTTTACGATAACGTATTGCATAGCATACTGGGGGAATAGATAACCAGACGCGAATTTGAATCCGCCGGGCGGTATGCAAGTTTAAGATTTTTCACTTCGTTCAAGAGATGATTTTTCGTTATGCTCAGAATGACAAGGTTTAAAATATAAAAGCGAGTCGATTTTATGTTAAAGATTAACCGGGTACATCATATTGCTATTATCTGCTCTGATTATGAAAGATCAAAGCATTTTTATACGCAGATACTTGGTTTCAAGATCATCGCCGAAAATTATCGCGCGGAGCGCAAATCATACAAGCTTGATCTGGCAGTGGGCAACCAATACCAGATCGAGCTTTTTTCTTTTCCTGACCCGGCCAAGCGTCCGTCAAGACCAGAAGCTGCCGGCTTGCGGCATTTAGCTTTTGAGGTTGACAATATTGGTGAAGCTATAGTCGCAATAACTGCGGATGGCGTAGAGGTTGAGCCTATTCGTGTAGATGAGTTTACCGGCAAGCGTTTTACTTTTTTTGCCGATCCCGACGGGTTGCCCATAGAGTTTTATGAGAAATAACGCAGGACTGTCATTGCGAGCGACGAACGAGCGTGGCAATCGCAAGTAGGACGGCTAACCGAGCTGCTTCGCTATTGCCACGCTACCGCTCGCAATAACAGATTAGAAAAATATGTTCCGCTTCAAACAATTTACCGTCGATCAAACTAACTGCGCCATGAAGATCAATACAGATGGCGTTTTATTGGGTGTATTGGCTGGAGCAAAACAACCGAAAACTATCCTGGACATTGGTACAGGCACCGGAGTAATAGCCTTAATGCTGGCGCAACGGTTTCCTGAAGCGAAAATTGATGCTGTTGAGATCGATGAATTGGCTGCGGCAACTGCCAGACAGAATTTTGCCAATTCGCCTTTTGTGGAAAGATTGGATTTATACGCCGGTGACTTTGAGGATTTTTTTAAAGATCAGCCACAGAAGAAATATGATTTGATTGTATCTAATCCTCCATTTTATATTAATTCGTTGCAGTCTCCTGGCGAAAAGAAAAAATTAGCGAAACATACCGACGTTGATTTTTTTGAGCGATTGATAAAGTCGGCGACAGAACACTTAACCGAAATTGGTTTACTTTGGCTGATATTACCGGTAAATACAGCCGAATTAATAAACAGCCTGATAACCGTCTATGGGCTGCATTTAAATCAAAGGATAGAAATTAAATCATTCCGGACTTCCGGACCGCATCGTGAAATATTGAGTTTCGGTTTTAATAAAGTTGATGCCGAAGTAAGTAATTTTGTAATCTACGAAGAGAAGGGAATATATCATAGTGATTATAAACATAAGCTAAAGCCATATTTTATAAATTTTTAGGATGAAAATATTGTCTATCATTTTAACTGCATTTCTGTTTATTGACACGGTGTTTTCTTTTGATTCGTACCGGGTTTATATGCTACATGCACATGCGCGTTTACATAAGGAAACTCTGCCATTAATAGAAAAAATACTTTTGACACATGCTTTCACCTTGCTGGTTTTTACTGGTGCTTCTTTATTCCTGACCATCAAAAAAAAATATATAACCAACCTTGTAATATCCGGCTGTTTCGTTATTTATATGGTGATTACCAGCATGCACGTGTGATGGTTAAAATTGGTTTGATTTCTGATACGCACAGCTACCTTGACGATGCAGTTTTTAAGCACTTTGAAAGGTGCGACGAAATATGGCATGCCGGCGATTTTGGGAATATGGCCCTGGTTGATAAGTTGACCGCCTTTAAACCACTACGAGGCGTTTATGGTAATATCGATGGTAAAGAGATACGCCAGCAATATCCCGAAAACCTGCGGTTTAAGTGTGAGGACGTGGACGTCTGGATGACCCATATAGGCGGCTATCCGGATAGATACGATCTGCGCATCCGGAATGAAATTTATGCTAATCCGCCTCAATTGTTTATCTCAGGCCACTCACATATTTTGAAAGTGATCTTTGATAAGAAGATCAATTGCCTGCACCTTAATCCCGGCGCTGCCGGTAAACAAGGTTGGCAAAAAGTACGTACGCTAATGCGGTTCAGTATTGACGGTGCTAAGATCCAGGATTTGCAGGTAATTGAGTTGGGTGTGAACAAGTCGCCGTCGAAAATGATGGAGGGAGAGGAATAAACGTTACCAGCCTTGTTATTTCTGACAAGCTACAGAATTTGCTTGGCATGTGGAGCGCCCAAACAAGTTCGGCATGACGAAATTGGGTATTACAACATCCCCGGCTTACTCGCTTCCATCTCAAATACTGAATCGATCAGCAAGTCTTTGCGCTTACCGGCGGCTACCGCCAGTTCATCGCAACGCTCGTTTTCCGGATGTCCGTTGTGGCCGCGTACCCAAACAAATTTTACATTATGCAGCTTGCTTATCTCCAGGTAGCGCAGCCAAAGGTCTTTATTCTTTTTGTCTTTGAACCCCTTTTGCAGCCAGCTGTATACCCAGCGTTTTTCAATGGCATCTATAACGTATTTGGAGTCGGAAAAGATGGTGACGTCCTGGTTGGGTTTATGGAGTGCTTCCAGTCCTTTGATAACCGCCAGCAGCTCCATGCGGTTATTTGTCGTTTTTCGAAATCCTTCAGAAAGTTCTTTGTAATGCGGACCCGATCGCAATATTACGCCATATCCACCCGGGCCCGGGTTACCACTTGAAGCACCGTCTGTATAAATTTCGATCATAATTTTAGTCCGTGCCTATGGTCGATAGTTCCATAGGTATGGCGCCAAAAATATAAAAATTAATCGAGGCGCTTGCTTTTTAGACGAATGGAATTACCTATAACTACCACATCCGAGAATGCCATGGTAAAGGCACCAACCATCGGATTTAAAAATCCAAGCGCAGCAACCGGAATAGCTACCACGTTATAAGCAAATGCCCAGAACAGGTTTTGTTTGATAGTGAGTAATGTATGTTTGCTGATCTGCAGAAATTTAACTACCGAGTGCAAGTCGGTATTCAGCAAGATAACACGTGCCGACTGGATAGCGATCTGACTGGCATCATTCATAGAAACGCCCACATCGGCTTTGGTTAGGGCAGGAGCGTCATTAATCCCATCGCCAATCATTACGGTTTTTCCTTTTTGTTTATAGATGTCGATGATGGTTAATTTTTCGTCAGGTAGTTTTTCGCCGTGTACCTCGTCAATGCCGATGGCTTTGGCTACTTTAAGGCAACGGTTTTCACGGTCGCCACTTAGCAACACCGGCACAACGCCCATCGCTTTTAGTTGGGCAATGAGTGCAGCTGCTTCGGGTTTGATAGTGTCGTCGACTGCTATCTGCGCCAGCAATGATTGATTTTTGTAAAGCGATATATTGAAGTTTCCATCGTTAACAGATTTGCCATTGCCCAAAAAATAATGATTGCCTTCCACATCTTCGGCACGCATACCCAGTCCTTTTTCTTCAGAAACCGCTTTTAAGATCACTTTATCTTGCTGCAAGCTTTTTAACTCATGCACCAGCGATTTGGCGATAGGGTGGTTAGAGCGTTCTTCAATAGCTACGATTACGCCACGCACTTGTTGTATAGTGCTGTCACCCTCAATTTTAATATCTTCAATACGGAACTTACCGGTGGTGAGCGTGCCTGTTTTATCGAAAACGATGTACTTTGTATCGATAACAGCCTCAATGGTATCGCCGCCTTTTATCAGGATACCACTCTTAGCTGCACGACCTAAGCCTACCATTACTGCTGTCGGTGTAGCCAGACCCATGGCGCAAGGGCAGGAGATGACCAACACTGCAATGGCGTTCATGAGCGATTGCTGCAAACCTTTGTCGCTCAAAAAATAAGTAAGCACAAAAGTGAGCAACGCAATCACTATCACTGCAGGCACAAATATAGCAGCTACTTTATCGCCCAGTTTTTGTACAGGGGGTTTGGCGGCCTGCGCTTTTTTCATTAGCTCTATAATTTGAGATAGTACCGTATTTGAGCCGGTTTTAGTAGCAATCATCCTGAAGTTACCGTGTACTACAATGGTTCCGCCAATTACCTTGTCATACCTAACCTTATCAACGGGGATACTTTCGCCAGTAAGCATGGATTCATCTACAGAGGCGTCGCCTTCTAAAATATCGCCGTCAACCGGTACTTTATCGCCGTGATTGACGATCAGCGTATCGCCCGGCTTTACCTCACGCGCACTGATCACTTCGACAGTGCCATCAATAATGCGATTGGCATTTACCTGTTGTATTTTTACCAGGTCTTTTACTGCCGATGTAGTTTGATTAACGGAGCGTTTCTCGAACACATTACCTAGTAATACCAGGGTAATGATAGTGGCGCAGGTTTCGTAAAACTGGTATTGCTCGCCCAGGTTTTGAATTGTTCCTACCAAACTGTAAATAAATGCCGAGGCAGAGCCGATAAAAATCAGCACGTCCATATTGGGTATACCGGCTTTTAACGAATGCCAGGCGCTTTTACCAAAGTGCAGACATCCTACAATAAAAACAGGCAGGCAAAGCAGCAACTGCACCATAGGCATATGCAGCACATGCCACTGGAAAATCATATGTAAAAGCAGCGGAACCGTAAAAATGGCGCAGAATAAAAACTTATTCTCTATCTTTTCATAAAACCTTGGTTCATGCAGCGCAGGGTCGTCCACTACCTTAAAGCCTAATTGTTCTATGCTTTTTATAATGTCAGGAAGCTCAACATTGCTTTCGTTGCTGAATTTTACCTCTTCGCCGGCAAAATCAACCAATATATTTTGCAAGCCTTTCTTTTCCAGTAATTTATGTATAGACAGGGCACAATTATTACAGTGCATCCCAGTTACGTTCAGTTCAATCAGTTGTTCTGCCATGGTATACAAAGCTACTTCATTATTTAGAGCCGTTCTAAATATTAGGGTAAGCAAATTGTAATTTTAAATTTTATGTTGATTTTACTACTCAAATTTATACATTTGCACTCCCAACACGGTAGATGTAGCTCAGTTGGTTAGAGCATCGGTTTGTGGTACCGAGGGTCGTGGGTTCGAGCCCCATCATTTACCCAAAGCCTCTCATGAAAATGAGGGGCTTTTTTGTTCTCAGCCTAACTACAGCAGACTAACAGATACCGTTGCTTATTTGGTAGTCACACTACCCATTTTGGCATATTCCACATCATTGGGTTCCCATAATTCAATTTTGTTGCCCTCCGGGTCCATCAGGTGTACAAAGTTGCCATAGCTTGTTTTTTGCACGCTGTCAACCGGCAGTATACCCCCCGCTTTCATTTGGGCCAAAAGCTGATCTAAACCCTCTACACGGTAATTGATCATGAATTGCTTATCAGAAGGCTCAAAGTATTTAGTGCTTTCCTTGAAGGCCGCCCAGGCAGTAAAGCCCTTTTTGGTGCTGTCTATGCCCTGATGCCATTCAAACGTCGACCCGTAGGCCGTCATGCGGATGCCCAGGTTCTTGCTATACCAGGCTTTCAGCGTCGCCGGGTCTTTCGCTCTAAAAAAAATACCGCCGATACCCGTCACCCGTGGGCCGCTGTTAACCGGGTTGGTTAAACGGCTAAAACCGTAGCCCAATACAAAGGCCGCACAAAGCAAGCCCATTAAAGTAAATTTTTTCATGATATGCGTTTTTAACTTAAAGGTAAGAAATATCAGTAATTAATAGTATGCTAAAAATTTTAGTATATTTGTAGGTGATGTTTATGTAGCTGCATGTAGCGCGAAGGAGGAAACAGTGGAACAGTTAGCATTATTTTCGGAGGCAGGACAAAGCAAAGGGATACCAACACATCTGTTGGATTATAGGGCTGGTTTATTTAACCAAACCGAAAGCGATACCTTATTAGCAAAATTTATCCGCGAAACACCCTGGAAGCAAACCAGGCAGAAATTGTGGGAGAAAGAATACTTAACACCACGGCTGACCTGCTGGTATGGCGAAACTGCGCGCATTGCCGGCACCTTGCCATGGACGCCGGAACTACAAGCCATTCGCGAAATTGTGGAACCACTGGTGGGTATAACTTTTAACAGTGTATTGCTCAATTATTACCGTGATGGCAATGACTCGGTAGCCTGGCACAGTGATAAGGAGAGTATCATGGGCAGCCAGCCTGTGATTGCTTCTGTTAGCTTTGGACAGGTGCGCTGCTTTGATATACGCAATAAGACCGATCATAAAGAACGTTATTCAATTAAACTTGAACATGGCTCATTCCTCCTGATGAAAGCCGGCTTGCAGGAGCACTGGGAACATCGTATTTCAAAGTCGACCAGGCCTATGAAAGCGAGAGTGAATTTGACGTTCAGGTTGGTTATTTAGCGATACTTGCTATATTTAGCACATAAACCTATATGATGAAATACCTTATCATGTCAGCTCTGCTTGTTTTGACAATCCAATCGCAGGCCCAAACAGAAACAAAACAGGTCATCGTAAAAATGCCGCTTAGTACAAATAAGGTATTTGAGCAGGGGTTTAAATCGGCCAGTAGTTTTCACGGCTCGATGGGCGAGGTGGGTACGGCGTCAGTTGTCGGTAACCTTACTGAAATTACTTATTGCGATAACAGCGGCGATGAACGTGCCGTTAAAGAGGCAAATAAAAAAGATACTACCACTTACAAAATAAGTATAGCTAAAGCAGGTAACGTTAAAACTGTTACTCTCCAGGACGGTACGCAATCAACCATTATCGATGAGAGCGACCTGATCATGGTAAAAGCCGGCGGAATAAGTGCTGTATTTTATAAATTATCAGACGCTAATCCGGTTGATCCATCAAGTAACGGCGGGGAATACTTAATCTCTTTCAATAAAACCCAGGCCGAGGTAAAAACAATCTATGGCGCCGGTTTTAAGCTTGAGTGTAAAGGCAATATAGCGGCGCTAATCAACTGGGATGGAAGTTATCAGGTAATGATCACCAGCGGTAAAGCTTCATTTGTTATTGATTCTAAAGGTACTGGTTTAATAGCTGCAAGTAACAATGGCCGATATGCCGTCTGGACATCAGATGGTAAGCAATGTTATATTGATAATGAAGGCGCAACATCGCACATAAATTGGTCAAATGGAGAGTCGCAAACGCTTAATAATTACGGTGCGCTTAGTTTATTAGCCACTAAGGATGGTAAGTTAGGGGCTGTGTACAATTACAGCAAAGTCGATGTAACCGCCGGCGCAGATGGCGGAGAGATTACCCAAATAACTGTCGATAAAAATACCATACCTGCAGCTGCCAAAATGTAATTGTCGTAACACAACTATCAATTAGTCTCAGTAACAAGCTTAATTCATTTAATAAATACCGATTGGTTTTCAGCGTATTTTTTGTTTCTTTACGTTGAATAAAATACCAATTCATAAAACTTTATTTTCATGATGAAAGCTAAACACTTATTGGCCCTGGCGGGGGTAGTGGGTATGTTCTCGGCATCGTATGCAATCGATGCACCGAAGCCTAAAAAGGCAACTGCCAAAGAGCCGGTCGACTTTGTCAATCCAAATATTGGTAACATCAGCCATATGCTGGTGCCAACTTATCCAACAACGCATTTACCTAACAGCATGATGCGCGTTTTTCCGGTACGTCACGATTATACCACTAACCGCATTGGCGGATTGCCGTTAATTGTTACGCACCACCGCTCAGAGTCAAGCTTTAATTTTTATCCCTATCAAGGTAGTGAGAGCGGTATTAAACCAACAATCACGCTGAGCTATGATCAGGAAAAAATTACGCCTTACCGTTACAAAGAGTACCTGGATGAGGCTAATATAGCTACAGATTTTGCGCCATCGCACCAAAGTGCAGTTTATAGTATTACGTTCGAAAAACCGGGCGCGCCATACCTGGTATTTAATTGCCGTCGCGGCGAGTTGAAAGCAAGCGGTAGTGTTATTAGCGGACACCAGGATATTGGCAACAACACATCTCTTTATATATACGCGGTGACTGATGTAGCACCGTCAAAAGTGGGTACAGCAACGCGTAATAGCGGGGTTAGTTGGAACGGTCCGGTGTCAGCATCACTAGTAGTGTCGTACCCGACAGGTACAAAAAAAATTGGCATGCGTTATGGCATATCGCTAATTAGCGTTGAGCAGGCCAAAAAAAACCTGGACAGAGAGATTCGTAATTTCGATGTAAACGCGGTTGCCGAAGCCGGCCGTAAGGTATGGAATGAAGCTTTGGGTAAGATCGCTGTTTCAGGAGCTAACGATAATACAACTACGGTATTTTACACCTCATTATACCGCACTTATGAACGTCCTATCGTGATCAGCGAGGATGGCCGTTATTTCAGCGCGTCTGACGGTAAAGTACATAGCGATGAAGGGCATCCATTCTCAACTGATGACTGGACCTGGGACACTTATCGCGCAGCCCACCCATTACGGGTGCTTATTAACAAGCAAGGCGAAAACGATATCCTGAACTCATACATCCTGATGTCTGAGCAAACCGGCAAAGGCTGGTTCCCGACGTTCCCCGGAGTTAGCGGAGACGATCATGCTATGAACTCAAACCACGGCATAGCCATGGTTGCCGATGCTTATGCCAAAGGTCTGAGAGGATTTGACCTGGCCCGTGCTTATGCAGCTTGCAAGGCATCTGTCGAGACGAAATCTTTGCTTCCATGGTCATATACGCCATCGGGCGAACTGGATAACTTCTTTAAAAAGAATGGTTATATACCGGCCTTGAAACCGGGCGAGAAAGAAACAGTAGCCAATGTAACCGGCGAAAAGCGTCAGCCTGTTGCGGTTACCTTAGGTACCTCATATGATGAATGGTGCCTGTCGCAAATTGCTCAGGATCTGGGTAAAACAGACGATGCTAATCATTACCTGAAAGCATCATACAACTATCGTAATGTATTTAACCCCAAAACAGGTTTCTTCCATCCAAAAGATAAAGACGGAAACTTTATTGAGCCGCTTGATTACCGTATGGATGGTGGCCCGGGGGCACGTCAGTATTATGATGAGAACAATGGTTACGTATATCGTTGGGATGTACAACACAACATAGGCGACCTGGTTAAGCTGGTAGGTGGTAACGAAAAGTTTGTTGATGCACTTGAAGATATGTTTAATACCGGTTATCCCGTTTCAAGATGGGACTTTTATGCAATGCTGCCAGACCATACCGGTAACGTTGGTATGTTCTCAATGGCTAATGAGCCTGCCTTTCACATTCCGTACCTGTACAACTATGCGGGCGCGCCATGGCGCACTCAAAAACGCATTCGCTCATTGTTGGACGAGTGGTACCGTAATGACCTGATGGGTATCCCGGGCGACGAAGATGGTGGCGGCATGACTGCTTTCGTGGTGTTTAGCGAAATGGGCTTTTATCCGGTTACTCCGGGTTCGCCAACCTATAATATCGGTAGCCCATCTTTTCCTTACATAAAGATGAATTTGGGTAACGGCAAATATTTCGAGATCAAAGCGCAAAATGCGTCGTTTACTAATAAATACATACAGTCGGCCAAGCTTAACGGCAAGCCGCTTAACCAGCCCTGGTTTAAACACAGCGACATTGCTAACGGTGGTGTGTTAGAATTGGTAATGGGCCCGGTAGCTAATAAAAACTGGGGTATAAACTCGCCGCCGCCATCGGCTGCGCCAATGCCAATGTAAGTTTTGTATTTTTGTAATAAAAAGCGCCTTTCGGGAAACCGAGGGGCGCTTTTTGGTTATACATACGTATGTTTTTATTATTATCTGATAGGTATCAGGATAAAATAAATAAGTAACAATTTAATATGATTAAGGCAGCTTTTTGAACTTAATCAGGAGGCGGCAAGCGGGCAGGGAAACTTTTTGGCGTGTGTTTTGTTTAGGATAAATATTATTTAATAAACATTCTCTACCATGAAAACTAAAATTATATTGCCTATACTATTTGTAGCCGCAGCATTTATGCAGAGTTGCGTGAGCAATAAAAAGTATGCCGAGCTGCAAAATAACTACAATACTTTGCAGACCAAGCAGAACGAATTAAAACAAAGTTACGACCTTACTCAACGAGAGTTGGAAGGTTCAAAATCAAGGGTTAAAAGTTTAGAAGAACAAATAGCTTCAGAAAAAGCAAATCGCGCTGCATTACAGGACGCGCTGAACAAATGTTTAGCCGGTAATAACCAGGGTAACGTAAACATTGCAAAACTTGCCGACCAGATCAATGCGTCTGACAAATACATCAAAGAGTTAATAGCTGCAAAAAGCAAAAGCGACTCGTTAAATATGGTGTTAACCAACAACCTGACCCGCTCATTGAGTCAGGCTGAATTAAAGGATGTAGACGTACAGGTGTTAAAAGGTGTGGTTTATATTTCATTGTCTGATAATATGTTATACAAATCAGGTAGTTATGAGATCTCAGACCGCGCCGGCGAGACTTTGAGCAAAATTGCCAAGATCATCAAAGATTACTCTGATTATGATGTGCTGATTGAAGGTAATACCGATAACGTACCTATAAAGCAAACCAACATCCGTAATAACTGGGACTTAAGTGCTTTAAGAGCTTCGTCGGTAGTACAGGCATTGCAAAATAGCTATGCTGTCGACCCAAAACGCTTAACTGCAGGCGGCCGTGGCGAATATAATCCGGTTGCTGATAATACTACAGACGCCGGTCGTTCTAAAAACAGACGTACCCAAATTATCATCACACCAAAACTTGATCAGTTTATGGACCTGATAGGTAAACCGGTTCAAAAATAAACGCGTAATAATTTTATTACTCAAATGCCTTTGCTTAGCCGCAAGGGCATTTTTTGCTTAAAGCAGGGTTTAATTTTCTATATTGGCTGCACGAACCAATATTTTAGAATGAACCAGTTTTTATCCGCTAAATTTTTTTCAGCGAAAAATATAGCCCGCCTGTTTATTACGGCCGGCGTTATTTGCTGCACCTCGACAACGCAAGCCCAAGCCATCGAAGCATTAAAGTGCGAGTATCTGACCAGTCCTTTGGGTATTGACGCTATCCATCCGCGTTTTACCTGGATTATGAGCGATGCACGCCACGGTGCTTTACAAACGGCTTACCAGATAATAGTTGGCACTGATTCTGTCGCACTTGCAACTGGCCATGCCAACGCATGGCAAACTAATAAGGTACAATCGGGTAGCAACCTGGTAAGTTATGATGGCAAAATCTTACAGCCTTATACCAAATATTTTTGGCGTGTTTCTGTGTGGGATGAAAGGGGGACGGTAACTTTATCGCCCATAGCCAGTTTTGAAACCGGGCTGATAGACAAAAGCAACTGGAAAGGCACCTGGATAAGCGATGGCAAAGGCCCAGAAGTAAAGCCCACACCGTATTTCAGAAATGTATTTGAGCTGGGGAAAAAAATCAAATCGGCACGGGCTTATATAGCGGTAGCAGGTTTGTATGAGTTATATATCAACGGACAAAAAATAGGCAACCACCGCCTTGATCCGATGTATACCCGTTTTGACCGCCGAAACCTGTATGTTACTTATGATGTTACTGCACAACTACAGTCGGGCAAAAATGCAGTAGGGGTTTTACTTGGTAATGGCTGGTATAATATGCAAAGCACCGCCGTGTGGGATTTCCATAAAGCACCATGGCGTAACCGCCCAACGTTTTGCCTTGACCTGCGGGTAACTTACGAAGATGGCACGGTGCAAACTATTACCTCTGACAGAAGCTGGAAAGCATCGTCAAGCCCGATCATATTTAACAGCATTTACACCGCCGAACATTACGATGCCCGCCTGGAACAACCTGGCTGGAATACCATTAATTTTAAAGAAGGCCGCAACTGGCGCACAACCATCATCAGGCCTGCGCCTTCAGCAAATATTGTGTCACAGGCTATGCAGCCTATCCGCGCTATTGAAACGATTCCGGCAGTTGACATGAAAAAATTTGATGACCATACTTACCTGTTTAACATCGGGCGTAACATTGCCGGCGTAAGTAAGATTACCGTAAGTGGCGAGGCTGGTACGGTTATCCGCTTAAAACACGCCGAGAAATTGGGTAAAGACGGGCATGCAGATCAATCAAACATCGACGTGCATTATCGACCTACAGACGATCAGGATCCATTCCAGACCGACATATTCATTTTAAGTGGAAAAGGCGAGGAGACCTTTATGCCGCGCTTTAACTATAAAGGTTTTCAATATGTTGAGGTGAGCAGTGATAAGCCAATCAGCCTTACAAAAGAAAGCCTGACCGCCTATTTTATGCATAGCGACGTAGCCCCGGTTGGTACTATAAATTCATCAAATACCACATTGAACAAAATATGGGCTGCCACCAACGTATCTTACCTGTCTAACTTTTATGGCTACCCAACCGATTGTCCTCAACGTGAAAAGAACGGCTGGACAGGGGATGCACACATAGCCAGCGAAACGGGTTTATATGGTTTTGATGGTATAACCATTTACGAAAAATGGATGGCCGACCATCGCGACGAGCAACAGCCTAATGGTGTTTTATCGTCGATCATTCCGTCAGATGGGTGGGGGTACGAGTGGGGTAACGGCCCCGACTGGACAAGCACGGTGGCTATCATCCCGTGGAACCTTTACCAGTTTTATGGCGACAGCAAAACACTGAACGATAATTACGATGCTATAAAACGTTACGTTAACCACATTGATGAGTTGTATCCAACCGGATTAACTACCTGGGGCCTGGGCGACTGGGTGCCGGTAAAATCCAAATCGCCGGTCGAGTTTGTGTCGAGTATCTATTATTATACCGATGCTAATATATTGGCTAAAGCTGCTAAACTATTTGGCCGTACCGAAGACGAAGCTCATTACAGTGCCATCGCTTCAAAGATCAGGAATGCTATCAACGCTAAGTATTTAAATACCGCTACCGGTATTTATGATCAGGGCTATCAAACCGAGTTGAGCATGCCGCTTTATTGGGGCGTTGTTCCTGATGCTTTAAAAGCCAAAGTTGCCGCCAACCTGGCCGAGCGTGTTAAGCAAGATAATAACCACCTTGATGCCGGTATTCTGGGTGCTAAAGCTATTTTAGGTGCGCTGAGCGATAACGGTTACGCCGAGACTGCTTATGCCATTGCTTCGCAGGAAACCTTCCCCTCATGGGGTTGGTGGATTAAAAACGGCGCCACCACACTTTATGAAAATTGGGATGTATTTGCCAAAAGCGATTTGTCGTTAAATCACATTATGTTTGGCGAGATAGGCGCATGGTACTATAAAGGCATAGGCGGTATCATGATAGACCCTAACAGCCCGGGTTTTAAAAATGTATTGCTGGCGCCTGCTTTTGTATCAGGTCTGGATCACTTTGAATCAGAACATACCGGCCCGTATGGCAAGATCATATCCAACTGGAAACGTAAAGGTAAAACGGTATTATACTCGGTGACTATTCCTGCTAACTCAACTGCTACGGTAATGTTACCGGCAGGTAAAAAGGTTTACCTGGACAATAAAGAGGTAGCTGCCGCAAACGGGCTGCAAATTACCTCGGGTAGTTATGAGTTTGTGGTGAAATAGAATAAATGATATTAAATGGTGTCACTCTGAGGCTCTCTCGAAGAAAGCGAGGGTTTTGCCCTTATGCTTCTATGTGCTCAGCGTGACACCTTTTTCGTGCGCCAGGTCTGTAATTCCGCCTTTAAAGGCCCCGGATTTTTAAACTCAACATAACAGCGCATCTGGTTAAATGGATAACTGCCATTTAACCGTGCTTCTTTTTCTTATTCATTTCAGCTTTACGGCTGGCGCTATAATTGTAATTTTTATTGTTAGATGGCTTCTTTTCGTGAAATGCTGCCCCTGTTTCCGGTTCGTTATTTTTTGTCGACTGTTTAGTCGGTTCTGTTTTTGACCTGGGTTCGTTTACTATCACCAGATCGCCGGGCAGGGCAGAGGGTTCCATCTTGTTGCCGGTAGCCTGTTCTATCTTTTTAACCAGGCTCATATCCATATCGGTAGCAAAGATGAGGGCAATGGTTTCATCATCCTCGTTAGTTTTTGTTACTCGTTTAATATAGGTATCGATATCCTGCGGGATGTCGAAATGAATCAGGAAAGGTATGCCCTTTAAATCAACATCGTCGCCTCTTTCGGTACTTACCAGCATTACGCGCGCTTTAGGGTCGGCTCTGAATTCATCAGCCGTCTTATAGCCATTAACGTCAAAAAACGGTGGGTTTAAATAGCCAACCGAGTCATGCAACCGGTGGTGCAGGCTTTGATATATTTTTTCGGCAGTAGCCGTTTGGTTAATAAATACAGCAGACCTGGTGAATACTTCCTCATCGGCCAAAAACAAATTCAGCAAGTTTTGCTTAGTCAGAAAGTTAGATACATTATACAGCAATTGTTGGTGCGTCGCGAGTCCGGTTTCTTCAAACTCGTCCACCTCGATGATGGCCTGGTTATTCATGAAAGGTTCAATCAGCTTCTCCAACTTAGTATGTAATACATCGGTAAATACCAGGCGTTGAGCTTTTGTGATGCTGTTGGCCAATTCTACTATCGGTAGTTGCATGCCTTTTTTAAGCATGCGGTCGGCATCGTCGACAATAAATAACTCCATTTTGTTGAGGTTGAGCCCGAGTTTCAGGTATATGGCCCTTGCTCTGTCGGGCGTTGCAACCACAATGTCGGCTCCGTCTGCAAGCGCATCCATTTGTGTCTCCAGTCCGGACGTTACATATAGTCCGACGATGGAAATTGATTTGTTTTTGTTGAGTTTGTCGAACCGTGCTATAACAGCCAACACATCATCTTTTTCAGGCACCAGGATCAATACCTTGGGTACACCCTCGGGTGCGTAATTGAAGCGGTTTAAAGCAGCCAGTACATAGGTTGTAGTTTTACCTGCACCTTCAGGGCCTACCGCTATTATATCCTGCCCGCCAATAATACGGTTAAGGGTTTTTTGCTGAATATCCTTCGGGCTATTATAGCCCGCTTCTGCTACCGATCTTTGTAATTGTTTACTCAGCTTTATTTTTTCAAATCCTGCCATTATGTATCATTAGTGTGAGCGCAAAATTACCGTTATAATCTTACAAAAGCCCAATTGAATAAAATTGCTTATAGGTTTACTCTAAATGAGAATATTCAAACCGATAATTGCATTAAAAGAAATGCTTTGGTTAAGGATTAATTGTTATTTTAGTTTTTAATTAATAAGATGGATCCCCGCTCTAAAAAAGTGCTTCCCCGTGCGCTGGCCCGATTATCAGGGACATTCATTTTGCTGTTTTTTGTGTTGACGGCCGCTTGTCTGCGGTTATCCGCTGCCACTCTTGGGATAAACAATTTAAGCGCACATCCATTTGACTCTCTCCGCAGGATAAAGCCCGAACAAAGGGTTTACATGGCAACCAGCATTTATAAGAAAAATTTCAGGCGTGTGCCCGAAGTTGTAGCTATAGGGCATCTGGACCGGCTAACTGCCATAGCCCGCCAGCTTGATGACAAAGCTTTAGAAAGCGCAGTATTTGACTTGAAAGCTGATTACTATGCAGTAAACCAAAAATTTAACAGTAAAAGTATAGCTTATTATCAACGTGCAATTGACTTTGCTACAGATAATAAGCTGCCATTGTATGCCGCGATCTATCTTCATCACGAGGGTTTATTTTATTACAATTTTAAGCATAACACCAAGGCCTGCTTTTATTTTCTAAAAGCTCAGGAAGGTTTTAAAGAAATAGGCTTTAACAATGTGCCTAATGTGAGTGTTTACTACAGCCAGGTGGCCGATTTTTATTATCACCTTGGCAATTATACCAATGCAGAGATACAATTGCAGGATGCGCTTAAATACCCGATAAACACCCCCCGCGACAAAATTACTATTATTAACACGCTTGGGTTAATCCGGCGTAACAATCAGCAATATCAGCAGGCTTTAACCTATTTTAATAAAGCGTTACAACTGGCTCTGCAAAGCAATGATACGGTTTGGGTAGGTATAGCCACAGGCAACATAGGCTCGGTATATTTTGGTTTAGGCGATTATAAAAGGGCACTGCCAGCTATAAAAGTTGATTATGCCCAGTCTTTAAAATATGGCGAGAAAAATAACGCCACCGTAGCATTGCTGCGCTTGATAAAGATCAATCTGGCTAAGAATAATATTGCCCAATGTTTAAAGCAGCTGGATACCGCCGAACTGCTGATAAAAAATAGCGCAACATCGGTACTAAATATTAAAACAGATATATACGACCTTAAAGCGCAATGTTATGATAAAATGGGGCAGCCTGCTGCCGCATTGGTCTTTCGCAAGCAATATGAGGTAGCTAAAGATAGCCTGGCTGTTCAAAATAATATTGCGGCGGTAGAGCTGGTAAAAATGCAATACGTTATTGGTAAGCAACAGGCTGCAGATAACCGGCTTAAAGCACAAGTGCGCGAACGCAACACTGTATTTATTATCCTGTTTTTGTTGGTGATTATTCTGGTGCTGTTATATAGCAGACAAACATTAAAGTCGCGTAAGGATAAGGAGTTAATGCGAGCTGAAAAGCGCAGGGTAGACCAGGATCTTAAGTACACAGCCATGAAGCTGCAAACCTATACTGAGCATATTCGCAAAAACAATAAATTAATTGACAGCTTTAAAGAGCAGATTGATCAGCTAAAAAATAAAAATGCCGATAGTACCGTTGTAGAGCATCTGGAACAATTGATGCAGGCCCATATTATGACCGATACCAACTGGCTGGAGTTTAAAAAGATATTTATGAAGGTTTACCCCGACTTTCTTTTCAATTTAAAAAAGAACTTCCTTAATTTGTCTGAAACGGATGTCAGGCTGCTTACTTTGATCAAGCTGCAATCGTCAAATAAAGAGATGGCCAACATGTTGGGTATTACCCCGGAAGGTATTAAGAAAGCCAAGCAGCGTCTCCGAAAAAAGATGGGACTGGATGGTGAGCTAAGCATCGAAGGAGCCATATATACGCTTTAAGTAGGGTAATTTCGGCTTTTGTTCATGGTTACGTTTGTCCCCTTTTTGTATACTCCCTAAATTATGTTTTAATATATCCATCAGTTAGATTTGGCCTGAACTATTGATTAAACCCAACACGTAGCCTAACAGCGTGTACGTATCATTGATTTATAAGAATAAGGCTTCATACCATTAAAGAACGAAAAAAATGCGGCAGGTGCGAAGGTGAATTGGACGTTCGCGTTCATCGCGGTTTTTTTGGTTAAATCATTTTTATTTTGGCTGCCTATAACGGTATAGATGCTGGAGTAAAAGTTATGTGTACGGTTTTAGCATGGTAAGAAACTAAAGTAGAATTGTCAGAACAACTGGTATAGTTGTTGCAATATGTTTGTGACATTAAATCTAAAAATCATGAAGACACAGGATTTTAAAAACGGTCAAGCTCAGGGCTCCTCAACTGCGGATCGTAACTTTACCGACCAAAGTGAGAGAGCGAAAGAAAGAGGCATTAGTAATGCCGGTGGCCAACGTTCATTTCAAACTTCAAGTAAAGACAGCGCGCACAGGCCGCAAAAGAGAAAACCATTGTTATAGCAGATACCGCCCCCGGTTTGCATCGGGGGCTTTTTTTGTTGTGGTTATACGTATAATCCATACTTTTGTGGCGATATGAAAAAAATACTCGCCCTATGCCTGGTAGTACTTACCGCCTGCAACTCAAAACCAAAGACACCTTTTCACGTATTAAAATCGGTCAAAAAAAAGGACGGTGCCAAGCTGGATGTACAGGTAAATAGTCGGCTTAGCAAGCAGGAGATGATTGATATAGCAGCTTATTTAAAAAAAGATAGCTCGCAATACAATAATTTACAAGTTGATTTTATTTTACCGGGGAATAGTTATGAAAATAAAGGCGGCATTGTTGTATACGCTACTGCTGCTTATCACGATAAATCGATCGTGTCGCCTGCTGATACCGTTAGTGACAAGGATAAGAATTTTTTAAGCTTTGAGTTTATGGGTTTTACGCCCGAAAAAGCTAAACAGCTACTTGCCCTTGACCCTCAAGAATTAACCGGCAAACAGCTTCTGGGTAAGTTCATTGATGATGGTACCAAAACCATTAGTATGATTGCAGAAGACAAACACGAAAATAATCAGCTGTATATTCTCGAACTGGACAGTGCCGGCAAAGTGGTGTCAGCAATAGCGCCGATGGAGGTTACAGTGAAAGGTATCCGCAAAATGGTGGTTAGCCAGCAAGGCGATTATATGGTGCTAAAAGACAGCATCCTGACCATGTACAGCAGTACTGATTACGATAAGCCTTTCCGCAGCATAAAACAAAACTTATAATTATTATTTCGAGGAGCTGACTGGTGCAGCGGGTTTGGTAACCGGAACGGGTTTGTTCATCGCAAAGCGTTTACCTATAATAGCCAACTGCTCGTCATTAAGCTTTGAGGTTGATTTCAGCAACCGTAAAAAATACGCCACCTCATTCTCTGCCGCCGGGCAGCCTATGCTTTCGCCGCGGGTATTTAATGAGGCCCCGGCAGGGCGGATCTGGCTATCGCCCAATAACTTTCCTTTAGCATCCAGTATTACCCAAAATGGCAGGCCGCTTTTCTCGCCTTTTAAGGCTTTAAGCAGCTCTAAAGAACCGGGATTTTCCAGCGTGGCTTTGGCAGGTTGCTCCAATACATCGAGGTGTGTAACCACATAATTATCGTCAAAGAATTTTTTGCATGAAGGGTCTTCCAGGCTGGCGTCCATCTTTTTGCACCAGCCACACCATGAAGCATGAAACATCAGCAGCACGTTTTTCTTTTCTTTTTTAGCTTGCGTGTATGCCTGTTTCATTACTACGTTGCTGGCAGGCCGCGTGTCCTGGGCGAACGTTGATATCGAAAATAACAGGATTGCAAATAATAATAGATGCTTTTTCATGATGTGATTTTATTGTGCAAGATAAAGCTACACTGTTTATTTCAAAACCAGTTGAGCCGTATTGCGGCTAATCTGTTCTAACAACACCGTTTTATCGGCGGTGAGTTCTTTGATTGCGCCCGTGGTATAATGTCTAACGGTAATTAGTGTTAAATTCTCATTGTATTTTGTTCTGTATTTCTGATTTAAAGCTTCCAGTAATCTGCCAAAATACTCTTCCTTATAATCAAAACAAACGCTAAAGCTCAGGGCAGAGGTTTGCATAACGTTTATTTTAATATGATGCCCGGCAAACCTTCCAAATATATCACTCAAATGATTCTCAGTAACAAACGAATAGTCTTTGGTTGCTATAGACAGCAATACCTGTTTTTGCTTAATGATGATAACCGGTTTTTCAAATACATTGTTAGCTGTTTCCTTAATAATGGTACCCGGTGCACCCGGATCATTAAAAGGTTTCACCAGCAAAGGTATCCTGGCGTTTTGCAACGGTTTAATGGTTTTTGGGTGGATGACGGTCGCCCCATAATAAGTCATTTCTATAGCTTCTGTATAAGTCAGTTCATCAAACTTAACGGTGTATTCAAACAGTTTTGGGTCTGCATTCAAAATTCCGGGGACATCTTTCCAGGTAGTAACCGATTCTGCGCCCAGGCAGGCGGCAAATATAGATGCTGTATAATCAGAGCCTTCGCGGCCCAGTGTCGTAGTAAAGTTCTCGGACGTACCACCTAAAAAGCCCTGGGTAACAACAAAACCCCGCTCCAGTTGCGACGGGATGCCCAATTGAATGCTATGCCGCGTTTTGTCCCATTGAACAACGCCCTCGCGATAAGTATTATCAGTATGGATATAACCCCGCACATCGATCCATTGGCTTTTTAAACCTGCTTGATTCAGATAAGCGGCAACAATACGGGTTGATACCAGCTCACCAACCGATACGATCTGATCGTAAGTAAAATCAAAATCATCATGCGGGTCATCCTCGATCATCCAGTCAATCTCGACAAAGGTATTAGCCACCTCGTCAAATACAGGATGGCCTTGTTCAAATAACAGGTCCATGATCTCAAAATGATAGCGTTTAATGCCTTCGTAAATAGCATGCAAATCGTCAGACTGGTTTACATAAGCTTTGGCTAGGTTCTCCAAAGCATTAGTGGTTTTACCCATAGCCGAAACCACAATTAGCAGTTGCTCATTTTTATATTTACTAACTACATTGGCCAGATTGATAATACCTTCCGCATCTTTAACTGATGCGCCTCCAAATTTAAAAACAAGCATTTATTTTAGATATTGAGTGATAACCGTGTTAGGTTTTAATAGCAATTTTAGCTTAGCGTAGGGAATAAACAAATCGGTTTGCCCCGCCGCGTAAGGTTTTATTTCATACTGATTATACAGGAATTTAATACCCAATGGAGTGATAAGAAAGTTATTATTAAGCGCGAATTTGTTGTCCTTGAAAAAGTAGTCGTTAGCTAAAGATGCGCTCAGACTTAATTTTTCCTGTTTTCTGAAAATAGTATCTGCAATGGCAGTAAGTTTTTCGACATAACGCTGAATAAGTAAATCGCTAAGGGCGATATTTTTATTGGCCTTTGTGTTCCAGTTGATAAAAGTAGTCATGCAGCTGCCATGTGCGCCGCCCTGAAAGTTATGACCGCTGATTTCAAGTGTAGTTAGGCTTGAGTCTTGTCTTAATACTTCGGCGTGACTATCCAGCGTAAAAAACATGCCGGGACGATCCTCGCGCTTTTTAACGGCATCGAAAGACCCGATGAAGTCTTTAGCATATTGTTGCAGATCTGTATAGTGTTTATCCATCTTAAATAAATTGAGCAGACTACTTGATATTGAGTTGTTGAGCATCGTCTGCCCGTTGAAAACGGGGTACGTGATCTTAGCTACCGTACAGCCGGTGTCAGGTTTATTACCGCAATCGCTCGCGCGTTCTTTTATGGTTTTGTAAGTATAAGCCAACGTATCTGTATTAATATCCGGTTTGGTTGTATTCTTTTCGCCCCAGTTACAGCTGCTTAGTGATGCAAGCAATCCGCATAATAAAAAACACCGTGTTTTCATAGATCAATAGGTTAGTAGTTGTTCTTTGGATAATGACGCATTTAACCACCCTGCTTCAATGGCCGCATTATATTTTGCATAGAAATTAAGCGCCGGCGCGTTCCAGTCGAGCACCTGCCAGACTATACCTGAAAATCCCGTTTCTTTGGCTTCAAGGATCAGCCGGTCGAATAATAATTTACCGATACCGCGGCCGCGCATAGGCTCGGTTACAATAAAGTCTTCCAGGTACATGCGGCAGCCTTTCCAGGTTGAAAAACGGACATAATACAGGGCGAATCCAACAACTAAACCATCAACTTCGGCCACGTAGGCTTTCCACACCGGACTATTGCCAAAGCCTGCGGCCTCAAATTCCTCAAGTGTGACGGTTACCTCTTGCGGTGCTTTTTCATAAAGAGCCAGCTCATTAACAAGTTCCAGTAAGCGCGGACAATCTTCTTTTACGGCTACTCTTAAATGTATGTTGATCATGGAGTCATTGGTCATACTAATTATTTTTCCAATGTTTAATAACCCGTTCACCAAAAATAGTGCTGCCAACACGTATCATGGTGCTGCCTTGTGCTATGGCAATTTCATAATCTGACGACATACCCATCGACACTACATTAAAATTATCATCCTTACGGAAAAAGCTTTGTTTAATACCGTCAAAGAAAACTTTCAGTTCATTAAACTCGTCTTTTAACTGTTTTTCTTTATCGGTGTTGGTGGCGATGCCCATTAATCCGCGTATGCGGATATTTTTTAATACTGCAAAGTCTTCCGAGCGTAAAAGCTCAATGGCTTCATCAAAGCCCAAACCAAATTTAGTTTCCTCGTCAGCTATGTAGATCTGTAGCAAGCAATCAATCACACGATTATTTTTCAGCGCCTGTTTGTTAATCTCCTGCAAAAGTTTCAGGCTGTCAACCGATTGTATCATCGCGATAAACGGTGCTATGTATTTCACCTTATTAGTTTGCAGGTGGCCAATCTGGTGCCATTGAATATCTTTAGGTAATTGTTCTTGTTTTTCAACCATTTCCTGCACCTGGTTCTCGCCAAATAGACGCTGCCCGGCATCATAGGCTTCCTGTATTTCTGCAGCCGATTTTGTCTTTGATACCGCAACCAGCGATACTTTTTTTGGCACAGTCTGCGTTTTTAGATGTTTGATATTATCTGCAATGCTCATTAATCCGTAATTTTGTCAATCAAACCGCTAAATTAAAGAATGCGCAAACATATTATCTTGTTTTTTTCAGCTTTGCTTTTTTTGTTTGCCTGCAATAACGATAAAGATGCAAAAGGTGTCCTGGGCCGGGACGAAATGGTGAACCTGCTGGTTGATGTACACCTGGTTGACGGCAGCCTTTTAAATCAACCCAACGGTGATAGTTTGTATCGCAACGGAACGGGCCGATATTTTTATGTCTTTAAACAGCATCATACCGATTCGGCGCAGTTTAGAAAAAGCATGGCCTATTATGTTAGCCATCCTGACGTAATGATACCTATGTACGACGATATTGCCAAGATATTGCAAGCAAAATCAGACTCTATCAATGCGCTTGTTGCCAAGGATAATGAAATAACCCGCAGACGCATGGAGCGACTGCAGAAAAAAACGCAAAAAGGCAAGCAGGATTCGTCGTCTGACAAAATGAAAGATGACGCGAAGAAGATCCAATTAAATTTGATTGACAAAGAAAGACGCATGAGAATGAGCCAGCCTTTACCTAATGGTAAGAATATACCTCGTCCTGTGCTAAACCACTTCAAAAGGGGGCAATAAACGAATGATCTACCCTGAAAACAGCATTGATAAGCTGGGATTTACCGAAGTAAAAGAATTAATAAAAGCGCATTGCCTCAGTGAGATGGGCCAACAAATGGTTGACCGCATACAGGTAATGAGCAATTTTGAGCAAATCAGTAAGTTTTTAAGCCAGGCTCATGAGTTTAAAAATATCCTGCAAAATGATGCCGCACTGCCTATTACCCATTTTTATGATATCAAGGCTTTGGCTAACAAAGCCCGCCTCGAAGGGGCCTTTTTAACCGAGGAGGAGTTTTTTCATGTATATGTTTCGCTGACCACAGTTTTTGCGGTTATAGCTTATTTTAACGAACGCGAGGGGCAATATCCAAACCTCGAAGCGCTGTTTGAGCATTTGCCCATTGAGAAAGCCATCATCCGAAAAATTGAGCAGGTAATTGACGCCAAAGGAAAGATGAAGCCTAATGCCTCACGAGAACTGGCCGAAATATCGGCAGGCATAGCTAAAGCCGAACAGGAGGCGCGCCGCAAAATTGACCAGATATTTAAAAGCGCCACAGCCAATGGCTGGACCGCCGATGGTTCGCTCACCGTACGCGACGGCCGCCTGTGTATCCCTGTGTTGGCTGAAAATAAACGGAAACTAAAAGGTTTTGTTCATGATGAATCGGCATCAGGGCAAACTGTATACATTGAACCCGAGGAGGTCTTTACACTCAATAACCGTATCCGGGATCTGGACTTTGAGCGTCGTCGCGAGATCATTAAAATATTAATTGCGCTGACAGACGAATTAAGGCCTTATGTGCCGCTTTTACTCTCGTACCATAGTCTGCTCACCAAACTGGATTTTGTGCGCGCTAAGGCCCTGTTTGCTATCGATATTGAAGGCGAATTGCCACAGGTGGTTAACGAGCCGCGTTTACGGTTGGTTAATGCCCGCCATCCGTTGTTGTTCCTGAACTTTCGAAAGGAAAAGAAAACTGTAGTACCGCTAAATCTGCATATTGACGATCAGACACGTGTTATCGTAGTGTCAGGTCCAAACGCCGGGGGTAAATCGGTATGTATGAAAACGGTGGGCCTGCTGCAGCTCATGGTTCAGGCAGGTCTGTTAATTCCTGCAAATGAAACCAGCGTGGTGGGTGTGTTTAAGCAATTTTTTGTAGATATTGGTGATGATCAATCTATTGAAAGTGACTTGAGTACCTATAGTGCGCATCTCTCTAAAATGAAAAAGTTTGTAGAGAATGCTAATGGTAAGTCTTTGATTTTAATAGATGAGTTCGGCACCGGTACCGACCCCCAATTTGGCGGACCGATTGCCGAGGCTGTGCTGGAATCGCTTAATCATAAAAAGGTTAGGGGGATGGTAACTACCCACTACTCCAACCTGAAAATATTTGCCGGTAACACCGAAGGTATTGAAAATGCTTCGATGCTATTTAATAACGTGGAAATGCAGCCGTTATATATATTAGAGATAGGTAAGCCGGGCAGCTCGTACGCATTCGAAATAGCGCAAAAAATAGGCTTGCCACAACAAGTACTTAATCTCGCGAAAAACAAAATAAGTTCAGAACAAAAGAGTGTAGATTCACTGCTTGTTGGCCTGGAGCGTGAAAAAAAGGAAATACTGGATACCCGCGTTAAGCTCGATAAACAGCAGCGCCGCGTAGATACTTTGTTGACCGAAAATGAAAAGCTGAAAAGCTATCTCGAAGAAAATAAAAAGGTACTCATCCGCGAAGCAAAAGAGGAAGCGAAGAATATCATCCTTAATGCCAATAAGCTGGTTGAAAACACCATCGCTGAGATCAAGAGTAACAACGCTGATAAAGAAAAAACCCGCGATTTGCGCGAGAGCCTCAACCGCGAGTTGCAGAAAAATACCGTTAAACCAGAAACGCCAAAAAAACAACCGAATGATGAAGAGTTGAAGGTTGGCGATTGGGTAAAACTAACAGACTCTGAAACTACCGGACAAGTAATGGAAATTGTTAAGGATACGGTGATTATAGCCATTGGCGACCTGCGCACGGTGGCTAAGCGAAAAAGGGTGCAAAAAGTTTCTAAATCATCGGTGCCGAAAGAGGTACGCCGCAATTTTGCTGCAAATACCGGTGATATTGCGAGCTTTAGCCCCGAGATTGATGTGCGTGGCATGCGTACTGAGGACGCACTGGCTGCGATAGAGCGATTGTTTGACCGGGCCGTGATGATGGGCTACGGCAACATCAAGATCATTCATGGGAAAGGGGATGGGATCCTGCGAAAAATGATCCGCCAGTACCTGAAAAAATATGATCAGGTAGACCGTTTGGAAGATGAACATGCAGACCGTGGCGGCGATGGGATCACTTATGTATATTTGAGATAATTGTACAATAATAAATTTGTCATTGCGAGGAGGAACGACGAAGTAATCGCAAGGAGCCTGGTGCGCGTCTCATAGCTATCTGGAACCATACCGGTCTCGCAATGGCATCTCTTCAAAATCTAAAATTATGCGTAACTACTTTATCTGTTTGCTGCTATGGTCTACGTTAAACAATTGTACGCAGGCGCAAGTAATTATTAAGAGCGATGACCCGCGGATACACTACATGGGCCGTATTGATAAAAGTACTGATGCAGCCGTCTTGTCGTGGCCGGGCAGTTCAATCAGTGTAAACTTTAATGGTACAGGTGTAAAAGCCATACTAAAAGATCAACACGGTGAGAACTTTTATAACGTGATCATCGACGGTAGGGTGATCGCCAAAGTACATTTAGACCCAACAAAAAAAGAATACACACTGGCCGAGGGGCTGCCAATGGGCAAGCATAATTTGGAGCTGTTTAAGCGTACTGAATGGACAATGGGTAAAACCTGGCTTTATCAATTGCAATTTGATAATAAAGCCAAAGTGCTGGCTGCTGCGCCTGTAAAGAAACGTAAGATCGAATTTTTTGGCAATTCTATCACCTGCGGATATGCGGTTGAAGATTCAAGCGGAAAGGACAGGGGCACCGCACCTTACGAGAATAATTATGTAGGCTATGCCGCCATTACCGCCCGGCATTTTGATGCCGAATATTATTGCACCGCCCGCAGCGGTATAGGAGTAACCATAAGCTGGTTTCCGCAGACCATGCCTGAAATGTTCGACCTGATAGACGGCAATGATAAAACCCGCAAATGGGATTTTAGCAAATATCAGCCTGATGTGGTGGTCATCAACTTATTTCAAAATGACTCATGGTTAGTTAAGCAGCCCGATCATGCCGAATTTAAAGCTCGCTTTGGCACAACTGCGCCAACTGATGTACAGATCGTAAAAGCGTATCACGATATGGTTAAATCTATCAGAGATAAGTATCCTAAAGCAAGTATCATTTGCGCGTTGGGCAATATGGACGCTACACAAGCCGGGTCTGTATGGCCGGGATATATTGAAAAAGCTGTAGCCAGCATGAATGATAAGAAGATATTAACCTGCTTTTTTCCCTACAAAGGCAGCGCGGGGCATCCCAACGGAGAAGAACAACAAGCCATGGCCGGTCAGCTAATTAGCTTTATTGATCAGCATGTGAAATGGTAGCATAAAAGGGTGCAGAGTAGTATCTTTAAGTTAAACGCATTGATGGAGAAAATGTCATCTCAATCAGGGGGAGAGAGCTATACACACGCTACGCATGATGTGAATGTCCGTGTATAGATTTCTCCCTACGGTCGAAATGGCAACGTTATCTTTTTTGTCACCGGAGTCCGTTGCCATGAGTGTAAAGAAACGTTCCCTGCCTGTTCAAGCGTCCACGCTTGAATATATTTCTTTATGAGCGTCTGCGCTCAAGACATTAGCAGATTTTAATTGCCTACGCTTGCCCTGGTATTCCGTTAAGCGTGGATGCTTAATGGTGCTGCCGCATTTCCATTACTCTTCGCCAACCTTTTGCTGGTCGGGTAACTCACCCGGTCCGGGGATGTTCGGCTTGTCATCACTTTCGCCGTCATTGTCAACGGTACCTTCGCTGTAAACCGCTTTTTCGCCCGGTTTAAAGTTATTATCTTCCGGATGCTCTTCGGCAGGTTCGGTGCGCTTAAAATAAGCGTTACTATTACCTGAGTTTTTCGCCGGGTTAGCCGGATCATTACCTGCGCGGGTGACGTTATTTGAGCCGAAATTTTGGCCACCCATTGGCTGGCCTTCAGAAATCGGCCGTTTGTCATCAAAGCGTGTCAGATCATCTTCGTCTTTATTGTCGTCATCCTCTACACGATAGGCATTGGGCTGGCCTTGTTCGGCATCCCTGCTCTTTTCGCTCTGCAAATCATTATCTTCAAATAACATAATCTTTGTTTAATGGTTATATAATAGTAATACATGGTTTTGTTAATTGTTTTTGTGTATTACGATTTAGTAGCTTTATTAAATCAATTATAGCCGATGAACAAAGTTTGTAATAATGCCGACGATGCCGTGCGCGATGTACATGACGGCGCAACCCTGTTGGTGGGCGGGTTCGGTTTGTGTGGACTGCCCGAAAATTGCATTGCTGCACTGGTGAAAAAAGGCGTAAAAGATCTGACCTGTATATCTAATAATGCTGGTGTCGACGACTTCGGCATAGGCCTTATGCTTAGGCAACGACAAGTAAAAAAGATGATCTCTTCTTATGTCGGCGAAAACGCGGAGTTTGAGCGGCAACTGCTCAGCGGCGAACTGGAAGTTGAACTGGTACCGCAAGGTACGTTAGCCACACGTTGCATGGCCGCCGGTTACGGTATGCCGGCAATATTTACACCCGCAGGCATAGGTACCGAGGTAGCCATAGGCAAAGAAGTAAGAAAATTTAACGGTAAAGACTATTTAATGGAGCTGGCCTTTGATGCTGATTTCGCTATCGTAAAAGCATGGAAAGGCGATACGATGGGCAACCTGATCTACCGCGCTACCGCGCGGAATTTTAATCCCATTATGGCTATGGCTGGCAAGACAACCATTGCCGAGGTAGAAGAACTGGTTGAGCCGGGAGAATTGGACCCTGATTACATTCATACGCCTGGTATTTACGTGCATCGGATATTTCAGGGGACGAATTATGAGAAAAGGATAGAGCAGCGGACCGTTAGAAGTAAAACAACTTAACTATAACTGAGCGTAGCGTGGCGCCCGGCGGTTATCGGGACGCGCACATTGCATGCTTGCGATTGCCGCTCGTCCTCGCTCGCAACGACAAAGAGATTTAAATATGTTGGATAAAACAGGAATAGCAAAACGCATTGCTAAGGAAATAAAAGATGGTTACTATGTAAACCTGGGTATTGGCATACCTACATTGGTTGCTAATTATATACCAAAGGATATGGATGTTGTTCTGCAATCTGAGAACGGGTTGCTTGGCATGGGGCCTTTTCCGTTTGAGGGCGATGAAGATCCCGACCTGATCAATGCCGGTAAGCAAACCATTACCATGCTGCCCGGCTCTGCAATATTTGATTCGGCCATGAGCTTTGGGATGATCCGCGCCAGAAAAGTGAATCTGACCATTCTGGGTGCCATGGAAGTATCAGAAAACGGAGACATAGCCAATTGGAAGATCCCCGGTAAAATGGTAAAAGGCATGGGCGGCGCAATGGACCTGGTGGCATCGGCAGAAAATATCATTGTTGCCATGCAACACGTTAATAAGGCCGGCGAGTCGAAATTATTGCCTCAATGCGATTTGCCTTTGACCGGCATCCGCTGCGTTAAAAAGATTGTTACTGAACTGGCTGTGTTGGATATTTTACCTGAAGGCGGATTTAAACTTATAGAACGTGCACCGGGAGTATCTGTTGAAGAAATAAAGCAAGCTACTGCTGGAAAGTTAATTATTGAAGGTGATGTGCCGGAAATGGAAATTAATCACCATACATAAATGACGTGGTAAAGAAACTTAAGGTGCAGTATACCCGGAATATTTAGGAATACGGAAAGCGTCACGCCTTATTAAGCACCCTTTTTCGCAGATCTTCAGATATCTCATCGGTAACCGCTTGTATGCCTTCAGCGGTGTTCGAGTTATTAATAACTACTTTATGGCAGCCGTCTTTATAAGGCAGTAAGAACTCTTTATAGGCCGGTACGACGTGGTTTACCCATTTGTACATCACATCATCGTGTGAGTAGCCGCGTTCAATCAGATCACGTTTCAGGCGGCGTTCCAAAGCAACGGCTTCATCTGCGTCGATAAAGATGCGCATGTCCAGCAATTCTTCAATCGGTTTAAAGTGGAAGATAAACAGGCCCTCAATGATCAGGATAGGCGCCGGTTTAATCTCCAGTATCTTAGGTACAGCGTTGGGGTTATTAAAGGTGTATTCCTTTTTATAGATCACCTCGCCTGCAGTCAGTTTTTTGATGTCCTTTTCAAATTGCCCGGCATCAATGGTCGCCGGTTTATCGAAGTCGTAAAGCTTGTTTTCCTCGGGCGTCATATTATGCGCTACGGGGAAGTAATAATCATCCTGTGAAACCAGGCAAACTTCATCCGGCGAAAAATGATCTAAAAATCGCTTTAAGAAAAACGTTTTGCCCGAGCCGCTGCCACCGGCAATACCAATAATATAAGGCTTACTCATTATCAGGCGTACCGTAGCTGATATTTACGTGGATGCGTTTGTCTAATGCACCGATTGATTCTGCTACATTTTTAGTCATCACCAGGATAACATCTTTAGTCGACGCGCTGTCGTTTAGCCGCCCTACCACTTTAGCAAATGTAGTACGACCTGTCATGGGGTTAGTTATTTTAATTACCGTACCGATAGGGGCGGTACGATGCAAAACCAGTTTTTTATTAGGGTCAAGGCTGGTGTCGTCAATCCAGGTGGCTACGCCTTTTTCGGTTTTCTCGAATAAGCCATAACGGTTGGTATTGATCCTCCTTTCGGCACTATCTATACTGCTTACATAGCTGGTCGAGTCGCGTTTGGCAACGGGGCGTGGTGCTTCGGTAGCTGACGATACTTCGGTCGAACTTGGTTTTACCTGTATAATTTGACCTGGAGTAAGGGTAGTATTGGTTAAGTTATTTAGCTTGGTTAATTCCTCAACGCTCGAATTAAAGCGTTTAGCTATAGCGTACAGGGTTTCGCCAGCCGATACTTTATATTGTTGTGAAGCAAGGCCGGTATTAGCAGGTGCCTGGCTTGGCTGTGTATCAGCTTTTGTTTGTTGTGGTGTAGCGGGCGTATTCGCCTGTTTAGCAGACTTTATGGGAGCAGGTTTAGTGCTTTCTAAAAATGATCTGTCTGTAGGTACTTTGATGATGCCGCCAATTTTCAGCGGTGCGTTGTTGTTAAACTTAATGATATCGCCGGGTTTTACATTGTAGCGGCGGCCTATCGAGTAATAATTATCTTTTGGATCTAATTTATGTAAGATTACTTTTTTACCATCCAAATTCTCAACTCCAATTGAATCGGTCAATCTGTTTTTCGCGAAAAGTGAGGTGGAAGAGATTAATAGGGATGTTAGAAATAATAAAGTCTTTAATTTCATAATAAATTATTATTCAGTAATTTATAGGGGCGTTACTATTAAATTTGATTTGTTTTTAATGTATATCACCAGGTTTTTATACAAGATAAACGACTCTGGCTGCATTTTTTGTATCCCGGTATTTAATAAATCTTCATATACCGTAGCAGTTTCGTCGTTTATAAACAAACGCTGCTGTAGCTGCCCATTGTTTAAAGTGTGCAAAGATACAATTCTGAATTTATTGTAGTGCAGGTATTGTGCAACGTTTCCATAACTATCACTGGTTAAAGGTCCATTTAATTGAGCGGGCGTTGTCGTTTGCGGAAACCTTATATAATTATCAATCTCGACGTCGATTGGCGGGTTATAAGTTCTGAGCATCGTGCCTGTTTTGATATCAATCAAAAATAATTTTTTAGGCTGCACCTGTGTGTTAAATACCACTGGCCCGTTTACCGTCAGGTGATCAAAGCCATAGGTATAGTTGCTCCAAATAATTTGTGCTGCGTTGTCAATCGCGGAAATACCCTTGTGTACCGGTGTGTTTTCTGATTGATAATTGTGCAGCAGCAAAAGCCCGTCATAAGCCGCCTCTATGCCAGTAAGCCAGCGCTCTGCAGTTGTATGGTTCTCAAAGTTAGTTTCCCCGGTATTAAGGTTAACCGAAGTAAAGGCAACCTGCCTGTCGTCAGTGCGGGTTTCAAGGAAAATAGTATCGCTTAAGCTATCAATTTCCATGCGCCAGATCACACCATCGAGACGTTTATTGATGAAAGGTGATAGCATAGTCATAGCTCACAAAGATGCTGTTTAATATCGACAGGAATGGTAAATTTACGTAACAAAAGCAAACAGCAGCCGTTATAGAAATGGAGCGTCAACTATTAGTGATTACTGAAAAAGCAGGCGACGATGGCACCAACGACATGATCAATCGCTTTATGCAGTTTAAAGAGAAAACACCTGGATGCTGCGCTCGTTTGTTAATGAGGATTAATTACATCCGTATAATATAGAGACGCAATGCCTATCGTCTCCTATGATACGATAGGCTGTTTAATATTTTAAACCGATAGTCAGGAAAAAGTTGTTGTTACTAGCGTTGACGGCAGCCTTTGGCGTATTATTGCCAATATCATACTGCGTTACGTTTTGCGACCCTTTTAAATTCATGTAGGCTGCATCAATATAATAGTTGCCTAAATGATAACCCAAGCCGCCGGTTAGCATCCTGGTGTTAGTACCATCTTTTAACGATGTGCCTTGTATTCCGTAACCGCCGCGTAAGAAAAAGGTATCAATGATTTTAATTTCAGCGCCGGCATGAGCATTAACTGCCGCACGATAATGTTTTTTGATAATGCCGTTGTCATAATCGCTGGTGTATTCGTCATTGCTGCTTATGTGGGTAGTTGTGTAATCAATGTACTCAACATCGCCGGTAATAAAACCAACGTTACCCATAAACACAGACAAGCCGCCGGCAAATTTAAACGGCGTGCGCATGTTATAGCTTAAAGGATAACCAGCAGGTCCGTCAACATATTGACTGCCGCTACTCAGGTTATTGTTAAGCCCCTCGTTAAATGAATCGTCAATGGTATAATAAGTAGGAGTGGTAATGGTAGCACCCACGCGCACGTTTTCAATGATCTTGTAAAGTATGCCCAGTTTAACATTATAACCTTCGCCTTTGGTATCCTGAAACTGTGTATAAGTTGAATTAAAGCCATGCGTAACAGGGATACCGTTTTCTGATACGCTCAGGTTGCCGGTTTCATTAAAGCTGGTATTGGTATGATACCTTATTTCGCTTATGCCCATACCTAAACCAACATATAGTTTATTGCTATAGTTGGCGCCTACTGCTATATCATAACCACTTTGCCCGCCTGTACGGCTTATAAAGCCTGTTTGCTGCACACCCGGGAAGGCGTTGCTTTGATAGTTATAGTTCGATGGAATCCCATACTTATCGATCAATTTCTCATTAAAGGCCCATGATTGTAAACTACCATCGCTTACGCCTTGCCCGTTTGCCAGGTCTGCATAATAATCGGTTATAGAGTTAGCATCATTTTTTGCGCCATATTTTATACGCTCATAAAAGTTATTGGTGCGATTATAGCCTACGCCAAAGTTCACGCTCAGCCAGCCTTTGTTTCTGTTGCTGCCCGCGGGCTTATCCAGCTGGCTATAAAATACGATACCCGCATTGCTGAAGTTAACTTTATTCTGGTTTGCAGAACTCGGCTGGCCTATATAAGACGCTTTATTGCCGTAACTATCAAACTCGGGCGTAATGCTTAGTTCTGAATGTGTAAAATAACCCAAACCTGCCGGGTTTCCGCTAAGTGATGACAGATCGCCGCCTACAGCTGTGCCGGCGTTGCCCAGCGCTTTAATACGCGAGGTAGAGCCGATTTGTGAGGTTGAAAAACGTACAGCATCCTTGGCGTATTGGGCAAAACTGCTGGTGCTAATTGCCGAAAACGCAATTACAAAAAATGTATATCTAAATTTCATATATGTGCTTTATGGCCTGACTGGTCTGCCGCCGCCGCCACTGCTTGAACCGCCGCCGCCAGAGCTCGAACCACTTGAGTTTGAGCTTGAACTTGAACCGCGGCTTGATGATGACGTTGATGGCGGCAATGACGGAAGTGTGGCCCGTTCTATGGCAGGTCTAACCGCTCTGGGATTTTCATCTGCCGGACGGATTGGCCGGTTTGTACCGGCTACGCTGTTAATAGATTGACCGGTGGTTGAATTCATACCCGGGCGACCAGGATAGACAGCATTGCTGCCACCGGGACGCATCCCTTTGAAGCCCGGATTACCGACTGCAGCAGTGTTGCCACGGGTAAATGCCGGTACTGTAGCTTTAGCTGCACCGCTACCATTAATGCCCTGGCTAAATATCGAGTTGCCGTAGTGATGGTTGCCGGTATTTGCTCTTACAAAAATACCGTCATTGTTATTTGAATGGGAGTAATCTTTTCTGTGTGTAGCCCGTGTGCCGCCGCTATAAACAAAGGTAGAGTAAGCTATGCCATAACCAAAGTTGTCGTAGCCCCAGTAATCGCCATAACCAAAATCATAAGCAGAGTATACGCCCAACTCATCATAATAAGGATCATAGGTATAGTCATCAGGAGCATAAGCATATTGTTCGGTTGTATCCCGATAAGACACCGATGTATAGGGCACATAGTCGCCATAGTAATCATCATCATAATCAAATGGCGATGCGTAACTAAAACGTCTTATGCGCGATTCATAGTCGCCATAATAATAGTAATCATCGTTTCTTAATTGCGGCTGCTCTACATATTCGGGTACAGAGTACTCAGATACACCGGCTTTCGCTTTAGTGTAATACACATCATCGCCTATAATTTTATTGCTTGATATATCAGTAAGCGTAGAACAGGAACTCAATGCAACCGCACTGATCAAAACAATTCCTTTTAGCAGGTCCCTTTTCATTGTAGGTTTGGTTATGCGCGTTTGACTATAATTTACACCAATGGTTTAATTTGGCGCGCTGATAACGTATAAATTTATAAATTTGAGCACAAATTTAAGTAATTAAACAGTCAAAATATATTCCACAACAATGAGTAAAGGCGTTATTAGTAAAGATGAAGATTATTCGCAATGGTATAACGATCTGGTTATAAAAGCAGATATGGCTGAGTATTCGCCGGTTAGGGGTTGTATGATCATCAAACCGTACGGGTATTCTATCTGGGAAAAGATGCAATCTGTCTTAGATAAGATGTTTAAAGACACCGGCCATAGCAATGCTTATTTCCCTTTGCTTATTCCTAAATCATTTTTCTCTAAAGAAGCCAGCCACGTTGAGGGTTTCGCTAAAGAGTGTGCAGTGGTAACGCATTATCGTTTAAAAAATGACGGTAGTGGTAATATCGTAGTAGACGAGGAAGCTAAACTGGAAGAAGAATTAATCATCCGCCCGACATCAGAAACCATTATCTGGAATACTTACCGTGGCTGGATCCAATCATACCGCGACCTGCCTATTCTGGTTAACCAGTGGGCCAACGTAATGCGCTGGGAAATGCGTACCCGTTTGTTTTTACGTACCAGCGAGTTTTTATGGCAGGAAGGGCATACCGCCCATGCCACAGCCGAAGAAGCTGTTGCTGAAACCGAGCAAATGCTGGAGGTTTATGCCGATTTTGTAGAGAACTTTTTAGCACTACCCGTAGTAAGAGGCCGCAAAACACCAAACGAACGTTTTGCTGGTGCTTTGGATACCTATTGCATCGAAGCTTTAATGCAGGACGGTAAAGCGTTGCAGGCTGGCACATCGCACTTTTTGGGTCAGAACTTTGCCAAAGCTTTTGATGTAAAGTTTACCAATAAAGAAAACAAGCTTGATTATGTTTGGGCTACCTCATGGGGCGTATCAACCCGTTTGATAGGCGCGCTCATCATGGCGCACTCTGATGACGCAGGCCTGGTATTGCCGCCAAAACTGGCGCCTATACAGGTAGTTGTTGTGCCGATCTATAAGCATGACGAAGAGCTGGAAAACATAACCACCTACGTAAACAGCCTGCGTAAAGAATTGATAGCAACAGGTATTTCAGTTAAGTTTGATAATCGCGATACCCATCGTCCCGGAGCTAAGTTTGCCGAATACGAACTTAAGGGTGTGCCATTGCGAGTGGCTATAGGCAGCCGCGATATGCAGAACGGTACAGTTGAACTGGCACGTCGCGATACTAAAACCAAAGAAACCGTTAACCAGGAAGGCTTAGCCGCCAGGATAGAAGCGTTGCTAGAGGAAATTCAGACAAATATCTACCAAAAAGCCGCCAACTTCCGCACCGAAAACACCACCGAGGTGAACGATTACGAAGAGTTTAAACGCCTGTTAGACGAAAAACCCGGTTTTCTGTCAGCTCATTGGGATGGCACTGCAGAAACCGAACAACGCATAAAAGACGAAACTAAAGCGACTATCCGTTGTATTCCTTTAAATAACAAGCAGGAAGAAGGTAAATGTATCTTAACCGGTAAGCCGTCGACGCAGAGGGTTCTTTTTGCAAGAGCGTATTAGGGAGTGTTGATTACTGATCAAATCATGCGTTCTTCCCGTTCAATAGATAATAACATTGCAGAGGGGCACGGTCGCTTATTACCAAGACAATATCCGTTTTTGTATAATGGCACGCGGTTCATGGTCAGAAACACTTGATGATATGTTAATTGCTGTCGATAAAAAGATCATAAATTATACCGGGCTGGAAGTTTTACTTAGCGTATGATAGCTGTTTGAGATTGTTAAATGGTTATATTCAATATCTTAAAAAGAAAAAGGTTGATGAATTGAGCTAGACCAACTACTCACTCCATCAACCAATCAACTTAATCAACCACAAAATGAAATTCGCAACCAAGGCAATCCACGCTGGTCAGGAGCCTGATCCGTCAACCGGCGCGGTAATGACGCCGATATACCAGACATCAACCTACTGGCAAAAATCGCCTGGAGACCATAAAGGCTACGAGTATTCGCGCGGAACAAATCCGACGCGTAAGGCTTTGGAAAGCTGTTTGGCGGCTTTGGAAAATGCTAAGTTTGGATTGGCATTTTCGAGTGGAATGGGCGCCACGGATGCGGTAATGAAGTTACTGGCTCCCGGAGATGAGGTAATTACCGGAAATGATTTATATGGCGGTTCCTACCGGATATTTACGAAGATATTTGCCAATTACGGTATCAAGTTTCATTTCCTGGATTTGTCTGACCCGGAGACCATCCGTGAGCATGTAAACGCTCATACAAAGCTTATCTGGATAGAAACACCAACCAACCCGACGATGCAGATCGTTGATATTGAGGTGGTGGCCAAAATAGGCAAGGAAAAAGGTATATTGACGGTGGTTGACAACACATTTGCCTCGCCATACCTGCAAAACCCGATTGATTTGGGTGCCGATGTGGTAATGCACTCTGTAACCAAATACATTGGCGGCCATAGCGACGTGGTAATGGGCGCTTTGATGCTGAACGACGAGGACCTGTATAAACGCCTGTGGTTTATTTATAACTCGTGCGGTGCCACACCGGGCCCTATGGATAGTTTTTTAGTGCTACGCGGCATTAAAACGCTGCATTTGCGCATGAAAGCACATTGTGAGAATGGCCGTAAAATAGCTGAGTTCCTGAAAACGCATCCGAAGGTTGAAAAAATATACTGGCCGGGCTTTACCGACCATCCAAACCATGACGTCGCAAAAAAACAAATGCGCGATTTTGGGGGGATGATATCGATTACCCTGAAAGGTGCCGACCTTAAAGAAACTTTTCGTATAGCATCATCATTTAAAGTATTCTCATTGGCAGAGTCATTGGGAGGAGTGGAGTCGCTCATTAATCATCCGGTTACCATGACGCATGCATCGATACCCAAAGAAGCACGCGAGGCAGTTGGGGTGGTTGATAACCTGTTACGTTTAAGTGTAGGGGTAGAGGATGTGGATGATTTGCTGGATGATTTGAAGCAGGCGCTGGCGTAAAAAATTAGGGCCATTGCGAGGAGGAACGACGAAACAATCGCACACGTTAAAGCCGTTCTCCGGGCGATTGCCACTACACTCGCAATGACAGCTTGGTAATATGCAAGACAATCTCAAAGCTTTCCTCGACGCCAAAGTAGCGCAATACAACCAACCTGGTTTTATTGCTAACGACCCTATCAGTATCCCGCACATGTTCACCAAAAAGCAGGATATCGAGATCATGGGTTTTTGGGCAGCCACACTGGCCTGGGGCCAGCGCCCAACCATTATCAGGAAATGTAAAGAATTGATTACGCTGATGGACGGTGCGCCGCACGATTTTATTATGAATCATGAGGAGATCGACCTGAAAAAGCTGCTGCACTTTAAACATCGTACCTTTAATGATATTGATACACTGTATTTTATTGCGTTTTTTAGGGCGCATTATGAGAATCATGAATCGCTGGAGTCGGCGTTCATACAGCAGGAAGAACAAACAAAGAGCGCTGTCATGCTGAGGCACTCGAAGCGTGCGGGGCACGCCTTTCCGCTCACCCCTCGAGAGCCTCAGGGCGACAGGCCAAATTTTGAAGAAGCTCCGGACGAGCCGATAGAAAGGTATCTTAACTATTTCCGTCGCTATTTCTTTTCATTGCCTGACTATCCGCATCGCACCAAAAAACATGTATCATCACCCTCGCAAAAATCAACCTGTAAGCGTCTGAATATGTTTCTGCGCTGGATGGTGCGCAATGACAATAAAGCTGTCGACTTTGGTATCTGGAAGCAGATCAAACCAGCAGACCTGATTGTGCCATGCGACCTGCACGTCGACCGCGTAGCCCGCCATCTCAAACTCATTACCCGCAAACAAACCGACTGGCAAACCGCTATTGAACTAACCCGGCGCCTGCGCGAATTCGACCCGGCAGATCCGGTTAAATACGATTTTGCCCTTTTTGGCTTAGGCATAGAGGAGCGTTGGGGCCGTGACGCTATTTTGCCTATATTGCCTTGATAATATTCTTAAAAAGTATGTCATCCCGAACGTAGTGAGAGATCTATACACACGCTAAGTATTACATTGACTGTCCGTGTACGGATTTCTCCCGTTGAAATGACAAGATGGAGAAGAATCATGCAACTACACCCACGCATCAGCGAATTTTTAGCGGGCAAATCTGCACACACGTTAATGCTGTACGATCATTTCCTGTCAGAATTTGAAAAGATAGGCGATATCATTGTCGAACCTACCAAAACCATGGTAGGTATTTCCAACGCGCATAAACGCACAGCCTGGATAACGCAATTGGGTAAGAATTTTATTCACATAGTGTTCCCGTTTAGGCAACCTTATAACGATAATCTATGCTTTCAAAAGGTGGGGCAAGTGCCGGGTTCCCAGCAATTTAATCACCATTTGCGGGTGTTGAATGCAGAAGATATTAATGACGAAGTGATCGGGTTTATGCGTAGGGCGTATTGTGAGGAAAAGTAGAGGAAGAGGTGTCATCCCACTTGCTTAGTAAGCTGCCGCTGTGTTTTAAATTCAGATAAGAAGGTTTGGTTCAATCCATTTTTGTCGGGTTTCAAATTTTCAGCGCTGTTTCACCTCAGGTGTTTCACTGGATTTAGCCGCGATGGTAAATAAATAGCTTAACATACTATATATGAATAAGTTAATGTCGTTTACCTAAAGTATTACTACTGTTTCAAAGTGTTTCACCCGATTTTTATAAATAACTCATTTTGAGATATTTATACCTAAAAAGTGTTTCAAGTGTTTCAAAGTGTTTCACTATTTTGTGAAACAGTATGGGGGGTTATTGCTCTTCTTTAAAATAAACCTTATAATAATTCATGGCCCGCTCATCGTCAAAACCTTTTTCAATCAGCTTATTATCGCCATGAATATAGATGTGAAAGTTCTTGTCCAGTTTCAGCACACTCTTATAAATACGCGATTGTTTTTTAACCGCATTGTCTGATATTTCGAAGGTGTCGCCAATGCGGGTATCAAACTCATCCTCATACTGGCTCTTAAATGTTTTGAATGATTCAATTGCTTTAGGATTACTGATCACCTCCTCGCCAAATTCATCCATGTCGAATGTCTCTTTTTCCTTAAAATATTTCATCGAGCGGTTAAGCAGATCGATCTTATCCGCTTTGGTCATATCAAACTCATCGTCGATCTTTTCAGTAACGAAGTTTTTGTAAATACCCAGGACGTTGCTGGTTTGGTTATAGCTGTCATTGCGTATCTTTAACTGCAGGAAATCATCTTTCCAGTAAACAGCAGCATCCTGTCCACGGTTGGCAGTGTCAATAACCACCACCTTATAGCCATTTTCTTTTTCGATGTTAAAGATCAGTACTCCTTTATCCAGTTTATTGATGTTGATGGCATTTTCCTCATAGTCGACCGCAAAACCGCTATTTTCCGGGTAGACTTTCAGATAAGTTTCTTTATTCTCTGATTTAAAAATGCCGATGGCATCCAACAGGTTGCCCTCGATCTGCACATCCTTAAAATAAGCGACGTATAGCTCGCCCGGTTTAATATTAGGATGATTGGTTACATTGTACAGATGTTTGGCTATTTGTTCAGACATCTCATGAAACTTATCCTTGTCCTCAAATATCTGCGAAACAAAGTTGTGCACCTCGTTCAACGCCAGATTACCGCTACTGTGCATAAGGTGATAAACTTCTACCGCTTTTTGAAAGGGTGAAAGGAAATATTGCTTTAACAGACTCGAAATTAACTCGTCCTTTAACTCAAGTGGATGATCTGACAAAGCATACATTTCGCTTTGCGCCTGGTTGCCAACGTGATGTACTGAAATTGTATCTAAATAAGCTTCGAATGCGGTTACCATAATTGACACGCAATTTACCGTTTTAGTTTAGTATTGATGCCACTAATTTGCGACCTTTGCCCGTAATGACAAATACCGAAGAAACCATTGTTGCCTTAGCCACTCCGTCGGGCACCGGCGCTATCGGGGTGATCCGTTTATCCGGACCCGATGCTATAGCCATTGCCAACAGCACGTTTAAAGGCAAGGACCTAGCTAAACAGGCCTCGCACACTATTCATTTCGGCAATATAACAGACGATGACATGATATTGGATGAGGTTTTAGTTTCGCTGTTCGTCGCACCCAAATCATACACCCGCGAAAACGTAGTGGAGATATCATGCCATGGGTCTAACTACATCATTGAATCAATTATTAAACTGCTCATCAAAAAAGGAGCGAGGCTGGCAAAAGCCGGCGAGTTTACGCTACGTGCTTTCCTGAACGGCCAAATGGACCTGTCGCAAGCAGAAGCTGTAGCCGACCTTATTGCCTCGAACTCTAAAACCTCGCAACAGGTAGCTCTGCAGCAGTTACGGGGGGGATTTAGTAATCAATTACAAGGCCTGCGCGAACAACTGGTACAATTTGCTTCGCTAATTGAACTGGAACTTGATTTTGCCGAAGAAGACGTAGAATTTGCCAACCGCGATCAGTTAAAGAAACTGATCCATGATATCAGCCGGGTGATAGGCACTTTAGTGCAATCGTTCGAATTAGGAAACGCTATTAAACAGGGCGTAAATACCGTCATAGCAGGTCGGCCAAATGCCGGTAAGTCAACCTTGCTAAATGCCTTATTAAATGAAGAACGCGCTATAGTGAGCCATATTCCCGGCACTACACGTGACACTATAGAAGAAGTGCTTAATATCAATGGTATTAATTTCAGATTAATTGATACCGCCGGCATTCGCGAAGCCACGGATGCTATTGAAAAGATAGGGGTACAGCGTACGATGGAAAAAATAGCGCAGTCGGCGTTGGTAATTTATATTTATGATGCAGCACTTCTAACCGATGAAGAGCTAAACAGCGACTTGACCAAATTGCAGCAACAAGGAGTTACTGCACTCATCGTAGCCAATAAAGCCGATCTATTATCATCCCAGCAAATTGAAAAACTGAACCAATCTGGTATATTGGCTATATCCGCCAGGGAAAGAACAAGTATTAGCGAGTTACGCTCCAAAATATACCACTCGGCAATTAAAGAACAGCTGGACGGCAACGAAACCCTTGTCACTAACATCCGGCACCTCGAAGCACTGCAAAGAACCCAGGAGGCGTTGGCCGATGTGCTACGAGGAATTGATTCAGTTACTTCAGATTTCCTGTCGATGGACATTAAACAGGCACTACATTATCTGGGTGAGATTACAGGCGCCGTAACTACTGATGATCTGCTGGATAATATATTTAGTAAATTCTGTATCGGCAAATAGTTATAAAAACGAAGTCATACTCATTCCTATCAAAAAAACTCGTGTCATTCTCCTGATAAGCTGATTCACTTAATTTCTTGATAATTGAGACTAGAGCTTAGATAATCAACTAAGATCTTTTAAATAGGTACTCTTTTTTGTATATGTGATAACGCGTATAATCTTTCTATTATTCTAATAGTCAGAAATTTATAATAATATTTGGAATTCAAACAAGAAACTACTAAGTTAGATTTACCAATTAAATCTGGTTAAACAAATGGCCTTGTCAGTGATGATGACTTTGGCATCTTAACCGAGGTTGCTTTTTTAATATAACCTATACCTTATTTATGGAGCGAAGTAGTATTGCTGCGGTTTTTAATCTGCTTAATGAGCTGCAAATCACCGTCATCCCGCAAGGAATAGATGATGAAATAGTCCTCAATTACCAATGCATCGTCGGAAAGCACCCTGTAAAAGAGCAAATAGTTGCTGTCGAAGCATTGAGATACAGCGTGCCCGGTGCATTGACAAACACTAGTCCCCCCACCACATTTATAAGGGGCATAGGCTTTCCCCCAAAACGACCAACCTGAAGATATCAATTACTTTGTATAGGGATGCCTGACTTCGGTAAACAGGACAGGGAAAGCCTAATCAATAATAAAGCAAATTAAGGTAGTAATAATGAAAAAATTACAATTGAAACTAGGTGGTATAAAAGAAATGCTAACCAGAGAAGAAATGAAAAAAGTATTTGGAGGAAGCGGCAGTGCCGACCCAGGGTGTAAAAGCTCGTGTAGTAACGACTCCGATTGTTCTGGGGGATTTAAATGTGAGAATGATGGATCTGAGGTTTGTCCGAGTAGATGTTCTTGTCACTAATCTTAATTAAAGCCATTAAAGGGAATGCTTTAATGGCTTATAATGAAATAATCTAATGGGTAAATTGACATTACTGTTTTTATTGTTACTGCTAGCCCAAGTAGCCTTTTCACAAAATAATTTAATTATAAAAGGTAAAGCACCATTGCTAAAAGATGGTACTAAAATTAACATTGAAAAAATAAAGCCAAGGCGTTTTGCGGCTAAGACAGAAGTAGACAGTACCTATGTTAAAGGCCATCAATTCGAGTTTAGACTTAAGAACAATAATGGTGAATATTACGATCTAACTATAAACAAATACCATACACGCCTTTATTTGCAGCCCGGTATGGCGAGTGTTACACTCGCAGATTCTCTTTTGCGTAATGTAACCGTGTCTAATAATTTAATGGCAGATGAAAATAACCAATTTCTCAATCAGGTGGTCAATGACTCTGTTTATTTAGCGTACCGAAAGATTAATGCAGACTATAGTAGATACGCACGGAATAAAAAAATAAATAAGGATACATTAGCGGCTAACAGGATAAAACGAGACGAACTTTTGGAACTTTTTAATAAAGAATACGGAAGGCTGGTTTTAGAATGGATACGAATACATCCAGCGTCTTACTTAAACTCTTATTTATTATACAACGCACACAATCAATCGGAACAATCTATTTCAGAGGAGGAAGTTAAACACGTCTTTGCTGCCATGCCTATAAATATCAAGCATAATATCTGGGGTAGCGAATTGAAATACCGTATTGATAGCCTGTTTGTAGGTGGTAATGCGCCAGATTTTGCACAGGCAGATACTAATGGGAAAATAGTAAAATTAACTGATTTTAAGGGTAAATATGTGTTGATTGATTTTTGGGCATCATGGTGTTTGCCATGCAGGGCTCAAAACCCCGCTGTTCTTAAAGTTTCGCAACAGCTCGCCATGCGTAATTTTACAATTTTAGGAATCTCGCTCGACAGCAGAAAAGATTCCTGGCTACGTGCTATCAAACAAGATGGTCTGAACTGGACCCAATTATCAGATTTACGATATTGGGGTAATGGAGTTTCCGTAAATTATTATGTTTATGATATACCGGCTAATTACTTAATAGATCCTAATGGTAAAATCATAGCAAAAAATATAAATAGCGATGTAATGTTGTCAACGCTAAAAAGAATAATTAAATGATTGATAGGACGAGTAACGGTAATAGCTCATTCATAAGTAAGTGTTTTTGTTGAGAAAGGGGTAATGGGCGCAAAGCTTCAGACAACTATCAACCTGAGATATTAAATACTTTAAGTATTGGCAACGCAATTATGTCGAAACAAGGAGAAGAGGCTGACTTTGATATACAGGATAGGAAACTGCAATCCGATGAATATTTGATTTTAATTTATAAAATCTTATATTGACTAATATTACACCTTAACCTAAACATCACGCCGAAATGTCCCAAGTTTTTCATGCCTGATCTGTAAAGTAGTTAGAACGAATGGTATTCTGCTACTAAGTATTACCTAATGTCAAGTATGCTTATGAAAAAGAAATCCAACAAACAAGCTTTTCTTATTTTAAGTGATTGTGTTAGTGAATCGCTAATACGTTTATATCTACAAGTAAAAGCAGCTACCGTTCAATGGGGCGATACATTTATCGTATATCACAATAGAACTGACAAGCCCGAAAAACGATTGGAAGGTTATGAGGTATATGAATTTACAAATGCAGTAATGACCGACCTTGGTTACACACCAGTTAGCAATACCCTTGTGCCTGGCAGCAACCATTTTCCAATTATTAAATTTCATTTGGATTATCCCGATTATGATTATTACTGGTGCATTGAAGATGATGTCGTTTTTAACGGAACATGGTCATCCTTTTTCAATACTGTGATAAAAAATATAGAGTACGATTTTATAAGTAGCTTTATTAAATATTATACCGATAACCTTAATCCTAATTGGTACTGGTGGGATAAGCTTACAAAAACCGACGTTGTAATAGACAAAAACGTGTTAGCTATGTCCTTTAATCCTATTTATAGTTTATCTAACAGGGCTGCCAAGTTTTTAGACCAGTCGTTGAAATCAGGTTGGACAGGTCACCATGAAGTGCTGATGGCAACATTACTTATTTCAAACAAATTTAAGGTAAAAGATTTTGGGGGCGCCCTGCGGTTTGTGCCACCAGGCTTCAAAAATAAATATTATACAGGTAATACCCATTTATGGAGACCATCATTTAAAGCCCCAGGTGAGTTAATAAACAAGATATATCATCCTGTTAAAAACAAGTTTAAGATTACAGATAATTTTAAATTTAAAATATCTTTCTGCATTACGGGGATAGATATACTTGGTCAACTTAAACAAACGCTTGTTCCCAATATTTTAGACAATCAGGACTATGACAACTTTGAGTTTGTCATACTTGATCATGACACCAACGACAACATTGAACGGTGGATTAAAGAGCACTTAAACAGTTATATAGATAGCAAAAAAATAGTTTACTATAAAACTGTACAGCAGTTGCCGTATAATCATAGTTGTGCTAAAAACTTGGCTTTTAAACTAGCGTCCGGTGATATTATTTGTAGTCTTGGCGCTTCTGTATTTATAGGGAAAGGGTTTGCTGTATATTTAAATGACCAGTTCAAGATAAATAATAATATTGTAATAAGCAGCGTAGGTTCAGTATCTGTTTATGCGTCAACAGATACTGCAGTCAACGACATAATATCTGTTAAAAAAGATGATTTTTTATATATTAAAGGCTTTAACGGACAATTATCAACTGGCGCCGAAAATATTGATTTTTTAAACAGGCTTGAGCTATCGCGGATTAAACCAGTTGCATTAAATTGCGAAAGTGATCTTGCATTTTCAGCCGCCACCGGCTTTTCGCTCGAAAACGCCTATATAACTTTAGATAAAACACTCGTCCAGCATATTGATCCTGCCACATCAAATATTATCTATATGTATCATACAGGTAATTTTGAGATGGGGACGGTTATAAACAATGCAGCGATATACCATGCTGATTTTAGATATAGCTATTTAAAACGCAACAGGGCGTTTGAATATGATTTAAAAACAAAAAATTGGACAGCGGGAACATGGCGCTTAGCAGATAATGATGAAACATTGATATTTAAAACAAATAATGGAGATGAATTTCAACTCGCTGTAAGAAAAGACTTTTATGAAACAAATTTTAACGGCAACCGTGCCAAATTTTATAACATCGCTGCTCTTGATAGCAAAAGAAGACTAGTTGATTTCCATTATTTACATAAAAATAAAAATCGTCTAAAAAACATCAGATCAACTAAAGGCATTGACCTAAACAATGCAGGTTTCGGCAACTCAATAGTTTATAAAAATTTCAATCAGAATCATCCTGTAATAACAGGCGACTGTGGAAAAGAAGATAACAGATGGCTTTCCACTTCTATTTTTATATCAAGAAACAAATGGCATTCGATAATCAAAAACGTCATTAAACCCTTAGTGAACCAGCTTTTTTCAGAAGGCGATCTAGTTTATTATAAACTTGGGTTCAATTACCAATCTGGCGAAAACATTAGGTTCTCATTGTTAGTCGACGGTAAAAAAAAACGTACGGTAGCTCAAATTGTTGATCAATGTTTAAATAATTTCTTTAAAGCGAAAAATCTATCGTTAAGTATAAATAATGATCTTGACAGGACCTCATTTATGCTCTTCCATAAAAACTCGGTTCAGTATGGTCTTTATTCAACAATTATAGATACCGAGTATGAATATCTTCAATCGCTTGAACAGGCATTTAGTACCTGCATAATGGAAGCATTTGCCAATGATGTGGTTGACGACGAACTGATTCTAACTTTTGTGCTGTATGTTTTATTTAATTGCCATAAAGTTATCAAGAGATCCGGTCCCGAAGTTATCGAGAAGTGGCTGGATTACAATGGTTATATTTCTGAATCATTAACCACTACCGAAGATAATAGTAAGCTTATTCAAGATCAATATGAGGCATTGTCCGATGCTGTTAATGAGATTTATTCAGACGTTGTAAATGGCAGTGTAATGAACGATTTAGCTTGGATAAATACATGGGAAGATGTTTTTAACAATACATGGAAAAAAGTACTTTCGAACAGTAATCCATCTATATTTTTTTGCCAGCTTGATCAAATAATTAATCAACAGTTAAATACTGATATTAATTTTAGGGCATTAGTTAACGTGTTTATTAACAAAACCCTTGACAAAGATAAATATCTAATTATCACTGATTTAAATCCACTTGTTTTGTTAAAATAATATTTGGAATTTAAACAAAAAACTTCTATGTTAGTTCCACCAATTAAAAAATAGTTAAATAAATAGCTTCTGATTTAGCGGAGATGACTTTTGGCAACCTCAGTTGACGTTGCTTGTTTTTAATTGCAACCTATACCTTATTTTTATGGAACGAAGTAATATTACCGCGGTTTTAAACTTTGTTATTAGTGAGTTACAGATCCCTGTCACTCGACAAGGGATAGATGATGAAATAGCAAAGCACCCTGATTACCGGAGTTTACTTGCTGTAAGCGAAGTGCTCACTAACTGGAATATCCCAAATGCAGCTTATCCTTTATCATTCGAAGAACTAATTGACGCTGATGTGCCCACGCCATTTATTGCGCATCTTTCAAATAGTGGTGGTGAGTTTGTCTTGGTCAGTAAATTTGATGATAAACAGGTTGTTGTATCGAACGAACATTGGCGCAAGCACCGTCTGAGTATTAATGAGTTCAAATTACAATATAATGGTGCTATACTGATAGCCGAAAAACAAGAAAATTCGGGCGAGCCCGATTATAAAAGGAAACATCGTAAGCAAGTAGTAGATAACATTCGCATCCCTTTTGTTATTACAAGCATTGTGGTTTTGTTAATTCTTTCTCTTTTATCCCACTCAGTATTTTCAACAGTAAATTGGCCAACTATACTTTTAGCTCTGTTGAAAACAGCTGGCTTAGTAACATCTATAATGCTATTGATACAAAGCATAGACATCAATAACCCGTTGATTCAAAAATTATGCGGCGGTGACAACAATAGGGATTGTAATGCCATTCTATCATCAAAAGACGCAAAAATAAGCGATGAATTAAGCTGGTCAGAGATCGGCTTTTTTTATTTTGCAGGTACCTGGCTGGTATTATTGCTTAACAACGGGCACAACAGCTTAATGCAAATGCTGGTCCTGCTTAATATTGTAAGCTTACCCTATACTTTTTATTCTATCTATTATCAGTGGCGGGTAGCTAAGCAATGGTGTATATTTTGTTGCACAGTGCAAGCGCTGCTATGGCTGGAGTTTTTTGCTTTTGTACCCTACATAAAATTACCAATTCAAGTGCCCAGTCTGCGCGAATGGACAAGCCTGCTTACCGGCATGGCTTTGCCAATATTAGCCTGGATATTTATTAAGCCATATTTTTTAAAAGGCAAGCAGATAAAACCACTTAAATGGCAACTGCGCAAGTTTAAATACAATGTTAACCTGTTTAATAAATTACTTAATGAGCAACTAAAATATGCCCTGCCCGACGAAAAATATTCGCTTATAATTGGTAACCGAGAAGCAGAACATGTTATTACTATGGTATCAAATCCTTATTGCCAGCCATGTTCGGCAATGCATAAAAAGCTTGACAATTGGCTTCGTAATCGTAATGATATCAAATTGCAGGTGGTTTTTAATATCAACACCATAGACGAAAAAGACCCTAAAAGTGCAATAGCGTCGCACTTACTTTCTTTAAGGTCTGACCAAAATGATTTTTCATTAAAAAAGGCTCTTGATGATTGGTATGAACAAAAACAGAAAAGTTACGAGGCATGGGCGGATAAGCATCCGGTAGAAGAACAAATAATTAATATCGAAGCATTAGAGGCGCAGAGTGCCTGGTGTAAGTTGGCAGATATTACCAGTACACCCACCGTATTTATTAACGGTCGAAGGATACCCGATAACTATCACCCTGAAGATATTAAATACTTTATATAAAGTGCCAGCAAATATTGTTGGTCTTTAGGTAAATTATTATGTGTACGATATACCAGCTAATTACTTAATAGACCCGAAGGGCACGACCATAGCAAAATATAAATGATGATGCAATGTTGTCAACGTTTAAAAAATCAATTAAATAATTTATGCTACGGAGTAAGGGTAATAACTCAAGTATACAACAATTAACGGGCGCAAGCTCTCCGATAACCAACCTAAAGATATTATACTTTATACTAAGTATCAGCAACGAAATTGTCTCGAGAACAATGAGAAGTGCCTGACTTCGGTAAACAGGATAGGGAAAGCCGCAACCCGATAATAGAGGCAAAATTACAATAAAAATATGAAAAAATTACAGTTAAAACTGGATGGCGTAAAAGACATGCTTACCAGAGAACAAATGAAAAAAATCATGGGCGGTAGCGGCAGTGGTAGTGCCAGTGGGAGCGGTAGTGGTACATCATGTTCAGCGAGTTGTCCAAGTGGCCAGTCGGCTACAATTACTAATTGCCACGGCGATTGCACAGGTCATGACGGATATGCTGAATGTGTGGGTGCACATAATACACTTAAAAAGAATTGCGCCTAACATGTATTGAAACAATTGAAGTAGGCTATGTTTCAACATAGCCTACTTCCTTTTAATCTTTTATATGAAAATTTTATTAACCGTTTTGTTGTTTTGCAACCTTGCAACTTATGGGCAAAACAAATATGTTATTGAAGTAAATTTCAATCATTCCAGTAATAAAATGGTGTACTTGTCAAATGCTTATGGCGGGCCACTTGATAGGACAAAAGCCGTGCATGTTGATTCGACATTGATGGTTAATAATAGATGCACTTTTGAAGGTGAGTTTACCCAGTTGCAATACTATTCTATCGCTATTGGTTCAAAAAGGGATTATGTTCCATTTATTATTGATAATGGCAAAATTGTTATAAAAGGTGACGCAAGCAATTATTTATGGAAAACTACCAAAGTAGAATCACTGCAAAACCATTGGTTATCTATAGAGAAAAATAAAGTCGATTCTATACAATTAATCAGAGAGGTTTTTCAGGACAGCCTGCTCAAATATCAGAATAAAAGTAAAAAGTTAGCTAAAAGATATAGTAGATTAATGGATAAACAGGACTCATCTATGGTTGTGTCTTTATTTTCTTTTACAAAACAATATCCAGATAGTTACTATGCCTTTTTCAGCCTGATGCAAATTTATAAATACACGCCGGCAGTATTCAATCTGGCTAAAAAAATATTCCCGCTTTTTTCAGCGAGAATAAAAAACTCTGATGAGGGAAAAGAGTTTTACTCGCTTTTATTTGAGAAAAAATTGCTGGAAGGGGTGTTATTCCCTCAAATCGCAACTTATGACGAACATACAAAAATAAAAACAATAAAACTCCACCATCAGGTTTATCTCATTGATTATTGGGCTTCGTGGTGTGCTCCGTGTATAGCCAAATTACCAGTATTGAAGAGGTATAAAAAAAGATTTGAGAAAAAAGGCTTTAAGCTTATTTCTATTTCCCTCGACAATAATTATAACAATTGGATGGCTGCCCGAGAAAGGTATGAGATTAATTGGGAAAACTATTGCAATCTGAAAGGATTTGATTCAAAAGATGTCAAATTTTTTGGAATTGATGCTATACCGTTTGCCATCTTGGTTAATTCAAAAGGTAATATAGTAAAGATTAATCCTACTGATAAGTATATTGAGAACTACCTAAATAGAATATATAAATAACGCTCGTCCATATAAAGTCGATGCAAAGCATTTTCAAATCAAAGGAGTGTTTGATATATGATTTAATCATTGTATAACTTTTAAAGACGATGTTTTTGGTAATAATTGGAAAAGTGTTAGTCCTGCTTAAATGCTAATAACTAATATTTAAATACAGTGAAAAAGAAATTCCCGTACTATAAACAGCAGGATCAGATGGATTGCGGCCCATCATGTTTACGTATGGTTATTAAATGGCACGGGCGCAATTACCCTATACAAAAATTAAGGGCATTATGCCAAATTAACAGGCGCGGCGTAAATCTGTTAGGAATTAGTGAAGCTGCTGAAAAGGTTGGGTTCAGATCGTTAGGCGTTAAACTGACTATTGACCAGTTAAAAACAGCAGAGTTGCCCTGTGTCCTTCACTGGCGGCAAAACCACTTTGTGATCTTATATAAAATCAGGAAAAATGTTTTTTATATAGCCGATCCTGCAAAGGGCCTCATCACTTACACCGAAAAAGATTTTGCAAAAAATTGGTTTAGCCATAAAGAAATGCACGACGGCATATCTTTATTATTAAGTCCTACACCAAAATTCTTTGATTGGGAAGAAGAGAAAGGGAATGAATTAAGGTGGGCTTATATACTTCGTTATTTTTATAAATACAGGCAGTTATTTATACAGCTTATGATGGGGTTGTTATTTGGCACCTTCTTATCGCTTATAACTCCCTTTCTTACACAAGCCGTAGTTGATATCGGCATCAATACACATAATCTTAATTTTGTTTATTTAATACTTATCGCTCAGGTAATGCTTTTTATAGGCAGCACCAGCGTAAATTTCATTCGTTCATGGATCCTGCTACACATTAGTACGCGTATAAATGTCTCTATCCTTACTGATTTTTTAATGAAGCTGATGAAGCTGCCTATTAGTTTTTTTGAAACTAAAACACCTGGCGACATTATGCAACGTGTGCAAGATCAAAGGAATATTGAAAGTTTCTTAACTGGTACTACATTAAGTACTATGTTTTCAATGGTTAACCTGGTTATTTTTACTATAATTCTAGTCTATTACAACGCCGTTATTTTTTCGGTTTCGTTTATTAGCGCCATATTATATACAGCGTGGATATTAATATTTCTGAAACGCAGGAGGCAACTTAACTATAAACAATTTGAATACTCATCCGGCAATCAAACAACAATCGTTGAATTGGTTAATGGTATGCAGGAGATCAAGTTAAATAATTGCGAACAGCAAAAACGTTGGGGATGGGAACATATACAAGCCAGTTTATTTAATTTAAAAGTTAAAAATTTGGCTTTGAACCAGTCGCAACAGGCTGGCTCCATGTTCATTAACCAGGCAAAAAATATTCTCATTACTTTTTTAAGCGTAAAAGCAGTTATTGACGGGCAAATGACACTTGGTGGAATGATGGCAATACAATACATTGTTGGGCAAATAAGCAGCCCCATTGAACAAATGGTCGGTTTTATACAAAGTTATCAGGACGCTAAAATAAGCTTGGAGCGTTTAAGTGAAATTCATGAACTGGAAGATGAAGAACCTACTGATAAACAATTGATCAATGAATTGCCTGTTGATAAGAGCATCAATATGCGCAATATTACTTTCCGTTATCCCGGAGCCGGCAATGATCCCGTACTGGAAAATATTGATATCCTAATTCCGCAAGGTAAAACAACTGCTATTGTAGGTATGAGCGGAAGTGGTAAAACCACTATACTTAAATTATTATTACGCTTTTTCGAACCCGAAAAAGGCGAAATCAGAATAGGGGAAACAAAATTAAATCAGTTTGGCTATAAAACATGGCGGAGCCAATGCGGTACCGTTATGCAGGACGGCTTTATATTCGCAGATACTATAGCGGGTAATATTGCTGTTGGCGATGAGTTTCCTGACCCTGATAAACTGACGCATGCAATTAAAGTAGCCAATATCAGCGATTTTATTGAAGACTTGCCTTTCGGTTTACAGACCAAAGTGGGGGCAGCCGGCAGTGGAATAAGCCAAGGGCAAAAGCAGCGTTTGTTTATTGCCCGTGCAGTTTATAAAAACCCACATTACCTGTTTTTTGATGAGGCTACTAACTCGCTTGATGCAAATAACGAAACCATTATAATGGATAATTTGCAGGAATTCTTTTCTGGCCGTACAGTAGTAGTAGTGGCTCACCGTTTAAGCACAGTAAGTAGTGCCGACAATATTATTGTTTTGGATAAAGGCAGGATCATTGAGCAGGGTACACATTATGAATTAACCTGCTTGCAGGGCGAATACTATAAACTGGTAAAAAATCAATTAGAATTAGGGGTATAATATTGAGCATATGTCGACAACAAGCACCGAAGATCAACTATATCATACAGAAGAAATACAAGATATTATAATGTCCCCACCATCGTGGTTATTGCGCTGGGGAATAGTCTTATTTTTTTCTGTAATGGTACTGATTATAGGTTTATCGGCATTTATCCGGTATCCAGATATTGTAAGCGCTCCGCTAAAAATAAATTCGCCAAACTCGCCAAAACCAGTTGTATCAAAAATATCCGGCAAATTGGTCAAACTGTTGGTAAGACAAAATCAGCATGTCATATCCGGACAATCATTAGCTTATCTTGAAAGCACTGCCAATCATGACAAAGTATTAAAATTATTAAAAAATTTAAAAGAGCTGCAGAAACAGGTTTTGAAAGACAAGCCAACAACCGATATTGTTTTTAACCAGTCAATTAATATTGAATTTGGCGAATTACAAACAGCTTATCAAACATTTTTTCAAGAATATTTATCTTATAAATCGGCAATAGACAACGGCTTATATCTTAAAACGAAAACTTATCTCAAACAAGATTTGAAAGACATCATTCTCCAGCAACAACAATTAAATTCAGAAAAAACTCTTCATCAAAAGGAGCTTAAACTTGCTGAAGATGAATACGAAATGCATAAAAAACTGAAAGATGCTAAAGTTGAATCGCAGGCTGAGTTTAGAAATGAAGAAAGTAAATACTTATCTCAAAAGTCTCCATTGATACAAACAGAAGCTTCATTAATTTCAGCCAACACCAATTATTCGGCAAAACAGAAAGAAATACTTGAGCTTGACAATCAAATAATTGAAGAAAAGGATAAGTTTTCTCAGGCACTTAATAGTTTGATCAGCCAGACAGAAGATTGGAAAAGCAAATATGTTTTAAGTGCCTCGCAGAATGGCAAAATTTCTTACGCTGGCATTCTGCAAGAGAACCAGATACTTACAGTCAATCAAGAAGTTTTTTATATTAATCCAGGTCATGAGGATTTTTTTGGTGAAATGAATATTCCTCAAGATAATATGGGTAAAATAAAAGAGGGACAAAAAGTACAGATCAAACTAAAAAGTTACCCTTATGAAGAATATGGCATGCTTACCGGAAGAATCACTTACATCGCAGACGTACCCTATAAAGACAGCGTATTTATGTCAACAGTTCATTTTAACAGTACCAGGTTTACGGGATTAAAACAAGCCAAGTTGAAAAACGGGATGACTGCAAACGCTGAAATAATTACAGAAGATGCAAGTCTTCTGTCACGAATAACAAGGAACATAACCAAGATGCTTAAGTAGTTTGCTATAGAAAATAATAACCTGATGCGTTCCATAAGACAAATCAATAATCTACTTCTGAACGAAATCGCGGAAATCCTGATTTCAAAAACACCTGGTGTGACCAATGTAGGTTTGTTTTATGGTAAAGCTGGCATAGCACTTTTTTTCTATAAATATTCACTTTATGCAAATGATAACAGATTTAAAAAGTTTGCAGAACTATTGATTGACGATGTTTGTGGCCAGATGTCATCTATCTCTAGTTTGAGCTTTTCTGAAGGACTATCAGGGATTGGTTGGTGTTTTGCACACCTGTTTCAAAATAATTTTTTAGATAATGATACCGACGAAATCCTTTTAGAAATAGATGAGATAATTATAAAAAAACAATCACAGCATTGTGTAATGTATGAAAATTCCGGCGATGTATTTGGATCTGGAATCTACTGCTTATCAAGATTATACACACCTGAAATTAATAGAAATACCACCTATCTGTTATCAAAAACTCAAAATGTTTTATTTCTGATTGATGAATGCGAAAATATACTCTATAATCATCTATCTAAAAATCTCTATGTTCCTGCAATTAGGCTGCAAACTCTTATTTCAATTGTTTACTTTTTACTTGAAGCATACAAATTAGGGTTGAATATTGAAAAAGTAAAAAAGGTCTTAAGTTGTCTGCCTGACTATTTTAAATCTTCCTTAAAGTTGTATATTGATAATATTGATAGAGATCTTTTGCTGACTCAAATTAATGAAATTACATTAATCCTTAATGACGAAGACTGTAAAATTAAGTGTGAGTCGGTTCTAGAAATAATATCCCAGGTACCCGATTTTAAAATTGCGATCGGTAATTTAACTAATGACTGTTGTAAAATCTCACTTTACAATTTAATTTATAGAAGGCAATTAACTAATAGCAAGCAAGTTGGTTACCTATCTGATATTTATAGGATAGTAAATAATAATATCCTAATTGAGGATATCTTAAGTAATGTGCACGATTACAATCTGGGGCTTAATGGTGGAATTGCAGGACTAGGTTTATCCCTATTAGACGCTATAAATAAACAATAATTTAGTATTTAATCGAATAATGTTTACTTAAACTTTTCACATGTTACCAGCAGTTGAAGTTGTAATTATCAATTGGAAACGCCCCGAAAATGTCGAAAGAATAATTAGAGCGCTAAAAATTCAAACAGTACCTTGTACAATAACGATATGTGACTGTCATCAAACACCGGAATTTTCGCTAAGTGAAGATGTCCTTCCTTTGATCGATCGCATTTTTAAATGGGCACATAATCTTGGCGCTTTTAGCAGATATGTTCCGATAGCATCATATGATCATTATTATACTTTCTTTATTGACGATGATTTGTTGCCTGGCACTAAATGTCTGGAAGGGTTTTTACAAGCAGCCGCTGCTAACCCAGATTTTGGCGTATTTGGACAAATAGGCAGAATTGTAGGCGGCGATGGAATCTACAATATATCTTATGTCAGTCAAGACAATATCAATTTTGTGGAGGTTGATTTTGTAATTCGCGCCTATTTTATAAAGACACGAAATCTTCACAACATTATCAAATTCAGATGGGAGATAGGGTATTTTGAGGAAAATCATCTTGAAGACGACTTATTGTTATGTGCGTCTTTAAAATATAATGAAAATCTTAAGTGTTTTTTAATTCCTTACAATGGCGATTCGGAAACATTAGTCTATAAAGAAGAATTAAATTCTGGATATGCTTTAAGCTCGAGAAATAACCATTACTACAAGCGACATGATTTTATAAGAAGAATAATGTACTATGGTTGGAAGCCCATAAGCGTTTCTGATAATGCCGTAAATTATGAAAATAATTTGGCCCAAAATCAATCTTGTCCAAAGGTTAGTATTTGTATAATTGTTTTCAATGAGTCAGAATACATAGACCTCGCTTTAAAACAAATATATAATTGGGATTGCTGCCACGAAATTATCATTGTGGAAGGGCTTGTAGAACAGCAGTCCAAAACTAAATATTTAAACAATGTATCTCAAGATGGCACTACAGAAATAATTAAAAATTTTCCTGATCCAGAAAAAAAAATCAAATATCTTTCAGGGAGTTTTCGAGATAAGACGGATCAACAAAATGCTTACGCCAAAGAAGTCACGGGAACACATGTTCTTATCATGAATACAACTGAATTTTATTCTAATCAGGATCTTCAAACCCTGAAAGAGGATATAGCGAATAACCCCAAGGTTGACTTATTTAAATTCGATTTTTCACATGATCCTGATAAAAGGACTTACTACCATCTATGGCACGGGTTTAGCACCCATGTGGTTGGTGGATATTGGGATGTTCCTTTTAACAGAATTTTTAAATGGACGCCGGGAACGAAGTATATTATCTCCAACGAAGATGATCCGGTTCGTCCGAACGGAATAATATTAAACCATCATTCTGTTGTTATTAAGGTTTTTACTACAAGAGCGAAATGTATTCATGTAGGCTTTGCAAGGAAGACTATAAACACTAGTATCAACAATATATCACGTATTGCCGTCAATGAATATAATAACATAAATTTCCAGGCAAATAAAACAAAGCAAATGTATATCAATTGTAAACGTGCATGGGAAAAATGGACCCCACAAATGTTTTTACCGTATAACGCACAAATTTTCATGTTTACACACCAACTTCCAGAATCGTTAATTGAGATGATGAGCATATGAATTTTCTTTCTTAGAAATTTCATTAAGCAATGAAATTCACGATCGATAGTTCATTTCTGTTTTGAATGTAGTCCGGGCCGAGCTAACTATACTCACCTATGTCTTCACTTTCTGTATCGCGGCAATAAAAGGTGTGTCATTCCTTGTCACATATTCTTTTAAGAATAGAAAATAAGAGACTGACTTGATCATCTCCAATAATCTCCTTAGTCAATGGCCGATGATAAATGGCCACCTATCAATCTGGATCTTGCAAGATCTCAGAAACCGGATATTTAGGAAATTGTTAATCATGGTACTCACCTTTAGCGCGAAATGTCGACGGCCTCCGCGGGGCATATTATGCATTTAAAACGGCTTAATTTATTATTTTAATCTATTTGCCAAGTGATTGTAATAACCGGAATTAAGTAATAAGAAATTGATTTTCAGTAGTTTATAGTCTATTTAAATTTAATGTTATTTGATTTTTTTTGCGTTTAAAAAAAACAAGAAAAAAGTTTTATCGATTATTAGTTATTTATTTATTAGCTTTAGGTTGCCTTAACGCACTGTTTTGAATTTTTATCACAATTGGACAAGCACTAATCAATTTGCCCTCAAATAATTTAAAAGAAATCAGTTAAGCAAATTTAATAGACAAAGTGGTCTTTTTTCGGAGATTACCTCGTCTATTATTTAACTATTGGTTAATCCAACGCAAGGGTCTGTTATCCTTAGATATCCCATCATTCAAAACATGGTTTTGGATGGAAAATGTTATAAAAGTACGCGTAAGATATTTGGTTTAAACGTTGGATAAGCGGAAAAAAAATATATTCCAGTTTACAGGTCTTTCCGGTTCGGGGAAGACCACGTTGGCTTTTGAAGTAGCTAAGTTGTTACAGGAGCGTGACTATACTGTGCAGGTGCTGGACGGGGACGAAATGCGCAAAAGCATTTCTGCCGGTTTGGGTTTCAGCAGAGAAGACCGCTTGGAAAATATGAAGAGGATAGCCTGTTATGCAAGAGAGAGTTTAGCCGATGTTGTGCTGGTCGCTGTGATTAACCCATACGCAGAAGGACGCAGGTATATGAGGAATAACTGCGAGGCCCCATTAGTTTGGATACGTTGCGGGGTTGATATTTTAAAGCAGAGGGATACAAAAGGCCTGTATAAAGAGGCATTGTTGCCCGACGGCCATCCTGCAAAATTAGGTAACCTGAGCGGGATCAACGATCCCTTTGAAGAACCTCAAGACGCCGACTTTGTGGTAGATACAGACAAAGACAGTATAGCTCGTTCGGCATTCAATCTTTGTGCCTATATTTCGGGAAAGCTGTGTGCCGCGGAATAACAGCGGAATATATCGTGTTAAAACGCAGGGATATCCGGCGCATTGTTTTTTATTGATACAAGTAATATCTAATATAATTAACTGATACCATTGCAACAAATACATTTTATATCCGGATTGCCGCGTTCAGGGTCTACCTTATTGTCTGGAATACTGATTCAGAACCCACTGATCCATGCAGACATGACCAGTCCGGTAGCTTCTTTAATTAACGGATGCCTGGAACAAATTGGTGCAGGCAATGAATTTTACAGCTTTTTTGATGAAAAAAAGCGCAGGGCTATATGCTCATCCTTATTTAATGCCTATTACCAGGATAATCAGAAAGAAATTATTTTCGATACCAATAGGGTATGGACAGCGCGTCTGCACCAGTTAGTTGAATTGTTTGGTGATTTTAAGATAGTCTGTCTGGTACGCGACCCCGCCTGGATTATGGATAGCTTCGAGAAGATCTACCGTAAAAACCCTTTCGATTATAGCCGGATGTTTTCTGCCGGAAACCGTACCACGGTTTATTCACGTTGTGAGGCTTTGTTAGATGGCGTAGTCGGAATTCCGCTTACCGCATTAAAAGAAGCCTTTTACAGCGAATATTCAGAAAGATTGTTGTTAGTGGATTACGAACTGCTCACCCGCTTTCCTGAAAGTACATTAAAACTGATCTATGAATTTACCGGTATGGAGCCCTATAAGCATGATTTTAATAATATCAGCTATTCGCATGACGAATTTGATTATACCCTTGGTGTAAAAGGTTTGCATACGGTAGCCCGTAAGGTAGAATTTAAACAACGCAGATCGATCCTTCCGCCCGATTTATTCCAGAAATACCGGGAACTGGCTTTCTGGAAAGATACAGCCGGAAGTGCGGCGCATTTAATAGCTCCAAAAGAATAAAAATAGTAATAAACCCTAACCTGTTGTTATGAACGTCAACGACTTATTTACAAAGAAAAGAAACTGGACCTCTGCCCTTGTGCAGGTGGCAGTAATGGCGGGCTCTTTTTCTGCCAGTGCGGCTACTAATGCCTACTACGCCCGCAGGCGTGGAAGCTATAGTGGCGGCAAGAACCAGAGCTACCTGGTAGACAGCGGCCTGGGTAATATTTCAGGCAATCTGCTTTGGCATAAGCAAAATAAAATTTCTTTTAAGCCAATCTCAGCTGTTCGTGACGTAACCATTAACAAGGCAGGTAGGCAGGAATTGCTGATTGTAGATCGTAATATAAGAGACTACCGTAATATCAGTAAGCTGGCCAGACCGGGAGTAGAGGTGGTAGAGATACCGCAGCAGGTAAATGGCGTCGACTTTATTTTAAAGACGCTTGCCAATTATCAAAATTTAAATATAGTACACCTGTTTGCACATGCTAATGCCGGGAAATTATTGTTTGGAAACACGCTGGTAGACAGTAAAGTGTTGGAAAGTCACCCTGAATTTACGCACGCGATTGATTATGCTATTAAGCCGGGGGGGCAAATTTTGCTACATGGCCATGACCTGGCTAAGGGTTCGGCGGGAGAGCCCCTGCAATTATTTAGAAATAAAGCTTATGCAGCCAATCTACTGGCTTCATCTGACTATACGGTTACTACTAATTTGGATACTGGTGCTGATGCCACCTTTGGCGCCGATGAGGCGACCGATCTGGCCGATGGTAGTGGCCTGTCGCTTCGCGAAGCGCTGCATTGGGCGCAGGACGGTGACCAAATCAATTTTAATGCGAGCATGACGATTTCACTCGCCTCTGGCGAACTGGTGATTTCCAAGGGCGTCATCATTGACGGCGACCTGAATAACGATGGCGTTCCGGACGTTACCGTCGACGCAGGCTATAATAGCCGTGTTATAAACGTAACCTCGGGTAACGTAACCTTGGATGGCCTTACCATTCAACATGGCTTGTTGTCGGGAGCAGGTGCAAACAAGGGTCTGCCGGGAGGTTCTTCGTTCGGTGCCGGCATAAGCAACGCAGGCACACTGACACTCATGAATGTTACGGTTGCCAACAACTACGCAACTAGCGGTGGTGGTTCACTTGCCGTCAGCAGTTATGCCGGTGGTGGTGGCGGCGGCGGCGGTGGCGTGGGCAGCATCGGTGGAGCAACCGGTGGAACGACCGGCTCAGGTCCTCATACTTATTCAGGCCAGGCAGGCGGCAGTGGCAGCGGCGGAAACGGCGGGTCGTATAATGGCAGTACCTTCGTTGGTCATGGCGGCACAAGTGCAGGCGGCGGTGCGGGCGGCAGTGGCGGCGGTTATGCGAATGGTGGTGCGGGCGGTACCGCAACCATAGGCAGCACCAAGATCGGCGGCGGTGGTGGCGGATCGGGCTGGCAATATGCCGGCACAGCTGGCGGCAATGCCGCTGGCGCCATTTATAACTCCGGCACGATTTTCGTCCTCGGCTCTTCGGCTATCACCAATAATGGCGCTGCGGCAGGTGGCGGCGGCGGCGGTAACAACGGCGGTGCCGGCGGTATTGCGGCAGGTGGCATCTGGAATACCAATGGCAGCAGCGTCTACATGACCTCGGCGGCGTATTCCGCTATGACCGGCAACGCGGCAGCAGGTGGCTATGGTGGTACCGCCAGAAGTGGCGGTGGCGGAACAAACGGCGCAACAGGCGCTGCAAACGCCAAGATATATAACGACAGCGGCACAGTCGATACCAACTTTATTATCTCCACTATTACCAGCGCCACTTACGACGCTAATACAGGCATATTGAATGTGACCGGCACCAACATGACAACCGGCGACACGATCGCCCCAACCAAGCTAACGGTGACCGGGCAGAGTGGACAGAGTTATACGCTCACATCGGCCAATGTGGCCGCTAGTAGCGGCACTTCGTTCAGCATCACACTAAACGCAGCCGACAAGCTGGCCATCAACGGATTACTCAACAAAAACGGCACTACTGCGGTTGATACAACGACTTTCAGCCTCGCCGCGTCCGCCGGCTGGGATGTCACTGCCGCTGCTCATGCCGTCGCCGACATAAGTGGCAACGGCATCACGGTTAGCAATGTTTCTTCTCCTACCATTACCTCAGCAACCTATGACGCGAGTACCCATGTACTGACAGTAGCAGGCACCGGGTTGGTCAAGACCGTTGGTGCGAATAACGACATCACTGTATCGAAACTGACACTCACTGGGGAAGGCGGAACTACTTATTATACACTGACCACCTCGAACGTCGATATCACCAGCGCTACGTCGTTTTCAGTGACGCTGAATACTACCGATCGGGGACAGGTTGAGCAGATGTTAAACAAAAATGGCACCGCTTCTACGTCTGGAACTACTTACAACCTGGCGGCGGCAGACGACTGGGACAGTGTTATCAACAATACCGATATCTCTGTCTCTACAAGCGGTATCACAACCAGTAATGTCGCTGTACCAGCTATCACCTCGGCAACTTACGATGCTTCCACAGGTTCGTTAACTGTTACCGGAACAGGTTTCTTAACGTTAAGCGGTGCGACCAATGATATTGTCGCCAACAAATTTACTTTTACAGGCGAGGGCGGAGCGACTTATACACTGACGGATTCAGGTAATTCTGAGATCACCAGCGGAACCTCCTTTACGCTAAACTTGAGCGCGACCGATAAAGCGGCAATTAACCAGATGCTGAATAAGAACGGCACTTCTTCCACCAGTGGTACCACTTATAATCTGGCAGCTGGTGAAGACTGGGCAGCAGGAGCAAATGCAGCGGTAGTAACCGCAGATGTAACGGGTAATGGTATTACGGTAAGCAATGTCGCTGTACCAGCGATTTCCTCGGCAACTTACGATGCTTCCACCGGTTCGTTAACTGTTACCGGAACAGGTTTCTTAACGTTAAGCGGTGCGATCAATGATATTGTCGCCAACAAATTTACTTTTACAGGCGAGGGCGGAGCGACTTATACACTGACGGATTCAGGTAATTCTGAGATCACCAGCGGAACCTCCTTTACACTAAACTTGAGCGCGACCGATAAAGCGGGAGTTGCCCAGCTAATGAATAAGAATGGTACTTCATCTACCAGTGGTACCACCTATAATCTGGCAGCGGCCGAAGACTGGGCAGCAGGAGCAAATGCAGCGGTAGTAACCGCAGATGTAACGGGTAATGGTATTACAACCAGTAATGTTGCTGTACCAGCGATTACCTCAGCTACTTACGATGCTTCCACAGGTTCGTTAACTGTTACCGGAACAGGCTTCCTGTCGTTAAATGGTGCGACTAATGATATTGTCGCCAATAAATTTACTTTGACAGGGGAGGGCGGAGCGACTTATACACTGACGGATTCGGGTAATTCTGAGATCACCAGCGGAACCTCCTTTACGCTAAACTTGAGCGCTACCGATAAAGCGGGAGTTGCCCAGCTAATGAATAAGAATGGTACTTCATCTACCAGTGGTACCACCTATAATCTGGCAGCGGCCGAAGACTGGGCAGCAGGGGCAAATGCGGCCGTGACCGTAGTGGACGCGACAGGAAATGGCATTACGGTAAGCAATGTTGCTGTACCAGCGATTACCTCAGCTACTTACGATGCTTCTACAGGTTCGTTAACTGTTACCGGTACCGGCTTCCTGTCGTTAAGCGGTGCGACCAATGATATTGTCGCCAATAAATTTACTTTGACAGGGGAGGGCGGAGCGACTTATACACTGACGGATTCGGGTAATTCTGAGATCACCAGCGGAACCTCCTTTACACTAAACTTGAGCGCGACCGATAAAGCGGGAGTTGCCCAGCTAATGAATAAGAATGGTACTTCATCTACCAGTGGTACCACCTATAATCTGGCAGCGGCCGAAGACTGGGCAGCAGGAGCAAATGCAGCGGTAGTAACCGCAGATGTAACGGGTAATGGTATTACAACCAGTAATGTTGCTGTACCAGCGATTACCTCAGCTACTTACGATGCTTCCACAGGTTCGTTAACTGTTACCGGAACAGGCTTCCTGTCGTTAAATGGTGCGACTAATGATATTGTCGCCAATAAATTTACTTTTACAGGCGAGGGCGGAGCGACTTATACACTGACGGATTCGGGTAATTCTGAGATCACCAGCGGAACCTCCTTTACACTAAACTTGAGCGCGACCGATAAAGCGGCAATTAACCAGATGCTGAATAAGAACGGCACTTCTTCCACCAGCGGTACCACTTATAATCTGGCAGCTGGTGAAGACTGGGCAGCAGGAGCAAATGCAGCGGTAGTAACCGCAGATGTAACGGGTAATGGTATTACGGTAAGCAATGTCGCTGTACCAGCGATTTCCTCGGCAACTTACGATGCTTCCACCGGTTCGTTAACTGTTACCGGAACAGGTTTCTTAACGTTAAGCGGTGCGATCAATGATATTGTCGCCAACAAATTTACTTTTACAGGCGAGGGCGGAGCGACTTATACACTGACGGATTCAGGTAATTCTGAGATCACCAGCGGAACCTCCTTTACACTAAACTTGAGCGCGACCGATAAAGCAGGCTTGATTGCAACGCTGAATAAAAACGGCACATCGTCTAAAGGCGGTACCACTTATAACCTGGCAGCGGCCGAAGATTGGGCAGCAGGAGCAGATGCGGCGGTAGTGGTAGCGGATGTTACCGGCAACGGCATTACGGTAAGCAATGCCGATGAAACCCCACCGACACTGGCCATCACCAGTGACAAATCAGCCTTAAAAGCCGGCGAAACTGCCACCATTACTTTTACCTTCAGTGAAGATCCGGGAGCCACATTTACCTGGGACGGGACTTCGGGCGATGTAACGGTAAGCGGCGGAACATTGGCAGCGATTAGCGGCACCGGCTTAACCCGTACGGCAACCTTCACCCCAACAGCTGATACCAATGGTGGGACGGCAAGTATAACCGTATCGGCCGGAGCCTATACAGATGCTACGGGCAATGACGGCGGAGCAGGTACCACACCTTCTCTGAGTTTCGATACAAAGGTACCGACACTAGCCATCACCAGTAATAAATCAGCCTTAAAAGCCGGCGAAACTGCCACCATTACCTTTACCTTCAGTGAGGATCCGGGAGCCACATTTACCTGGGATGGTTCTTTGGGCGATGTAACGGTAAGTGGCGGAACATTATCAGCCACTAGCGGTACCGGTTTAACACGCACTGCGGTGTTTACACCGAGCACAAATACAAACAGCGGAACAGCAAGCATCACTGTATCTGCCGGAGCCTATACAGATGCCGCAGGCAATGACGGGGAAGCAGGTACCACACCTTCACTGAATTTCGATACGAAGGTACCGACACTGGCTATCACCAGTAACAAATCAGCCTTAAAAGCCGGCGAAACTGCCACCATTACCTTTACCTTCAGTGAGGATCCGGGTGCAACGTTTACCTGGGACGGTTCTTCGGGCGATGTAACGGTAAGCGGCGGAACATTGGCAGCGATTAGCGGCACAGGCTTAACCCGTACGGCTGTGTTTACACCGAGCACAAATACAAACAGCGGAACAGCAAGCATCACTGTATCTGCCGGAGCCTATACAGATGCCGCAGGCAATGACGGCGGAGCAGGTACCACACCTTCACTGAATTTCGATACGAAGGTACCGACACTAGCCATCACCAGTAATAAATCAGCCTTAAAAGCCGGCGAAACCGCCACCATTACCTTTACCTTCAACGAGGATCCGGGTGCAACGTTTACCTGGGACGGTTCTTTGGGCGATGTAACGGTAAGCGGCGGAATATTATCAGCCATTAGCGGTACCGGTTTAACACGCACTGCGGTGTTTACACCGAGCACAAATATGAATGGCGGAACTGCAAGTATTACTGTATCGGCAGGCACCTATACAGATGCCGCGGGCAATGACGGAGAAGCAGGCACTACGCCTTCATTGAGTTTCGATACCCAGGCACCTACGCTTACAACTGCGGTTATAGCGTCCAATAATGCTAGTACTTCAAAAGCCAAAGTGGGCGATGTGGTAACCATTTCATTTACTTCTAGCGAGGCGGTCGCTAGCCCAACGGTTACCATTGGCGGCCAGTCTGCAGCGGTAAGCAATACCTCAGGCAATGACTGGACGGCGACGTATACCTTAACCAGCACCGTCACCGAAGGCACGCTACCGTTCAGTGTCTCTTTTACCGATATAGCCGGTAATGATGGAACGAATGTTACCGCTACGACCAACAGCAGTTTGGTAGTTTTTGATAAAACTGCTCCGTCTACACCAACAGATCTGGCTGCAACACATACCGATCAGCAAATTGTACTGAATTGGAGCACGAATAATGAAGCCGATTTGCAGGGCTATAAAATATATCAGGGTACCTCAGTTAATCCTACTACCCTGTTAACAACCATCAGTGCCGGAACTACCACATATACAAATACCGGATTGATGAATGGCAGTACTTACTATTACCGTATTTCGGCTGTTGACAATACGGGAAATGAAAGCACCTTAAGCGCGAATGTCAGCGATGCTGCTAAAGGCGTACAAACCATCACTTTTAATGCACTCGCAGATGCTACATATGGCGATTTGCCTATTACGCTTAGTGCAAGTGCGTCCTCGGCGTTAACGGTTGCTTACACAAGTTCTAACACTGCTGTAGCGACAGTAAGTGGTAATACGGTGACTATTATAGGCGTTGGTACGACAAATATTACAGCATCGCAAGCAGGCAACGGAACTTACGAAGCTGCGACCAATGTTTCCCGAACATTAACGGTTAACGCTAAAGCTATCGCCGTCACTGTTGATCCCAAAGCCAAAACCTATGGTGATAATGATCCAGAATTCACCTATCAGATTACATCAGGTGCCCTGGTGGGTACAGATGCCTTCACAGGCGCGCCGACCCGTGACGCAGGCGAAGATGTGGGTAGTTATGCGATTAAACAGGGCACGCTGGCGTTAAATAATAATTACACGCTCACATATACCGGTGCTAACCTTAGCATTGGGCGCAAAGCCATAACCGTTACAGCCAACGCACTAAACAAGACTTATGGTGATGCTGATCCGGCGCTAAGTTATCAGATCACGGCAGGCGCATTGATAGGTACAGATGTATTTACTGGTTCACTGACCCGTGATGCAGGTGAAGATGTTGGCAATTATGCCATCAAGCAAAATACACTGACATTAAACAACAATTACACGCTCACTTATGCCGGCGCCAACCTAAGCATTGCGCATAAAGCGATAACTGTCACCGCAGGTGCCAAAAGCAAAACCTACGGCGATGCTGATCCGCAACTGACTTATCAGATCACTTCAGGTACGTTGGCAGGTACAGACGCATTTACCGGTTCACTCACACGTGATGCAGGAGAGAATGTGGGTAGCTATGCCATTAAACAAGGTACACTGGCGTTGAATAATAATTACACACTGACTTATACCGGGGCTCAGCTGGCAATTGGTAAAAAAGCGATTGCTGTAACTGCTGCCGCAAAATCAAAAGCGTATGGCGCAACTGACCCAGCGTTAACTTATACATACACACCAAATCTGATCAGCGGCGATAGCTTCAGCGGTTCGTTAACCCGTAATGTAGGTGAAGATGTAGGTAATTATGCTATTAATCTGGGTACGCTGGCGCTAAACAGTAACTACTCGCTGACCTATACCGGCGCCAACCTTTCTATATCTAATGCTACACTTACGGTTACAGTGCAGAATCAAAACAAAATATATGGCGATGTTAATCCAACTTTGACAGTAAGTTACAGCGGCTTCGTAAACGGCGATACGGAGGCAAATTTAACCAGCCAGGCAACAGTTACTACAACGGCGACTACAGCTTCAGCCGTGGGCACTTACGCAATTACAGCCGGTAGTGCAGTTATGCCCGGTTATAACATTACCTATATCCCGGGTGTGCTCACTGTTAACAAAGCCGTATTGAATGTAACTGCCGAAGATAAGAGTCGCGATTATGGGCAGGACAATCCACCGCTTACAGTAACGTACAGTGGTTTTGTAAATGGTGATACCGAAGCTGGGTTGAGTACGCAGGCCACAGCTATTACCAATGCTACAACAAACTCTGCGCCAGGTAAATATGCGATCATAGCAAGAGGGGCGGAATCATCTAACTATACCTTAACATATAGTAGTGGTACACTGACGATAATGCCACTAACGAATGCAGTTATGACTGATCTGAAGATCAGTTCAGGCAATTTATCACCTGCTTTCAGCAGTTCTGTAACCCAATATGCGGTCTCTGTTTCGCATCTTACAGACCGGATAACGTTTACACCGACAACCGATCCGACGGATGTTATCACTATAAATGGCAACGTAACAGATAACGGTAATAACTCTGCCCCGGTAATGTTAAGTACAGGCAATAATAACATCACTATCGTAGTCACTGCGCAAGATGGTACCACTAAACAAACCTATACTGTAACGGTATATCGTGCTTTACCACCAGCTGAGATTGTACCAACTAACATATTATCACCAAATGGTGATGGCAAGAATGATACCTGGGTAGTAAAAGATATTAAATTGTATCCAAATAATAAGGTAACTATATATGACCGCGCGGGTCGCGAAGTATATTCGAAACGCGGTTATGATAATGGCTGGGATGGTACCTTAAACGGTGCACCATTAGCGCAGGGTACATATTACTATATTATTGATTTGGGATCAGGTTCTGCATCAATAAAAGGTTTTATTACCATTTTGAAAGCACAATAAGCATGATAAAGAAAGACTATCAAGGCATGAACATACGTTATATATCATCAATTCTCCGTACATCACTAATTGTACTTATTATCGCCCTTTGCAGCTACGATGCAAAGGCACAGTTAAATCCTTTTCAGCAGATTTACTTCCAGAACCCATATCAATATAACCCTGCCATGGCTGGGTTGAATCAGGGATTAAACCTGAATATCGGTTTTCGTCAGCAATGGAGTAACCTTCCCGGCTCGCCTAAGACGACACTGTTTACTGCTGACTTTCAACCTGCAAATAGGGTAGGCGTTGGCCTGAATGTGAACGACGATCAGATTGGGATTATCAGACAAACCCGTATAATGGGTAGTTATGCATACCATTTGCCGTTAAACGATAGAAATGATAAGTTAAGTTTTGGTTTATCATTGGGTGTAAATGACGCTCGTGTGGATTATAACAAAGTTAATGGGGACCTGACTGATGCGCAAATTGCGCAGTATAATCAGCTAAAAGCTTATGTGGATGGTGACTTTGGCGCGGCTTATACAGGTGAACGGTTAACAGTCAGTGGCGGCTTGCCTAATTTGAAAACAATATTTTTTAAGGAATCAGATCAACGTTTTGATGCCGATCGTTTGCTTTTTATTACCCTTGTTAGTTATAAATTCGATATTACTACAGCGGTGAACAGTATGACGTTGAGCCCATTGGTCGCCTACCGTAAAGTAAAAGGTTATAAAGACATAGTCGATGCTGGTTTCAACTTTGCTATGAATAATAATGGGATATTCCTGCAAGGCGTTTATCATACCAGCGAGAGTGTGGGCGTAGGTATCGGTCTTGATCAGCGCGCCTACGCACTTTTTTTTAACTATGATTTTGAAACAGGTAGCTTAAGCAACTATACCACCGGTTCTTTTGAGTTAGGACTAAAATTACATTTATTTAACAACTCAAAATGATCAATGAAAGGCTGCTCAGTCTTTTAGTTACAAAGGACTAAAAAAGAAAAGGGTTGCTCTCAGGCAACCTTTTTCTTTTCAACCCTGTTTTGAAAAAAGTCTGCCACCATGGCATTAGTCGGCTATAGTTCATTAATAAATAGCAACATAACATTCCGTTGATTATTATAAACTTAAATAATAATAGATGGTTAATAAATAAATATGTTATTTATTATTTATCATCTAGCCATTACTATTAATTTTTGTAAATATAAACATCGGTTGATTTCGCTGATGAATATAACCTGGCTATGCCTGTTATTATTTTCACAGTTAGCGGCCGCGCAAACTTTGCCGGAGGGCGTCGTCAGAACAACAGTTACCGGTAAAGTTACCGACCAGATTTCCGGTCAACCTTTACAATATATCAATGTCGGTTTTCCAGGTAGCAGCCATGGCACCACTACTGATAAATCGGGGCAATTTTCCTTAAGCGCTGCCGGGGCATTCAAACAAGTTTCTTTTAGTTTTGTAGGTTATAAACCGGTATCGAAAGCTATCCTCCCCGGTCAGGTTAATAAAGTTTCAGTTAAACTAATAACCAGCAAAACACAGCTAAGTGAGGTGAATATTGTTTCAGGAAAGCATGTGAAATATAGCAATAAGGGCAATCCAGCGGTCGAGTTGATCCAGCAGGTAATCGATCATAAAGCGCAAAACCGGATGGAAAGCGCTGATTATGTTCAATACAATGAATATGAACGTATTGGTTTGTCATTGTTTAATCTTTCGAAGAAATTGATCAACAGTAAATTTTTTAGGAAATACCAATTCATGCTGGATACGACCACTATAATTAACAATCAAAAACAAACTTCTCTCCCCGGGTACTTGAGCGAAAAGCTATCCAGGTATTTCTATCGAAAAACCCCCGAAAAGACTATACAAATACTCCAGGCCGAAAAGAGTATCAATATCATAAAATTTGTCGATACCGCAGGTATAGATATCTACCTGAACCGGCTTTATGGAAATCACATTGATATTTATGATAACAATATCTTCATTATCGTCAATCAGTTTTTAAGTCCTATTGCTGACCATGCGCCCAACTATTATAAATTTTTTATAACAGATACATTGCAAACAGACCATGGCAAGCTGATAGCGCTTAGCTTTACACCACGTAATAAAGGCGATCTTTTATTTGAAGGCAGGCTATTGGTAACGCTGGACGGACGTTATGCAGTACAGTCTTGCGAACTGAATGTAAATAAACAGATCAATATTAATTTTATGCGCAGCCTGAAGGTTACATTGGATTTTCAGCCACATGCTGATGGTCGTTATTACCTAACTAAAAGTAACGTAGCCGCCGACTTTAGTTTAATAAGAGATAAAGGGATGAGTGTATTCGGTGAGCGAACGGTGATCTACTCCAATTATGTGCTGAACACACCACAACCTGAAAGCTTTTATCGGGGCAAAAGCATTCAAACCGCTGTTAATTTCAGTAAAGCCGATACCGGCTATTGGACCAGACATCGTACAGATACCCTAACCGCCCGAGAGGCGGGTACTTATGCACGCATTAACCGGCTTCAGAATATGCGCTCGTTTAAGACGGCTACCTGGATAGCGGCTACCATCACTGGCGATTTTGCGGACCTCGGACCTATACAGGCGGGTCCGGTGGGTTCTCTTTTTTCGCATAATACCCAGGAAGGCGCCCGTTTTCAACTGGGCGGAAGAACGACACCTAAATTCAACCAAACTATTTACCTTGACGGTTCTTTAGGTTATGGCACGAGAGATAAACAATTTATGTATGAACTTAATACTTACTTCTCTTTAAACAAAACACCTTATTACCGCTATCCTAATCATTATTTTAAGGTTGGCTACCTTTATGATGTGGACATTCCGGGGCAAAGCTTTGCAGCCAACAGTTCACAAGCTGCACTCAACTCATTTCAAAGTGGTTCAACCAATTACTGGCTTTATGACCGTATCTATTCATTGGCTTATGTAAAGGAATTCGATAATCATTTCTCTTATAACCTGGGCTTTCGGAACTGGAATCAACGGCCCGCCGGCACCTTGCTTTTTCAAAGAAATGATCTGGCCAATAGCTTGGTGCCTGCCCTAACCACCAATGAACTCACATTGGCCCTACGGTATGTTGCACATGAGCAGATCATTCAGGGCACCCGCGACCGGCATACTATTCATAGTAAATACCCGATATACAATTTGCAAATTACCCAGGCACTAAACGGCAGACTTAGGGGCGACTACCAATATACCCGGTTTGATGCCAGTATTTACAAGCGATTTTATATGTCACAATTGGGGTACGGAGATGTTACCTTAACAGGCAGCCTGATTGCTGGTAGGGTACCCTTCCCTTTATTGAATATCAGCCCGGCTAATCAATCTGTCGCTTACAAAGCGGATGCCTATAATAAAATGTATTATCTTGAATTTGTTAGCGATCATTATATGGGCTTAAATTTCACCCAAAGTTTTAATGGATTCTTTCTGAATAAGGTTCCATTGATCAATCATCTGAAATGGCGGGAATATCTATCCTTTAAGTTTTTGTATGGGGGACTGCGCGATGAAAACAATCCCGCAAAAACATCCGGTTTGTATCGTTTTCCAGCTGCATCAAATGGAGCCTATGGTACCTATGCCTTAGGCCATACACCTTATACAGAAGTTGGTGCCGGTATTGGTAATATCTTTAAATTCCTTAGGATCGACCTAATCAAAAGATTGAATTACCTCGATCATCCGGGTATATCTTCTTATAGCGTTAAATTAAGCTTTAGCCCGGATTTTTGATCCTTCATTGATAATCACTTTCGGACAAGGCTTGATTAATACTTATTTCAACAGGCCTTTTTATATACCGGATATATCGAAGCAATGCATATTGTTTCGAAAGGCATACCGAAAGGAAAAACCGTAACTATCACAGATTTCTTTAATCAGTGTTAGGCCCAGGCCGCTGCCTTCAGATTCCGGCGATTTATAAAATCGTTGTAGTATTTGCTTTTCATTGAGCGGTACAGGAGCACCGGTATTGCAGAAACTAAAACCTTGCTGATCCAGTTGAATAACTATTTTACCTTGTTTGCAATTATGTTGAATGGCATTCCCCATCAGGTTATTTAGGATAATCATCAATAGATCGCGGTTGATTTTAATACGGCAAGGCTTTAAACCTTCCGAAATGACAATCCCGCGGTCAGCAAGTAGTTCCTGAAACTCATTGACCATGTCTTGTATAAATTGGCATAGGTCAATTTCTTCGCGTTCTGCAATCAGCTTATTTTCAATCCTGGATAACATGAGCATTGACCGATTTAACTTCTTTAGCTTTCCTACAGTATGATAAACCTCGCTGATAAGCAGTCCTTGCTTATCGTTCATTTCACCAACCTGCATTAGTGTGTCTAACTTGGAGTTAATTACAGCCAATGGCGTCATAAGTTCGTGTGCAGCGTTTTCAACAAATGCTTTCAGAGATCTATAATCCTGAAGTACCCGTTGAGACATAGCTGTTACCTCCAGGTTAAGATCGCGAAATTCATCAATATGACTATTTACCGGGTCTATGCCATTTCGGTCGGCCAGGTTGAAAAGCTTGATGGCTTTAAGAATCCGATAAAACGGCTGCCAAAGCCTTCTCATAACCAATCTGTTAATCAGTAGCAGGACAGTCAGCAAAACGAAAACGATTCCCAGCGTTATGAAAAAAATCATCCGTATCAGATCTTCAGTCTCAACCTTCGACTCGGTAATTTCTATGCGGTAAAGCTGCTGTCCCACCATTACTGAACTGGTCAGCGTTCGGCCAGATTCTTCATCGCGTTCATGAGCATCAAAAAAACGGCAATCTGAAAATCGTCGTGTAACCCCGTGGCCTCCAATTGGCGTAAAATGAATGATCAGGTCGTCTGACTTAAACACTTGAGGCAGGGCATGGTTCAGCTTTACATACTCAAAGATTTCATTTTCCTCCACCTCAAGGTCTTTGTCAACTTGCCCTGTTAAAATATAGCTGATCGAAAAATAATAGATAACGCCGGTTACGACGATAACCAGGATGGTAGTGAGTAAGCTTAGGCTGTTATAGCGATCAAGTAATTTCAATGGTCACGAAATTTATAACCCATGCCATAGGTGGATTGAATATAATCTCCGCTGCCGGCTTCTATTAGTTTTTTGCGAAGGTTTTTAATATGCGAGTATATAAAATCAAAGTTATCAGAAATATCTATCTCATCACCCCACAAATGTTCAGCAATAGCGTTTTTAGAAATGACCTTACCTTTATTGGCCACAAAGTACAGAAGTAGTGCATATTCCTTTTTAGTCAGTTTGATCGAGACTCCAAAGACGTTTACCTGCTTAGCCAGCAGATCAATAGTAATTTCACGAAAAATGATCTCCCTGTTACCATTAAAAGACTTTCTGCGCACAATTGCCATTACCCGCGCTTTTAATTCCGACAAATGAAAGGGTTTAGTAAGGTAATCGTCTGCCCCGAGATCCAGTCCCCGTAGACGGTCATCCAACGAGTTCTTCGCCGAAATAATTAAAACACCGTCAGGATGATGGTTCGCTTTTAGGGCTTCCAAAATATCCAGGCCACTGCCATTCGGCAGGGTAATGTCAAGCAAGATACAATCGTAACGGTACACATTTATTTTTTGCAAAGCGGTTTCGTACTCGCTAGCCGTTTCGCAGATGTTTCCGCTTTCTGCAAAATAGTCCCGAATACTATCACGCAAACCAGGTTCGTCTTCTATAACAAGAATTTTCACAATAGTTTCAAAGCTCATCATTAATTCTGTATAAATTTTGTGCAAATGCTGTTGCTTAACATGATGAATTCTACATAGATAGTTCTAAAAAACACAGATTTAGCTTTGTCAGTCGCTGATGCGAACTCAAAAATACATTACCATTTTAATTATTTTGTTCGCTTCTTTTGTAACAAAAGCACAACAAATTAATTTCCGTCTTTATAACAAATTAATGGCTAACCCTCTGGTGGCGACGGTTTCTGGCATCGTATATTAAATGCTGATTATGTTTTTACGCTGGGCAGTAACGCTGAAAGATATTATTTATCGCGCATCCGGAGTTGTTTGGCGGCAAAGATCACAAAGGGATTATCCCTGCCCTCAGGTGATGCCTCGACGGCTTGCGACACCGCTACCTCACTGAGCCTCAGTTTCAGAATGGTAGATCATAATGCCATCATTCTTACGTAACACCAAAATGGCTATTCCACGCTTTACTTGCGGCATTATCTTGGTAATGTATTGGGCAGCGCGGTATTAGGTGCCGGTTGCTTTTGTGACGTTCATGCTAAATCACTGGTTTAAAATGAAAGTTCATTAATTCAGGATTTACATAGATTTTGTCCTAAATAAAATCAAAATCGCCATTTATGATTGTATAAAAAATTAATGTTATGAAAACAAGATCATTCGTCTACACAACGGCTGCAGCCATGTTAATAAGTACTGCGGCCCTTGCACAAAAAGTTAAAAGCAGCTTGGTTCCCTCAGCTGTGGCTTCTGCTCTTAAAAGTAAATATCCGCAAGCAGCAAATGTGACCTGGGAAAAAGAAAAAGGAAATTACGAAGCTAACTGGGGTGGCAAATCAGGAGAGGATATGTCCGTCGTATTCACACCAACCGGGGCTTTTGTAGAACAGGTAGAGGCGGTCAGCGCCACAGCTTTACCTGCTGCAGCGACTGCTTATTTGAAAAGCCACTATTCTGGGAAAAAAGTTAGTGAAGCTGGCAGGGTGGTTGATGCTGCCGGCAAAATCACCTTCGAGGCAGAAGTTAAAGGCGTAGTAGTTGTTTTTGACAAAAAAGGCAGCTTTGTCAAAGCCGGAAAAGAAAACGATTAATCCAAGCTAGAAACAAAGCCTGCAATTTGCAGGCTTTGTTGTTTTGCAGCTCCAGCAAATGCGGCAACTATGATCTATTTTCCATGTAACGTAATTGTTAATTATTTTTTGTGGCTTCCAAACTTTATCCAGAATTAGGCGACATTTTTGCTGCATGAAGCGAATGTTACGAAATTTATGTTTACTAGTCCTGTTTCTTGGTCTTTTAAGAACGGCTAGTGCGCAATCAGCTAAAGGAAAAATCACCGGGAAAGTGACAGATGCCGCTAATGGCTCGCCGGTGGACTATGCGACAATCAGTGTCTTTAAGCCGGGAAGCAACAGTCCTTTTAACGGCATCAGCTCTGACGTAAACGGCAATTTTAGCGTTAATGACATCCCGGATGGCGCTTATCGTGTAACTATAGATTTCCTGGGATATAAAAAGGACACGATTGAAAATGTTAACGTCAAAGGCGGAAATACGAAATTGGGTCTGATTAAACTTGCAGCCTTGCAAACCGCGCTAAAAGGGGTAACCGTAGTTTCTACAGCTCCCACTGTTGAAAATAAAATCGACAAAATGGTGTACAATGCCGCCAATGACCTGACAGCGCAGGGCGGTGTAGCCATCGATGTGCTCAAAAAAGTACCGCAGATAAGCGTGGATATCGACGGAAATGTAGAACTGCAAGGCAGCTCAGCAATTCGCTTTCTTATCAACGGCAAGCCTTCCAGTATATTTGGTGCAAGTTTGGCCGATGCACTGCAATCTATACCTGCGAGTCAGATTAAAAGCATAGAAGTAATTACCAGCCCAGGTGCGAAATACGATGCCTCAGGTACTGGTGGCATTATCAACATTGTTTTAAAAGACAACAAAGTCCAGGGTATGAATGGTTCTTTTAACTTGTCTGCCGGCACACGTCTGGAAAATGGTTCGATTAACTTGAATGTTAAAAAGAACAATTTCGGTGCTGGCTTATTTTTCAGCGGCAACGAACAGTTAAATACGCGAATGTACACCGCTAATAATCGGAGATCGTATAATAACAGCCGCGATACCATTACCACATTACTGCAAAACGGATATGGCGGATACAAACGCCTGGGATACGAGAGCGGGCTGAACTTCCAGTGGGATATAAGTAAACACGACAATATAATTGGCGCCGTTGGTTTGGATCGATTTAGCAATAGGGGCGACGGACGCACTGATCAGCAACAACAAACCCTATCGCCTGCAGGAGCGTTATTCAGCAATCTGCTTAGCCTTCGAAATTCGGTGAGTAATTCCAGCTCGACTTCTGCGGATTGGAGTCTTGACTATAAAAAGACATTTAAAAAAGATGGACAGGAATTAGAGGTGTTGTATACGTCAAGTTATGAAACCCACAGTTCTTACGCTACACAGGAGCAAAATTACTTGTCCAGTGGCAACCAGTCCCAAGGCGTTATTAGCAATAATCCAGGACATGACCACGAAACCGAAATCGCAGTTGATTACACTGATCCGGTTAGCGATAATTTTCAACTAGAAACCGGTGCGAAGGTTACGCTCGAATCTCTTAAAAATAATATTATCACTGATACCTTGCTCGGTAATGGCGCTTATGAAAATAACCCATTGCAAACTTATGGGTTTAACTATAGCAGAAAAGTTTACGCCGTCTATTTATCAGGAACTTTTAAACTACTTGATTTTTTTGATGGCAAAGCCGGTATGCGGTATGAGCGTACCGCTACGTGGGCAGACTTCCCTGGCACAAATATACCCGGTTACAATACCTGGGCCCCGTCATTTGTCCTTTCGCATAAGCTGGATAAGTCACAGTCTATCAAATTTGCATACTCGTACCGCATAGAAAGACCCGATTATGGCGATCTTAATCCATTTTATAATATCAGCGACCCTCATAATATCAGCACAGGCAACCCGAATTTGAAACCGGAGATTGGCCATAATTATGAGCTCGTTTATAATAAGTCATTTCAGGACGGCAGCAATTTCATGGCTTCAGCATTTTACCGCTACAACACTGATGACATGCAGGCATTCAGTACCTTTTATCCATCAATTAACATCGGAGGGACTGACTATACAAACGTGACCTTGACTCAGCGGTATAATATCGGCTCCCAGACTGGTGTTGGATTGAACTTGTTTGGTTCGGTACCTGCCGGGAAATTCGTTTTCCGGTCTAATGTACAGTTAGGAGAGCGCACAAATAGTACCCCTGGCTTAGCCAGTGTAACTGGTTTTGCTTACCGTCTAAACCTCAATGCCAGTTATAAGTTTCCCGGCGACTTAATGGCAGAAGTATTTGGTAATTATAACTCCAGTCAGAAGAACCTACAGGGCACTCGTCCCGGTTTCGGATTTTACAATATAGCATTGCGTAAGCAATTCCTTAATAAAAACGCAAGCATCGGGATAACTGCGGCAAACCCATTTGCCCAATACGTTAGTCAAACCACCACGACGCATGGCGCTAATTTTGAACAATCTAATCTCCGCCAAACACCTTATCGCTCCTTTGGGGTTACGCTGAGCTATAAGTTTGGTAAGTTGGAGTTTAAAAAGGAAGAAGATAATAAAGAAAATCAACAGATATTCCCCCTCAATAATGGTCAAAAAAAAGGGATTCGAAATACTGAATCTTACTAATGGCTAATGGAAAGCATGTATTCGTTTGACCAAAGCTTTTTCCAAAGTAGATACCCACTTCCTGAACATAAAAAGGGATGCCCATTTGGGCATCCCTTTTTATGTTGTTGCTAATTGAGCATTGTTTATTTCCAAGTGGCCCAGTTGCTTGATGCTGCCCAATTTGTTGATCCAATAGCCCCACGATAGGCTGTTTTTACAAAAAAGGCTGAAGAAAAATCTACACCTGTAAAATCGGCGCCTGTTAAGGCTGGGGATCCGCTGCCTGGTGTTAAATCAGGTACGGAATTATAGAGGTTTGTCAACTTAAAATCGACAGATGATATTAGTAATACATTTTTATTTACGCTGTTTGTTTCAAATGCTGCTAACTCAGGGTCTGGAATTACCGATGTGTTTGTATCATATGAAAATGTACGATCCGCACTATCAGACTGTACTAAGTTATACCTGAATTCGGCCCAGTCATTGTTTAATATCACTGGTCTTGTTCTTGGGCAAACCATAAAAGCCCCCTGGCTATATTCAGCAACGATTGAATTTCTAAAAGCCAGGCGTGTACCTTTACGCATGTAAACGCCCTGGTTAATATTTGTCTTGACTGATTCGATTCCTTGAGGACCAATGATTGTCATGTTAGAAATTACGGGGCGTGTAAGCGGTGTATTGGTAGTTGGTACTTCATCATTATAACTTTCAACCCCGTTAGCACGCAATGCTTGTGATGATGCCTGGGTGCGGTAAGCTATTAAGAATTGCAAATTTCCTTCATAGCCTAAGTCGAAATCAAAATCATCGTCACCATTATTAAAAGCTATCAGATGCGTTGCATTCACTGTACCGCCAACAAATTGAAAGCCATCATCGTTTGAATGTGTCACCATTACATTGTCAATGTGCGTCCCTGACCCAACACCTGCCAGGCACAAACCGCTGGCCTTATCTACAATCCACTCGTCCTCAGCCGGCGGATTTATACCACCGCTATATTCTATGCGCAGGTAATTAATAGATCCCGAGTTATCGGTTGACACAGTTCCGCCGTATTGCGTATCGTTAGATACCGATAAACCTTCCACATGGCCGGTTCCTACATTGGTAGGTGCATTCCCAAGTATTATTATTGCACCCCAATCTCCTTGTTTTTTATTGGTAGCTGCTGATGTAAATACAACCGGATTAGTGGCCGTACCGGCAATATTAATTTTTGAGCCTTGTGTAATTATCAATGCACTTTTATTATCAGCAAGGTCGTTTACCTGTGCAAAAACAGTAACACCGGCGGGTATAGTAAGTGTGGCATTGTTTTTAACAAATACTTTACCCTTTAAAAAGTAATTTTTGTTAGCACTTAATGTGGTATTAGTTGATATAGTTCCCTGCAATGTATCTAACTGAGTATCATTGCTGGTGTGGGGTAGGTTGTCTTTTTTACACGAAAAAAAGACAACAGCCGCGAAGATCGGAAGTAAAAAAGTAGTTTTCATAGCTGATTTGTTTTATAATGAAACTACTTTAAATGAAATTAGTTTTCACTCTGACTAAAAAAAAAAGATAAAATATATTACCATATGTAACTAAGCCTATACCTAAGTTTGAATTTATATTTTCTTTTAAGGTGCAAATAAAGTAACCAATAGTTAAATTTAACTACTGGCGTTTCAATGGCGCTGATATGGATAGTAGTATGTATTAATTGTAGCAACCAAGGTGGTATTTATCATAAATAAACCGGGCGGAGGAGTGGTATAAAAAACGACTATTCAATAAGATATATATACTTAACAGCCTTGGACAGATACCTATGCTTAAACGATATTAATACAATGTGCAAGAATAATACTTTTTAGTCCTGGTATTATTATACTGGTATTATATTAAATAGTCATAAAAAAACGATCTTTAGTAATCACCCTTGGCTCCATTCCTGCAGGTCTGTAAAGAAGGCAGTTATCTACTTGTATTTTAATCTCCAAGACAGGTTTCGAAATTAAAACTGTATGACAATCTTTACAGTGTATCGGCTCAGATAATACCCGCTCAAGCGGTTCCCAGATAGTGATATTTTTATTCAGCGCAAAAATTGAACTTTTGCATAATGGATTAAAACAATAACACTTTACAATTTCAACGTTTTCCATTTTTGTTAAGATGTTCTTTATAAATCTTAGTATCTGTTATTTAGCGTCGGGTAGTGGGATATAACCAATATTGGTAATGCCTTCATAACCTTAACCTACATTTCTGTATTAATAACCACAATAAGTGTCGTTAATAAAGACATGCGTTTACCTTTAAACAAAAAGTCTGCCGAACAAAGACAAAAAGATAAAATATCTTTTAAAAGATTTTTCCCGCATTTTAATTTTGCTGATATTTTAAATATATTGGTGGTATGTTAAAAGCAATAGGAAGAGCAGCATTATTAACCTTAATGCTTATAATAATAGGTTGGGCTTTATGGCTTCATACTATTATCGCTATTATTGTATTTAGCGTAATTGTAGTTTTTGGGTGGTTAACTTTTATGCTTTATATGGACCCGCCAGATGACTGGCATTAGCGTGCAGTCTAATTGAGAACTAATCCTATGTAAGTAAAAATAAAAATGTATAAATTTTTGCTAATCTGTATGTACGCAAAAATTAAAAAATGTATAAATTTTTGTAAATTCAAGCACACGCCGACCTAAATAACAGAAATCATTGTTAGATATATTGGTAATCTCTTCGTATTGCCAATCAATTAAACTTATTGAGTTGCAATACTCGCTTCCTTTAACTGCTCACTTATTTTTATCAGGTTCCAAATAATATACTATGAAATGTGAGTGTCTATTTTTGGAAAAATAATTAACTAAAAACTATACAAAATTACCCCACAGTAGTATTCTGCTGTCTGTTATAGTATGCGGTGTTTGCTCTTTTAGGTAATTCATTGGTTAATAATTTCTTTTTATTTAAGTTTAATACCCTTTGATTATAATTATTTATATAAAAAAGCGTTTGCGTTAAATTTTGGCGTGTTTATTGTAATTGCTACGGTAAGATGGAGTATAATTAAATAATAATTAAACAAAATTACCCAAATTGATTTTAATTTAATGTTTTGATTAAGTGTGTGAGGAAAATGTGTATTTTTAAATTAAACGCAAGAAAAATAGAAATAATTATTACCAAAAATTACTCTGTAGTTAACTAAGCTCACTAAAAAATTACAGAAATGTTCACTAGTACTTGCAATTGCCTGGGATACGAAATATTTGCAGACACCCTCGAAAAACTACCCACAAATTACCGGACCGTTATAAATACGATTAATCAGTATTCGTACTGCATGGCCGAACATGACAACCATTTTAAAGAGGCTTTAAAAAATTCGGATATTTTGTTGCCGGACGGCGTAGGTATTGTCGCCGCTGCGAAATTTCTGAAAGGCTCTCTGATTAAAAAGGTTTCAGGCGCAGATCTACATGACCATTTATTAAAAGATCTGAATGTTAAGGGTGGAACTTGCTTTTACCTTGGGTCATCAACAGCTACACTTGAAAAAATTGAAAAAAGGCTAAAGAAGGAGTATCCAAATATAAAAGGCCATTTTTACTCACCACCATTTAAAAAAGAATTCACACCTGAAGAAAATCAGGAAATGATTGACAGAGTGAATGAAGTAAATCCTGATGTATTATTTGTTGGGATGACTGCCCCAAAGCAAGAGAAATGGGCTATTGCTAACAAAGCCTTATTGAACGCAAAATATATTTGCTCCATAGGGGCTGTCTTTGATTTTTACGCGGGCACTGTTAAACGGCCAAATAAAGTTTGGATTAACCTTGGCCTGGAATGGATGGGCCGCATGGTAGCTGAACCAAGGAGGCTATATAAAAGATATATGGTTTATGGGCCGGTCTTCGCTTACAAGTTAGTTCAACAAAAATTCAAGACCGATAATACTGCGTCTACCGCCACTTTACGTCCTAATCCCTCAGTTATCACAATACCTTCACTAAGAAACGATAAATTCAACGCTGCTTAAATTATTCCGATATGAAACCGAAACACAACTCAACTAAGTTTTCTTTTTTATTTCCCGATCTTCTTGTTTTTAATATTATCCATTTTCTGTTAATAACCAATATTGGATTTATTGTAAATAGTCAGGCCCATTTTTATACGTTGTTAATTGTATTTAACAACATGGCTTGGCTTATCTGTTCTCATGTTGCCGGGATATATAAATATGATAAAATATACAAAGTATATGACTTACTTAAACAAACAACAATAACCTATGTGTTTTTTGCACTTATAACGTGGTTCTTCTTTGATCTGAATTTTTTTGCTGACACAATGAGCTTTATCGTATACGATGTGCTATGGTTCGGTGTTTTCCTGATTTTAAGCAGGGTGGGGATGGTAGGTATAGTTAAGTTTATTGACAGGACAGGCGTTTTCAGGAAACGGGTAGTTGTAATAGGGCAGGTGCAGCGTGCACTACCATTAATTGAACAATTAGAGGAAAAACAGATATTTTACGAGATCAAAGGTTTTTTCAATGATACCGAAAACGGGTTTAATAGCAAATATCCGCTATTGGGCAATATAGATGATTGCCTGGCGTATGCAAAAAATAATAACATTTCAGAAATATATTCAGTGATATCGCCAGATCACATGCCTGAACTATATCAATTAGCTGACGAGGCACAGAATAATTTTATAAAATTCAAATTTGTTCCTCAATTCAGGAACAATTCAAAATATAAATACACTTTTGAATTTGACGGTAATTTGCCTATTGTTTCACTTAAGCCTGAACCCTTGGCCGACATCTCAGGCCAACTTCAGAAACGTATTTTTGACGTTGTTTTCAGCTCTTTGGTAATAGTTTTTATTTTATCATGGCTTATACCAATTATTGCGATACTAATTAAGATGGAGTCTGATGGCCCGGTATTCTTTAAACAATTCCGTACAGGTAAGAACAATCGACCATTTTTATGCCTGAAATTTAGAAGTTTAAAGGTTAATGATATGGCAGATACTATGCAGGTAACTCAAAACGACTCAAGATATACAAAAATCGGGAAGTTTTTAAGGCGTACAAACCTTGATGAGTTACCACAGTTTTTTAACGTACTCGCAGGTGATATGTCGGTAGTTGGATCAAGGCCACATATGTTAAAACACACCGAAGATTACTCTCGCCTGCATGGTAGTTACATGCTACGTCACTCTATTAAACCGGGTCTTACCGGTTGGGCTCAGGTAAACGGTTACCGCGGCGAGATCAAAGTTGATGAGCAGTTAATTAAAAGGGTTGAACACGACCTTTGGTATATTGAAAACTGGAATTTTTGGCTTGATATGCAAATAGTGCTGCAAACTCTTTCGGCTACTTTTAAAGGCGACAAGAATGCTTATTGATAAAAAAACATACACAAGATGTAATTAACTGCTAATTACATCTTGTGTATGTTTATGTAATTGTTCATAAAGTGTAATAATGTATTCTTGTAAGTGGCTAATCTTTAAAGCCTGGGCAGCTATCGTATTCTTTGACTCTTGTAGTTCGTCCAGCAAAGTTTGACTTGGATTAGCTTGGTCTGAAATCAAATCAACTATAGGAACGTTAAAAACATCGGCAATTTGTTTTAACCTGGAGATATTCAAATCTGTAATATCTGATTCTATTTTAGAAAATGCCGGTACTGAAATGTTCAATAATTCAGCGATATCACTTTGAGACCAGCCCCGTTGTTGACGAAGTGCTTTTATCTTTTTACCAATTTCAAACATTGTATGTCTATCACTCATCCAGAGAGTGTATCTGTTTAATAGCTGTTAATTAAATATACTATCAAATCTAAAATAATTTTTTTAAAAAAACTTTAAAAAAATATCGTAACCAACCATCGGTTTAGCAAAATTAAATTGGAGTTAAAGGAAATATTCCTGAATGATCAAGCAATTAGCTTCATATTTAACGCTCAGTGGCCTATTGTATTATAAATGGGGCAATAAATTTGTTTTTAATCGTTGCCAACCTCAGCATAAACTTTTTTATTTTAGGGATGTTATCCTTGTACTACTGGCATGGATATGACAAAACATTTATTCCAACTTATAACCACCATAGCTATTTTAGTGATATTTCCTAACATGAGCGAAGCGGCCGCGGGTAGATTACCAGCTAAAGAACACAAACTCAAGCCGGTATTTTTCAAATCAGGGCAAATATCTTCTACCTCAAAAAATATCGTTTATGTTGCTTATGCAACACCTGTGATCAACGAAAATGGAGCGCCCAGTTCTATAACTACTACATATGGCGCGGCATCAGCAATGACCAGTTTTACCATATCTGGTAGTAATATGCAGGCTGGAATACAAGTTAATCCGCCCTCCGGGTTTGAGGTAAGTACAGATAAAACAACATTTTCAAGTACACTAACTGTTGGTAGCGCTGGTAATATTCCAAATACTACTATTTATATCAGATTAGCTGCAACAACGCCAGCCGGAAACTACGGGGGGGATATTGTGTTAACAAGCACAGGGGCAGCTAATGTGAATGTAGCTATTTCAAACAGTAGGGTAGACAGGGCCCCTTTAACTGTGACTGCAAGCAATGTTAGCAAATTGTATGGGGCTACTTTAGCCGGCAGCGCAGGGGCGAAAGCTTTCGTAGCAACTGGTTTGCAAAACGGAGAAACTATCGGCAGCGCAACAATAGGATATGGCACCGGCGCGCAACCAACAGACGCTGTTGGAACCTATTTATCGTGTGTAGCGATTGCTAATGCCACCGGGGGGACTTTTTTGGCTAACAATTATAATATAACATACGCGGGAGCAGATATTATTGTAAATCCGGCACCATTGATTATTACAGCTGATGATGTTACCAAAACTTATGGAAGTAATCTTACAGCAGGGTCTGGTTCTACCGCGTTTACAACAGTTGGATTGCAAAATGGGGAGACAGTAGGTACTGTAACCATTGGCTATGGCACAGGATCAGCAGCCACCGATGCGTCCGGAACATATATTGACTGCGTGACAATAGCTGCAGCAACAGGAGGGACTTTTACAAATCATAATTATGCTATTACCTATGTGCCGGGAAGAATTAAGGTGGTGCCGGCCGCGTTAACCATTACCGCTAATGATGTTACTAAAACGTATGGCGCTGTACTACAAGGCGGACCGGGATCTACCACCTTTACATCCACCGGTTTGCAAAATGGCGAGTCTATCAGTAGTGTATCAGTTGGTTACGGAACAGCGGGTGCCGCAAGTGCGCATGTTGGTACTTGCCGCGGTTGTGTAACTGTAGCGGGCGCGACAGGCGGAACTTTCAACCCTTTCAATTATAGTATTACTTATGCCCCGGGGAATATAATCGTGGCTCCGGCGCCGCTAACAATTATTGCCGATGATGAAATTAAACAGTACGGCGAACCAAACCCGATATTAACAGCCACCTATAATGGATTGGTAAATGGTGATACTCCTAAGCAATTGACCACCTTGCCTGTTATATCCACCACCGCCACAGACATATCAACACCTGGTAGTTACCCAATAACAGTATCCGGTGCTTTAAGTCCCGATTACACTATTACTTATGTACCGGGAACATTAGTAGTTATAAAATCTTATACAGTGCCCAACGCTTTCACCCCTAATGGCGACAGTATAAACGACACCTGGCACATAACATTCCTTGATTCATATAAAGATTGCACTGTTAGCGTATACAACCGTTTTGGACAAAATGTATTTTATGCAAATAGCTACGGCACGCCCTGGGATGGAACTTTCCACGGCTCTGCACTTCCGGCTGGTGTATACTATTATGTTATTGATTTAAAAAATATCAATAAACTATTATCCGGCTATGTTACCATTATCAGGTAAATTCTCCTGCATTAATTTGGTATAACTTTATTAAAGCCAACCCCCGGCTGTCGTTATTCCAAATACAATCCTCTTATTTGCATTTTATTTATTGAAAATATACAGCTATCAAGTTATTAATCTGGTTAAATTACAATAGCCGGATCACATCATAATCTTCAAATTTTTAATATTTAAAAGTTCTCCTTTAGTTAGGCGCTCTGCTGCGGATAGATTTCTTAATTATGAAGAAAATTGTAACAAAGTTACTGACTAATATATTGTACAGTAAAATTGGCACAGGCGTGCCAAAAAACGCGATTTCATATATAAAAACCATACCAAACTGATTTTTTACAGAGGCAAAGAAAAAATATATTTTTATTTTTAGTTAATATATAGTCGCTTTTTTATACTTTCGTTAAAAATATGGTTTTAAAACCTATAAATAATTAAAATAACCAAAGAGAAATTTTAATTAAAAAAAATATTTTTTTGAGAAAATATTTTGGTCGCACAATAAAAACATTTTAAAAACGCATTTTAATCCGTACACAGGATCGTGATAACTGTACAACAAACCATTAAATTAAACCACTGAAATGAAGTTAAAAAAATCTCCACTTGTAAAAAACTTAAGCTTGTCATGTATACTACTTTTGTCTGTAATGCTTGTGTTTTCTACCTCATCATGTACTAAAGAATCAATAACCCCTCCTGCTACAGCATCTAACACCGCCGGTACCTCGACCAAGAGCATGAGCATAACCGGAGCAACTGCTGCAACAACCGGCCTTACAGTTCCTTCTGCAGCAACACTTAATACTAATACATTTGCTTCCGCAACTTATACTCCAAGCGGTCCTGTTAAATATGATGGTGTTAACAACATTACCATTAGTGGATTATCAATAACAGCCGGTTCCGGACCAGCTATAAGCATAAGTAATGCTATTAATGTGCATATTACCTTATGCCGTTTAGTTAACGGAACAAACGTTGACGCAGTTGGTATTTATTTGTTTAAATGCACCAACGTAACCATAGATTTTTGTTACATCAATAACGTTTCAACCGGTGTTTATGCATCAACCAGTACTGGTGTATATGTAGCCAGCAACCAGATGTTAAACATGAGGGGCCCTGCACCGCGCGGCCAGTTTGTTCAATTTAACAATTGTTATGGCCCCGGAAATAAAATTTTGGGTAACAGATTTGAGAACGTTATGGGCCAAAGCAATCCCGAGGATGCCATTAACATTTATCGCAGTAATGGTGTATCCGGAAACCCAATTATGATCCAAGCCAATTGGATACGCGGTGGTGGCCCAAGCAAAAGCGGCGGCGGTATTGCCTTAGGCGATGATGGCGGCACTTACCAAACTGCATCTGATAACGTTTTGATTAACCCGGGTCAATACGGAATAGCAATAGCTTCAGGAACACAAATGTCAATTGTTAACAATCAAATTTACGGCGCACAAGCATGGTATACTAACGTGGGTATATTTGCCTGGAACCAATACGAATCAAGCGCGGGATGTTCAATTATAACTATCAGTAATAACCAGGTAAACTTTACAGCCGCTGGCGGATATCAGAATTCAAGCTGGAATGGCGGCAACTGCGGCACAATTAACGGATGGAACAACAATCGCTGGGGAACACCCGATGTTAATCCAACAGTTCTGCCATCAACTATGATTACCGCACAATAAGCACAGTAATTTTCCATAAAAAAAGGCAGCTAAAAATTTAGCTGCCTTTTTTTATGCCCCTGTCCCGTCCTGAAATAAGTTGACATCCAAGTTGACTTATTATGAAGAAACACTTAAAACGAGTTATCAGGCGCAGTCAGCGCGATTACAGTCTTGCCTTTAAGTTGCAGGTTGTGCAACAGGTAGA
>NZ_BAABCV010000012.1:0-119844 GCF_039539265.1 Mucilaginibacter panaciglaebae
CGGGATATCCGCAGAATCGGCTTTCCCTTTCTTACTTGAAAAACTACATCAAGTTTCTCTTCAAATGTGTGTTTTGACATAAAAGTAACCCCAAAAGTTTTTGTCTAACTTTTGGGGTTCACTTCAACTGAACGGCCTCTTTAATTTATTAAAATTACAACGATGATATCAATTATCAGTCGCCGGATCTGGTGGTGCCGGATGCGCCGGGTCATAAACTGCTACAGCTACTCTTGAGTCGGCGCAGCCATAGTACAGATACCATTTCTTTTTAAAGTAAGCCATGCCTTCAATAAATACGGTGCCGTTTACATACTGCCCGCTTTTTTCAAAAGGCTTCATTGGGCGCAGAAACGGCAGGTCGAGACGTGTTATGTTTTTTGACGGATCATCACGATTAAACAGCGCCTGCCCAGCACAGTATGAATTGGCATTGAAGCGGGTATCGCGACCTGCGCCGCCTTTGTTCTTGCCGTTATAGAATAGTATGATGCCCTTGTCGGTCATCAATGCCGGCGGACCACATTCGGTTAAGTCACTATCGAAATAACCCTCTCTTGGCGACATCAGTTCTTCCAGTTCGCCATTGGCATCCACCAGGGGGCTCCAATTGATCAGATCGGTCGAGGTTGCTGCGTAAACATGATGCTCGCCCCAATACAGCCAGTATTTGCCATGGGTTTTAATAATGATCTGCTTACCATTAACCACCTGGGTTAATATAGACGCAGATTTGCTGGCGATATTAAAAAATTTGCCGTTATAGGCTTTTCTAAAGATAGGGCCGTATTTTTTCCAATGGATCAGGTCGCGCGAATGGGCCACGCCCAGGCGAGGGACATCGCGATTCCATTCAGTATAAAAAACAACGTAAGTGCCATTAGCTGTTACGGCTACCCGCGGGTCCTCGCAGCCGCCGGGCCACTCATATTTTTTTGCGACGTCGTTAGCCGGGTATAGTACAGGTTTTGGGCGACGGGTATAATGTATACCGTCGGCACTTTCAGCATAACCTAGTCTTGAGGTGCGGAAACCAATACCAATGCCATATAAATCCTCAGCCCGATACAATACTACTATCTTGCCGTTTTTTATAGCAGCTCCCGGGTTAAAAGTATCATTAGCTTCCCAGGCTACTTGCTTTTTGCTAACGGGGTCGAGGAATCGTGAATTTTTATTTGGCGATATGATTGGGTCGATAGCTTCCGAGCGGACAAAGCCGCCCAGGGCCCAATCTGGTAGACGGTTTTCGGTTTTTTGCGCAAAACAATTTAAGGACAGTAACAGCAGAGCGGCTACCCTTATCGTTGTCCAGTTTTTTCTCATACTTAAAATGGTTTAAACAAAGTGAATATAGCGGCTTTTTATGGCACGCTATATTCGCTATATAAAACTAATCAATGTTTCAAGGTTGCTCCATTATGTACAGCGAATTAACCTCGGCGTCGCTCAGCACTTTATTGTACAACCGGATGTCATCCAACGATCCCTGGAAGTAGCTGGCTCCCCAGAAATAGTTAGGATCGCTGGTATCTGTAAAGGTATAAACTGATTTTGGCAGCTCATTACCAATACAAACGTTTACTATGCTTTTCGGAGGAATTAAACTACCCGTAGTAGCCACGTTCTTGGTCAATTTTCCGTTAATATAGAAGTTAATGGTACCGGTAGTAAAAGTAACTACCAACTGGCTCCAGGTATTTAGCTGTACTGCTCCGGGATTATCGTCTACGTCGTGTATACCTGTATTGGTAGACACCGTCAGGAACGGAAAGTTATTACCCTGCAGCTGGAACTTATAGCCAAAATAATGGTCGACCGAAAAAATATAGTTCCCATTACTAGCGACTGAAGGTTTTACCCATACACTGATAGAAAAGCTGTTTGGATATAGTGTATTATCATAAGGCACTTCAACATAGGCGCCATTGTTAAAGGCGTATGCATGATTTGCAGTTCCGTACCTGTCAGTAGTAAGTACGGGTAGCGTGGCCCCATCCACCGCAGCAGTAGTCGATGCACCTATGTAATTAGATTTTAAAACCCCGTTATGGCCGTTGCCTGAGGCGTCAGTAGCATCGCCGTCAAATTTCCAGAAGGCCACCAGGTTATCCGGCGAAACATCCTGTATCTGTTTGTTTTTAAAATCATTTTCGGCCCGGATAAGGTTGGACGTTGCATTATTCACTTCCTGCTGTGTAAATGCGCCGGATTTAATCTGCACAGCCATCTCTATAGCCGTTTTCAATGTAGCTTTTGACCCTATAGCATATTGCCCCGCTTGTTTGCCCTCTGTAGCACTGTTGTACAAGGTATTTGCAGAATCTATTTGTAAGGTTAGTTTAGTTTTGTTAGAATTAGTATCGCGTGTGTCCTCGTTCTTTTTACAAGACTGGATCAATATTATCACAGCTGCCAATAGCGCGACAGCTGTCACCAATTTGGTTAGTCGTTTCATTTGCTTTCTTTTTAAAACGTGTTTATAAACCTAATTTTGGATTACTATCTCTTTCGCTTTGCGGAATTGGGAAAAACTTGTTGGCATTGTAGTTAAACAATGGCACATCAGATAACGCCGCATTGGCATAAGCAGAACCGTAGCGTATAATGTCAAAAAAGCGATGAAACTCAAGTGCAAGTTCTGAGCGTCTTTCCCTGCGGATAATATCCCGCAATTGGCCCTGATCTGTCGCGGTGATATCCGGCAATAAACCCGGAGGTACTGCACCGAAGCCCGGCAATGTGTTATCATATAAATAACTTTCTCTTGCGCGTTTTCTTACCCGGTTAAGCGGCGCCAAGGCTGCTGAGCTGTTACCGGATTCATTTAAAGCTTCAGCTTCGATCAACAGCACATCTGCGAAACGGATGGCCGGATAGTTCAGGTTGCCATCGCCTTTAATGGTTGTTGGTATTTCTGACAATGGCTGTACCTCTTTTTTGCTCAGATAGCCGGTAGTTGTCCAGGCTGGGTCAAAAGCGCTGTCAAAATAAGGGTGGCCAGCACGTGCCACGGTATAATCCAGACGAGGGTCGTCAACCCCACCCGGCGATTTTTCGAAATTGTCTACCAGGCTTTGCGTCGGATAAAAGAACCCATAGCCATTAATGGAGCGCGGTGCAAACCAAACGTTTAAATTGTTACCTTGAAAAGGTGTTAAGCCAGATTGGTGCCAAACGGTAAATACGGCTTCAATGTTGTTTTTTGTAGCAGCGCGGAAATTATCCGCAAAAACAGGTAACAGATCGTAAACATGCAGGTCATCCACAGCTTTAGCAGTAGAGGCTGCTAGTGCCCATTTTTGCTCAAACAAATAAGTTTTAGCTAAGAGGGCCAACGCGGCGCCTTTGGTAGCTCTGCCGTTGTCAGCGCCCCCCCAGCTTGGCGGCAAATCTGCTGCCGCTTCGGTGCAATCTTTTTCAATTTGCGCGTAAATTGCTGCTTGTGTCGATACTGGCTTTTGCGCTTCGGCCGGCGTTTCTACTTTCAAGTGTAGAGGGATATTGCCATAGCAATTGGTCAATACAAAGTAGTAATAAGCTCTTAAAAACTTGGCTTGCGCCAGGGCCTGGGCTTTCACCGTTGCGGATATGCCCGGCGTGTTTCCTGCCAGCCCGTCAGTAACCACATTGCAGGTAAATACGCCCTGGAAATATCTTTTCCATACCGCTTCAACAGCCGAATTAGACGGATTAATATTAAAATCGTTCACCAGTTGGAAATCGCCTTGATCGCCTGCACTGCCACCTTTTATTGCGTCGTCAGAAGCCACATCGCCTAGAACCCATATCGCATTTGAAGCTGCATCGGTAAACGTTAATGAGGTATAAGCAGCATTTACCGCAAGAACGGTATTAGCATCATTGGTAAAAAAATCAGTGTTTGTATACTGGCCCCTGATCGGCTGATCAAGGATCTTTTTACATCCTGTAGTTGCAAAAAACAGGGTGGCCGCCAGAAATATATAGAAGTTGTGTTTTGCTTTCATCTTTTCTGTAATTAAAAAGTTAGAAATTAGCGTTAATACCGGCCGTTAGTATGCGTGCTGATGGGTAAGTACCCCAATCAATACCTACCGCTTTCACGCCGTCACCTAAATTATTATCATTGGTGTACTGCTCCGGATCAAGGCCCTTATACTTGGTGAAAGTGAGCAGGTTTTGCCCGCTTACAAATATCCTTACAGAGGATAATCCCAACGTTCTCAAAGCGTTTTTGCCTAGCTTGTACCCTAATTGCACATTCTTGAGCTTCAGGTACGAGCCACTTTCTAAAAAGCGAGTTGATGCTTGTTTGTTGTTAACCGCATCAGACCATGATAACAGCGGCATACTATTGCTTGTGCCGGGGCCACTCCAGCTTTTGGTAGCGGTTTCCTCAGTTATATTGAACGGACGATAAAAGCCTTCCAACTCGGTATTCACCTGGTCATATAGTTTATTGCCATACACGCCCTGGAAGAATACGCTCAGATCGAAGTTTTTGTAGCCAACAGTAGCCGTCAGGCCGTAGGTTAGCTTAGGAATAGCACTTCCGGCAAATACGCGATCATCCTGGTTAATAACACCGTCGCCATTAACGTCTTTATACATCACGTCGCCCGGACGAATACCCGGCCCCTGATAAGCATGCGTAAACACTTGCTGAGCGTTTTGGAAGACGCCTTCCTGTTGCAGCAGATAGAAGGAGCCAATAGGATGGCCAACGGCTGTACGCGTTGCAAAAATGTTGTTATCAATACGGCCGGCAATAATAACAGGAGCATCAGCTAAAGACACAACTGTATTTTTTTCTGTAGCCAGGTTTCCGTTAATGCCAATGTTCCAATCGCTGTTGATTTTGGTGCGGTAGTTAATATCCAGCTCAAAGCCCTGATCACGCACTTTGCCTGCATTAATAAACGGCACCTGTGCTTGTCCGGCACTGCTTGGCATCGGGTAAGGCAGCAACACGTTGTTAGTGTTTTTTATATAATAATCGGCGGTTATTTGCAAGGCGCTATTAAACAGCCCAAGGTCTAAACCAACGTCTTCCTGCGTAGTAACTTCCCAATGGATTTTTGGATTACCAATAACGTTAATAGTATAGCCCTGATTGGTAACGCCGTTAAACGGATAATAACTGGTTCCTCCCAATGTAGACAAATAAGGGTATGAGCCTAAAGACCGTTCATTACCTAATTGGCCAACGTCAACCCTCAATTTAAGATTTGAAACAGGCTTGATATCCTTCATAAATTCTTCCTGATCAATGCGCCAGCCTAATGAGCCAGAGTAAACCGATTTAGACCGGTTGGTAGGATCAAGTACCGAAGAAGCGTCCCAACGATAATTAAAGCTTGCCAGATATTTATTGTTATATTGGTAATTAATGCGGCCAAAAACCGATGAAAGGCTTCGGGATGTCTCGCCACCCCCGTTAAGTAAACCCGTTAATGCCCCGTTATCAAGGTATTGAAAAGGTGGTGTTTGGTTTACGTAATTAGTACGCGAAGCACCTATGCCCTGTTGATCTTGTTTTATGATCTCTGTACCCAATAAAAAGGTGACGTCGTGTTTATCGAAGCTCAGATCGTAAGTGGCTGTATTTGTCCAGTTATAATTGAGGTTTTGGTTGTGTGATTGGGCCAATGAAGCCGGCGTATTAAAATGCCTGTCGGCGCCATAAGTTGCATAAAATTGTTTATAATCGGTAAAGATCAGATTTAGGCCCAGATCAGATCTTATTCTAAGGTTCTTTATTGGTGTAAGCTCACCAAAAACATCGCCCAATACGGTGTAATTATAATTGTTATTATTGGTTGATGCTGCTAGTTGAATTGGGTTAATCCCGTCGCCTAAAAAGTTGCCTAAAGTGGCATCTTGCTTAGGTAAATCTACAAACTGGCCATTTGGACCAAAAACCGGCGTACCCGGGGTGCGAAATAAAGCATAACGCACTACACTGGCTGCTGCGCCGGTATAGCCATCACCTGACGAACCTACCAAACGGGTTTTTTCATAACTCAAATTTACATTTGTTCCAAATTTAAGGTATTTGGTAGGGCTGCTGTTTATACCTGTACGCAGGTTATAACGTCTGAAGGATGAATTTTGGATCAAACCATTCTGACTAAAAACGTTACCCGAAACAATATAATTTGAGGTTTCGTTGCCTCCGCTTACAGATAAATTGACATTAGTTACCGGGGCCGGTTTGAGTAGTTCTTTCAGCCAGTTAACATCAGACAGCGTACTGGCTAAACTATCAGAAATGATGGGGCGTCCGTCATTCCTGGCGGCGGCATTATACGCGCTTACATACTGCGCGTTGTTAGCCATTTTAATTAGATGTGTAGCCGATTGTACACCTGTGTAAGCATTTAAACTTAATTTGGCTTTACCCTCGCTGCCATGTTTTGTAGTAATAATAACGACACCGCCTGCAGCCCGGGCACCATAAATGGCTGCCGATGACGCATCTTTGAGAATGTTGACGCTTTCTATATCGTCTGGTGCCAACTGATTAATACCATCGGTTACCGGTACACCATCAATTACATAAAGCGGAGCAATACCATTGATCGTATTCAAACCACGTACCTGTACGCTTATGCCGCTGCCCGGAGCGCCGGTATTTTGCGTTACCGTTACACCAGCTGCTTTACCCTGAATAATCTGATCGACACCGCCAACAGGTATGCCGGCAATATCTCTGGTGCTTATAACCGATACAGCACCCGTCAGATCTTTTTTACGTTGCGTACCGTAACCGGTAACTATTACTTCATTTAAATTACCTGCATCTTCGGTGAGGGTAACAGTGATGTCCGACCGGCCGGCGGTCTCAATCTCCTGCGTTTTGTATCCGATATAACTTACCACCAATATGGTATTATCAGGCACGGTAACATTAAAATTTCCATTTACGTCGGTTTGCGCTATCGAGCTGCCATTTTTAATGGCTATAGTAGCGCCGGGAAGTGGTTCTCCTTTAGTATCGACCACCTTACCCTTGATGGTGACATCGGCTGTCTGTGGTGCCGACTGTTTGGTTATGACGATGAGGTTATTAGGTAATATTCTAAACATGAAGCCCGTGTTTTTCAAGGCATTGTCTAAAATTTGCGGAACAGTAACATCTTTGGCATCGATGCTTATTTTGTTGCCTGGGACGGCCCCATTGCTATATAAAAAAGTGTAGCTGCTTTTTTTCTCGATCAAGTCCAGGAACTTATCGAATTTAACGTCTTTGACGCTGAGGTCCAGTCTCTCCTGCGAACGTACTGCTGCCGAGACATGTAACAAGGCAGCCAGTATGAGTAATGTGGTTAGTTTCACAAACAATAGTAGTTTTTTGCCAATAGCAGGGTCAATGAAAGAACTTAAAGTTTTTTTCATACTTTTGAATTGTTGAGGTTAATAAAAGCTTAAAAAGCCTGGTATACAGTCAGATATTTGGTTGCGAGCTAACCCCAACGCCGAGGAAGTGTTGCAGCACTTCCTCATTTTGTTTGAGGTTAAAAAGCTGTCAGGTATATAGATTTATGTCATGCGGTTTTCCTTTCTTCTCGTTTAAGTTTTGTGTTTAATTGGTTGTTACCATATGTGTATCTGGTTGTTTTTCAGATTATAATGAAACGGCTCGATAAGTTGCAGTGCGCGCATTACCTCGTCAATGTTTTGGTCTTTAAATGTCCCGGTGAATTCTCTTGAGTTATAGTTGCTATTATCAAATGTAACTTCAACATTGTACCATCGCTCCAGCTGTTTAGCCAGATCGCTGAAGTTTTCTTTCTTAAAAGTTAGTTTGTCATTTACCCAGGCAGTCTCGATAATAGCCTCATTAGGCAGCACAATATCAGCAGTTGTCGATATCGAGTCGGTAACCGGCATACTGTTTTTCAAGATTACTTTAGATTTCTGCGTAAGTTCTGATTGCGTGGCCAGCGTTACTTTCTCATTAGGATATAACACAATGTTTTCGCCTGGTTTATTCAGGTTCATTACTTCTACCTTACCACGTATTAACGTAGTTTCTATAAACCCATCGCCCCGATAAGCGCGAACATTAAAAGCCGTACCTAATACCACCACATTCATCTTGCCGGCATGTACGATAAACGGATGCACAGTATCATGCTTAACATCAAAATAAGCCTCGCCATTTAAGGTAACTTCTCTTTTACCGTCCACAGTTAAATTATCGGCGTACTTAATAGTAGAGCCGGAATTGAGCCAAACCGATGAGCCATCGGGTAATACAGCATGTATGCGTTTGCCATAATTTGCTGCCAGCTGTTGTTGGGTGTGATTTATCGTGGGGTTTTTAAAATATCGAGCAACTGCGCCAACAGTAAACAGCACCACAATGGACGCCGCAGCCATCCACCATTTTGAGCTCTTGCTGTATAATGGTTCCGGCTCATTATTAAATAAAAGTCTTTCCATCGACCGGTTCTCATTAGCCAGTGAATGGTCGAGCTTTTGAAGGCCTCTTTCTAACGCTTGTCGCTCCTGGATAGAGGCCGCTACCGGAGTATTCAATTTTAATCGCTTGACATGATCATAGTCGGCTCTTAATTCAGGCAACGCCTGAAAAATAAGTTCAAGCTCTTGCACTTCTTCAGGCGTCATGTCGCCCGAAACGGATCGTGCAATTAAAACCCAGGCTCTGTCTTCTGATGTCATAATAATAGTAAGACACAGAAAACCTGCAATACCCCCAAAGAAATAATTTTTTAAAACGTTTTTACTACCGATTGGTTTATAAACAAAATACCCATACCTTTATTAAACCAATATAACCACCAGTACCTATGCAGGTTATACTCCATGAAGAATTGAATCATGCTGTATTGCACGATGAGCAGGTCTTTAAAGAACTGTACAGGGAATATTTTGTGAAATTGTACCGCTTTGCGATGTCTCTGGTGCATTGCCGCGAATCGGCCGAGGAGATTGTGCATGATGTACTTATCAATCTCTGGAAAAAACGAAGTGCCTTTCAGGAAATTGAAAATCTGAATACTTATCTTTTTGTATCCGTAAAGAACCTATCGCTTAACCACCTCAGAAATCAAGGCAATCGTATATATGTAGATGAAGAAGTTCTGTATGACAAAGCGGCCTACTGTTCAGTTGATCCCGAAAGTGTAATGATCAGCAAGGAAAAAGTGGAAGCACTGGACAGTTATATTAATAACCTGCCTATAAAATGCAAGCTCATTTTTAAGCTCATCAAAGAAGACGGAATGAAATATAAAGAAGTAGCGGCGCTGCTCAATATCTCCGTTAAAACTGTCGAAAACCAATTGATCATCGCCCTTAAAAAAATTTCCGCGGCACTGAAAAATAGCGGGAATGCTATTTAAACTTACCACTTAACGTCATAACGGAACGCGCTTTAACGACAACGGCTGATTTGGCTATTGTGGCAGCCTTTAACCCGTCGGTCGCCGAAGTTGTATAGCTCGTCGTGAATTTTATTTTACCGTCATTGGTATCGAGCGTAATATCCATATCTTCAGAATTTTGATTAACGATTACGACCGCAAGGCCCCTTTTGTTTTTATAAGCCGATATCAGCAGTGGCTTTTTTAAATCAGCCTTCGACAGGCTAACGTCGATCCGTTTTGCCCCGGGTTTAATAAAGCGGCTATAATTGCCCAGCACCCATAGCATTTTGCTGGTATAAAAGTTACCGTCGGTTTTGTTTTTATCGATATAAATAAGGCCGTCTTTGTAGTCATAGGCAGAGATTGCTGTCCACCATTGCCAGGCCGAAGCATTGGCGACAGTCAGGTCAGTATGAATCACAGAGGCCATGTATAAAGCCGCGTCGATGCCCAGGTCGCGATGGCTGCCGTTTATTTCGCCGGCATTGTCGCCCAAAATACAATATTCAGATTGCCAGAAAGTCAATCCGCTTATTTTATCAACGCTGTCAGCCAATGCTTTACGTGCCTTAACAGACGCGGTCATTGGCGATGTGGTGAAATAACTATGTGCAGTAATTGCAGGTGCCACCGATGGCAGGTTGCCTAAATAACCCGGCGACGCAGCCTTAAAAAAATCATTGATCTGGTAGCCCTTGCCCGGTTTATCGCCCTTGGTAAACAGATAGTTGATACTTCCAGCTTCGCCGATAATGATCTTTGAATGCACGTTGCCTGCAATAAATGTTTTGTCGATAGCTTTTACCAGACCTGCTATTTCAGCGTTAGTATAAGGGCAGCCTTCCTGGCCGCCGTCGCTCCAGTCCCATTGCGGCTCATTTACCGGACTTATATAATTAAATTTTACCTTGCTTATCTTTTCTACCCCTTGAATAACCCGCGCCAGATAGCTTGCAAAATCGGCATAATGTTCTGGTGCTATATTTATCTTGCCCCGGTTTGCGTAAGCCTTACCATTAATGGTATACTTAACCGGGGGGCTGTTAGTAAAACCCAAGAACTGCGGCACCTTCCGCTTTTTGGCGGCCTTTAAAAACCAGACCTGGCCTGCCTGTTTGTTCCAGTTATAAGTATCATCAGCATCTAAAAACGATTCGGCGCGGCGCCACTCATCCCGTATGCCACTGGCTTTTCCTTGCTCTGCACTGCCTGCGCCAACATTGAAGCGCCACATAGATAGCCCGATACCTTTGGGCGAGCCGTCAGCATAGTTTTCATCGCTGAAAAGCAGGTCGGCAATTTTATTTTTCTTATCGTCGGGCCAATTACCAACAAACTGACAGGCCCAGGCATCCGAGGCGCCAAAGTTGTCAATAGTTTGGTAAGTTTTGCCGGGATTAATCGACAGGGTAAGTTGCTTAATTTGCGCAACCGCAGAAAACATACTTAGCCAGATAGTTACGCCAGCTATCACTGATTTTTTTACAAAAGATTTTAACACCATCAATGATATTTAATTACTGAAGCATATTTAAAATCGGTTTGTCAATAGCAGATATCGTGGTCATTTCAGGCTTTAAAAGTTCCAATACGGTTATATTGTTCGCGCCTTTTTTGAGCCACTCGGCTGGTACATACAACGTTTGCTGTGGGCCGATGCTCCAATATCTGCCCAGATTATGGCCGTTTATCCAAATCATACCTTTGCCCCATTTGCGCATATCCAGATAAGTATCTGCAACCTTATCTAACGTAAATGTGCCTTTTTTAACCTGAGGCGATGTTGTATTGATATGGTAATCAGCGAAATCAAAAGTGGATATATTTTTGAAGGGCAGGCTATACATCTTCCAGTTAAGCACCTCATGCCCGCCAAAGGTTACTTTATTTGTTATCCCTTTTTTATTTTGAAGCAGATACTTGCCAAAATTTATACGGCCCAGGTTTTCAACCAGTATATCCAACTGTACTTTTCCGGCAGGCAGTTTTAATGCTATGCTGTCCTGGGTTAAGCGCCTGTGCAGCGTGCCAACGGTCTTACCGTTAACCATAATTACAGCATAATCTCTCAAATCAGTCAGTTTTAAAAAGGCGCTCCTATTAACGGTAAGGGTTGTACGATATAACACAAAACCATAAGCTTGGTTCAGTTCTTCAAAAGTTAATGGTCGAAGGCTTGTTTTCGGAGTTGGTAAGCCCTTTAATATAGTAGCCGATTGGCTCAACTTAATATTTGAAATAGCCATCGACGATTTAGCCGCCGGAACCGGCGGAAGTTTAACGCCCGGAGGCAAATGCTTTTCAATGACATTTCTGAAAGCCATAAACTTCGGGGTGGCGTTGCCAGCTTCATCCAACGGTGCATCATAATCATAACTGCTGATCTGTGGCTCGTACGGGTTTTTATCATTATAGTTTGCCCCGTTCATAAAGCCGCGCGTTGTGCCACCATGAAACATATACATGTTAATAGATATGCCCGCAGCTAATACCGAATCTAAATGGCCGCTATATTGTTCTGACGGTACCGTATGATGTTTAGTGCCCCACCAGTCAAACCAGGCAGGGTACCACTCAGCAATATAATAGGGGCCTTTGCCGCCATGGTTGGCATTGATGAGTTGTTTCACCTTTTTAGGGTTGTCCAACCCATTTACGGCAGGCAGCATCCCCGGCAGGTGGCCCTTTACCAGGTCTGGTGCGGGGTCGCAGGTATAAAGTAATCCGTCGAAGCCTGCTTCTCTGAACATTTGCTCGTTGATCTTCAGATATTCTTTATCGTCCGAATAAGAACCATATTCATTTTCAATCTGTACCATGAGGATATTGCCGCCGTGGTTTATTTGTAACGGCGCCAGTTGTTTACCCACCGCCAGAATGTATTTTTTATATTCGGCCAGGTACTGTGCTTCTTTACTGCGCACGATCAACCCTTTTTCATTTTGCAACCAGTACGGATATCCGCCAAATTCCCACTCAGCACATACATATGGGCTGGGCCGCAAAATAACCCATAAACCTTCCTGCTGAGCTATTTTTACAAATTCGGCCACATCATTACCGCCGGTGAAATCAAATTTACCTTTCTCCGGCTCATGCAGGTTCCAGAATACGTAGGTACCTATGGTGTTTAGCCCCATTGCCTTAGCCATCTTCATTCTTGCACGCCAGGCCTCGCGCGGTACACGGGGGTAATGCATTTCGCCGCTGATCATTTGGAAAGGTTTGCCATCCAGCAAAAATTGAGTGTCGCCCAATGCAAAGGTGTGTTTGGCCTGAGCACTTGCCGGTTTATGGCTTATTATTGCTGATGTAATCAGCAAAAGGAATAATAACTTTTTCATACACATACAAGGGTTTATAAGACGCTTATGAAGGTATAAATGTATGGTTAATAATGAAGTGTGTTATCACGAAATGAGGCTATTTGTTTTGCAATAAAAGCATAATTAATATGCGCGTGGCTGAATGCCATTTTCTAAGGCGCAGTTTGTCTGGCCAACGATATTGTTAATATGGCTTAGTTTAACAGGCCGGCAAGACCAAAGGAGTTACCGCTTGATAACCCCTTTGGTTAATTTATTTTTTATGCTGACTGAACAGCCATTCGATAATATGAGGATCGCTATAAACAGACAACCACGACAGGTGACCTGTCTCAGGATATAAAGTAAAGCCCGGGTGTGCCCCCGCTTTACGCAGCTCCAATAACATATCTACTGAATACTGGTTGTTCACAGTCGGGTCATCGGCACCGGCACATATCCACATAGGTACGTGAGCTGCCACACTAATTTTTGAGGCATCGCCACCGCCGCAAACGGGCAGGGCAGCAGCAAACAGATCCGGATAACGCTCCAGCGCATCAAAAGTGCCGAAACCACCCATGCTTAACCCCGTGATATAAATACGTTTGGTATCAATGTGCTGCGTTTTGATTATCTGGTCTATCAACTCGCGCAATGCCTGCATAGATTTTGAAGGTTGAGCATTTAGCGTCCCTTGTGCGCTGTTCCTTGTCCGCTCCACGTTGGCCCATTGTTGGCCGGGAGGGCATTGCGGTGCTATTACTACTGCCGGATGCATAGCCATCATTTGATCGGTAGCAAAATTCATGGCCCCCCATTTTAGTTGAGCCTGGTTATCGAGGCCACGTTCGCCGCTGCCATGTAAGAAGATCACCAACGGGGTGCTCCGCAACGTGTCATGGTCAGGGTCCAGGATGCAATAACGCAACGTATCACCGGCCTTGTCCACAAACTTTTTCGCCGTAAAGCGCTCGCGTTGGGCAAAACAATTTGCTGCTAACAAACAAAGTGCAAAACAAAGAAATGCACCTAAAATGGGTCTAAAAATTCTCATAGTAACTGGTTTTTATGGATGGTTATATAAAACTAATCTTTTATCGCGGCAAAGAAAAATATCTAAAAATGTCTGGCTTTATTTAAGGTCCGGACATTAGTAAATCTTATAGTTCGAATACCAAATCGCGGCATTGCTATATTTACACTGCTTGCTGATGAGGCGCCCTTTCCAAAAGTAAGTCTCTGTTTGGCATTGCCATTCAGCGAAACTATTTCAGCTTTGTCAGCTACAAAATCTATTTTGATCTTTTTAGGCTGATCATTCCCTTCGGCATTAAATACACGAACCAGCAAATCTTTACCCTGCATGGTGACTGACGATACCTCTAAGCCTGTATCTGAAACGCCGACCATTGAATGTGTAATTTTATTTGGTGCAGTACCGGTCCCCGGGTAGGTGGTTGTTGTAAGAATCGCACCAGTTTCCAGTGGCTCATTAAACTTGTCGCTTTCTGTCCAGATACCCGCTCTATCCCATTTACCGGCATGTGGCACCAAAGCATAGTTCATTTCCGTTGGATATTTCAGTGTATAATTGCGTCCCCATAAACCTATGCCCGAGTACGCAATGTCCAACCCCAGCGGAAAATCTTCGCCATGTGCATAATTGGTGGTATGGTCAGTCAGCATTGCCATGCCATAAGTATTGCCGGCGTCGGTCACGTCCACCCAGTTAAGTACTACATTGTTTTTAATACTATCCCAACGGTTAAAAAAGGTATTATCCAGTTTGCTTTCTGTCACATCAAAAGGCGCATTCTTGTAAACCTTTTGGCCCTTTAAATTAAGCGGGAACAGCGCCAGCAGCTTATCACGGTCATCATAAAATGATTTTTGGAGAGATGTTGCCTCATAACGGCCGGTTTGTCCGTAAGGGTTCCCAATGCCCGGATTTCCCCGCCAGTCTATTTTTAAATGAATGTCAATACGTTTTTGCCCTTGTGTAAAAGTAAGCAACTGGGTAAATGGGTTATTGCCTATCGCCCCTTTAACCTGTAGCGTCACTTGTACCGGGCCTTTCTCTATCACGGCAACCGCAGCCGGCTGATCGGCGCTTGAATGGAAGCCGCCGTCTTTAAAGAAGTCGCCCCGTAATTCATTGAATTTGCGTGGGTTTGTGTTGTCAACAAATTCCTTATTATTTAATTGCTTTGCTATTAAACTTTGAATGGTGCCACCTTTTGCCGGGTCGATAACAGCGGTATACAGATCGGTTTCTATTTTATATTTACCATCGCTTTGAGTTGAAACTTTAGCACCGGTCATTACCGGCGGTTGCTGCTTTTTAATGCGATAGGTGGTAAATCCCATGGGTGGAATATCTGTAGCTTTAAATAAAAGCGAGGTTCCATCTGCCAAAACCTGGCTTAATAACGGTTTATCATTATCGTCTAAAACTTGCAGCTCCCTTCCCATGCCCAGCTGAATGACGACATTAACTATTTCATTTCGCTTTATGCCAAGCGTGTTAAATACAACGGCATATATTCCTCCTGCCAGGTCCATCACTTGCTTATGCACGCTAAAGCTCATTATGCTATCGGCGTTCCTGTTAGCTATGCCCGTCCAGTTCACCACCTTGTCGGCCCAGGTATTACCCTGGCCCATGTTGTAAGGCACAATCCAGCAGTCATGATGTTGCGACAGCAGCAAGCGCGTCCATCCCTGGTCAAGTGCGGCCTTTGGCCATGTCTCACCTTTATAAATTGCCGCCATTGCCGCTATTTTCTCCGCTTTGATCAGTTTGTTTTCTGACACACGCACCTCCTGCGCTATACGTTGTAATATCTGCGAGCCCCAAACCAGGCTGGTTAGTACGTCCTCCTGCGAGAATTTCCAGTTTTCTGCCGGGTTTTTAATAGCTGCATTTTCAATGTAGTCTGTCCAGGTTTTGTATTCGGTAGGCTGGTAACCGCCTTTTCCGTCGCCCATCAGGGGGCCGCCTTTCCATCCCGCATCTTGCAGCGTAAAAGCTACCGGGTGTTTAATACCCTTATTAAATGCTGCGTTGATAAATCTTTTGTCGTTGTTGTGGCCAATTGTTTCCCAGGTCGAGCCGGGTTTTAGTGCTTCCATGTCATAACGAGGAACCGTAACCAGCGCGCTACCATCCGGGCCAACCCAGTTTAACAATTCCCCGCCATGTGCGCGGATATAACCGCCCCAGCAGGTGTTGGGGTTTTTTAAAGAGGCGTATTTATAGCCGAATGATTTCAAGATCTGCGGCAAAGCACTCGTAAAACAAGGCTCTTCTGAAGAATAAGTAGTAAATACAGCCGTCGGAAAATGCGCTTTGATGGTTTCCATCCCGTAAGCTAACTGGCGTATAATACTTTCGCCGCTGATATTGTACATATAACTTTGCCCATAAGCCGGGTTTACATACTCTATACGCCTGCCGGCAACAGATTGGTCGGCAAATATCGCGCGAAAGTCATTGTAAGCTTTTTCATCTTTTTGCCTGGCAACAGCCCAGGTCTCGGGTTCAATTTCCAGATTTATCTTCCAGTCGGGATGACCGGTTAGTTGATCGGCCATAAAGCGCGTGTTCCAATCGGGATAATGCCCCCACACGCCGCCATGATAGCCGTCGATAAAATAAGCCTTTTGCTGGGCTGATACCGGCGCACTTAACAATAAAGCGAATACCGCATTAATGGTGGTTTTACTAAAGATATTTTTGGTCATAAAAGGCATGATCGGTTTGATGCCGGCTTTAATTAGCAAAACCCGGCATGAAATATCATTGATGCTAAATTTATGCGACTAAATTAATTCAATGAAATTAAAGGTGTTATTGTTACAGAATCTATGCTATTTTATAAAAAGCTGAAAAAGCACAGTTGCTATTACCAGGCCACTCCAAATTAATGGTGCATATAAAAATCGACGACCAACCGATACTCCATAACTGCTCACTTTGCGATATGACGCGAGGTACATGCCCCAGGTATATGCTATAGAAACGGCACCTAAAAGTAAAATGGCGGTCGGGTTTGAGAGGTTCCAGACGGTTATAATCAACGCAAAGACTAAGGCATTTGCCGGTTGGGCATTCCTATTTAAAATGTTATACGGCCCGGCTACAAAAACAGGCGCCTTTTCTTTTAAAAAGGCCTCTACCTCATGAAACCTTTCTATCTGGTAGGGTATACCAATCGAATCATCATTGGTATGATAAACAATTAAATCGTTGCTATAAAGCTTTACCGCGTATTTTATCTCGCTAAACCTGATTCCTTTCATCAATCCTTGTGCAGTTGATTGCACAACCTCATCTTCATATAAAGTTATTTTTAATCCTTTATAAGCTTTCCCGGTTTTATTTAACATCACAAAAAGCACCACGCCGCCATAAAACAAGCCTTGCACGCATGACATCACTAAGGTTTGGAGTGTTGTGGCCGGATGGCCGTTTACCCTCCACGTTGAGTGGAGATTACATAAAAGTAACCAATACAGACCTAATGATACAATGACTATAATGTTGCGCTTTTTAACTACATTAATGTAGTCTTCGGCTATTTCAAATTCAGACAAAGCTATATCTGTCATAAGATTCAGGTTTAATTGATAGTAAACTTACTAAAACTACCCGGAAATAAGAATTAATGATTATCCCTGTCTTTGGTATTCATAATAATAGTAACTGGTCCGTCATTGACCAGGTCGATCTTCATATCGGCTCCAAAAATACCGGTAGCGGTTTTTTTACCGGTAATACTATCAAGCATACGGGTCATTTGCTCATAAAGCGAAATTGCTTTCTCGGGCCGCGCCGCACGAATAAACGAAGGACGGTTACCCTTCTTAGTTTGTGCAAACAAGGTGAATTGGGATATCAACAGGATGCTGCCGTTTACATCTGCAAGCGCCTTATTCATCATGCCGTTATCATCGCTAAAAACCCTTAGCGCAGTAATTTTTTGTGCCAGCCATTGCAGATCTTCTTCGGTGTCGGCATCTTCAATACCGAGTAATACCACGAAACCCAGGTCAATTTCGCCGGTGACATTGCCATCAACTTTACAGCTGGCCCGGGTTACACGCTGAATTACCGCTCTCATACTACAGGTTAAGGTAGTTTTATGGCTACAGCCGGGCTGCGGTCGCTTTCATTTTTGGTCTGGTCAATAGCCGTAACCACATACAAATACGTCTTACCGCGTTGAGCCGTTGTGTCTATAAATGACGCTGTAGGATCATACTGAATATGCATAATGTTTTCCGATGTGGAGATATCTATCTTTTCGGTTCCTTCAAAACGATAAACCACATACCCATAAACAGGTTCATGGTCCTGGGCTTCCAATGGGGCATCCCAGGTTACCAACACCCGGGTAGTATTAGGCACAGCCACTGCTTTAACATTTTGCGGTGCATTAGGAGCTATTGAATCAAGCCACAACATGGGTGGTGGCAAAGCCGGATGTTTATAATAAGTTAGCCTTAACGAGTCTGTAAAGCCCAATTTATTATCCGTCAGCGATTGTGAACTAAAAAAGACACTACCCTGCACCCTGGGGTTAGTACGCAAAAGTTTAATTTCGTCAGGTATTTCTTCAGGATGCTTAAAGCTGGTAGCTCTTCGCTCGTTAATGCGGTATGCCGCCTGGCCTATGTATAAATGTCGGTTATATGTGTTTTCGCTCCACCACGACAGCAAGTTTTCAAATGGCGCCAGGCTATAGCCCAGGGGCCAGTACAACTGCGGATTGATATAATCAACCCAGCCTTCCTGCACCCATTTGCGCGAGTCGGCATAAAGCTCATAGTAAGAGTCGCCCCCACGGGTATCAGACCCTTCTGCATTCTGAGCTTTATTGGCCCATATCCCAAACGGGCTAATACCAAACTTAACCCGCGGCTTATGTGCATGAATACTGTCACTCAGCATTTTGATAAGCTTGTTTACATTCTCACGGCGCCAGTCTCGAATATCACTGAAATCTGTGCCATATTGCTGGTAGGCATCGGCGTCATTTATTTTTTGCCCGGCAATCTGGTAGGGGTAAAAATAGTCGTCCATGTGTACGGCGTCTATATTGTAGTTCTCCACTACGTCTAAAATCACCCTTACTATATACTCACGCACTTCGGGCAAACCCGGGTTAAATGTTTTCAATCCGCCGTAAGTAAAAAACCATTCGGGATGCTGGCGGGTAATATGGTCGGCACTTAAAGCGCCATAATTAGCATCATTTGTTGCACGATATGGGTTAAACCATGCGTGCAATTCAAGCCCGCGTTTATGGGCCTCGGTTATTGCAAACTCCAGCGGGTCATAAAACGGTGTCGGTATTTGCCCTTGCTTGCCCATCAGCCATTTTGACCATGGCTCGCGCCCTTTACTATAAAAAGCATCGGCAGCAGGCCGTATCTGGAATATCACAGCATTAAGCCCGGTACGCTGATGCTGGTCTAAAATGTCGATCAGTTGCTGCTTTTGCTGCTCAACAGTTGAGTGGGGCTTCGGCCAATCTATATTGTCAACGGTAGCCACCCAAACACCGCGGAATTCGCGCTTGGGGTTCTGCTGCAGTTTGCGCAGGGCAGCGCTGTCGGCTGGTGTAATTGCAGGGGTAGTTTGGGCTTTTGCAACGGTAGTTAGTAATAGCAACAGGTATATTAAAGGACGTAATCGGTACATGTAACGGGTTTTATCAAAAGAAGTGCAAAGATATAAACTCCTTCTCACGACCGTTTATTATGAAACATAATTGTTGCGTATTATGCATTTTGTGCCTACTTTTAGCTACACAAAGGCAATTTATTTATAGTTTTTTACGAAAACATTATCATAAAATTTTCATTATTACGTATAGTTAATAAATTAACAATAGTTAAATTCGGCCCGCAACTGTAGATGCTTTCCGACCCGTGGCCGGTTACATTAATTGTTTTTAGCACCAAACAGATAATTTTTATGGAAAACCAATCGACACAAGAACCAAAAAAGAATTCGAATGTCATTTATTTTTTAGTGGTGGTAATTGTGGCATTATTAGGCACCGACGTGTACCTGTACATGAAGAAAAATAATTCGGACCAACGAATTATCGTACAAAGTGATGAAAAAACCCGCTTACAAACTGAACTTGACAGCTTAGAGGCCCAAATAGAACAAGTAAACGCCGGCAAGACCAAAATGACCAAAGACCTGCAGGCGAAAAACGACTCGTTGAGGGCTAAAATAAAAGTACTAAGAGCCGAACTGGCTAAAGGCACTCTAACTGCAGCCGAGCTAAGTAAAGCACAGGAAGATGTAAAGCAATTGCGCTACTTTGTTACCAAATACACTGCCGACATTGAAGAACTGCGTAAGGAAAATATTTCATTAGCTACTGAAAGAGATACCTTAAAAAACAACCTAACTACTGTTAGCGAAAAAGCAAGTACCCTTGAAAAACAAAATCAGGATTTAGACAACAAAGTAAAAGTTGGTTCAGCACTTAAAACAGCTACTGCCGAAGTCGTCGGCTATAAGGTTAAAAAGAATGGCAAAGAGGTTGACGAAAAAAAGGCAAAAAATGTTAACAAGCTAAAAATCAATTTTAGCGTGGCCAGCAATGCCATCGCCACCAAAGGGTCGCATGATGTTTATATTCGCATTATCGACCCAATTGGAAACCTGATCACAGGCGCCGACAGCGGCACTTTTACTGCTGATGGCCAGGACCTGCAGTCTACTTATAAAACCTCAATCGACTATCAGGACAATGGCGCCACTTATACTGTCGACTGGGTTTATGATCAACCATTCCAGAAAGGCACTTACACTGTGCTACTATATGCTGATGGTTTCACCATGGGTAAAACCAGTGTAACATTTAAATAAGACTTCTCGACCGATAAAAAAGCGGCTTCCTATCAGAAGCCGCTTTTTTATTCACCAAGTCATGCCGAACTTGTTTAGGATGACAGATGTAGTTGTATTTTCCTCGGTGAGGATAAATAAAAGTGCCAAAGTATCATCGAAGCAACTGTTCTGTAAGGGCTCCATCGTTCAGCAATTGGTATTAATTCTTCGCGGGGTGTTGATGCCGGCAAGCTTTTCAAACGTTTTAAGGCATTAACCTGCGCTAAATCGCCAATAGGGTAATAATCAGTCCGATGAAGCACAAACATCAAATATATATCAACCGTCCAGTTACCAATGCCTTTTAAGGCCGTGAGTTTAGTGCGAATCTCGTCGTCTGGCATTTGCTCGAAGTTTTCGAGGTTAATCTCACCGTTTACAATGGCTTCAGCCAGGTATTTGATGTAAGCGGTTTTCTGGCGGCTGCAATAGCAGGCTTTAAATTCTTCGTCGGTTAACAACAACACCCTGGTCGGGGTTATTTGCTGAACCCGTTCACGCAGCTTGTTCAATGCCGCCAGCGCAGAAGCCAGGGAAACCTGCTGCTCCAGAATAATATGCACCAGCGAGTCGAAATTATTGGGCCGTGTCCATATAGGCGGATAACCATAATTATCTATTACCTGCTTTAAGTCGGCATCTTTAGCGGCCAGGTTATCGCAAATCGCTTTGAAATTGGATTCAGTAAACTTGTTGATCATCTAATTGTTATCTAAAATACTAAAATATTTAGGATTTTCCGTTGGCTTTTCAGATTTTTACTACATGAACAATTTGCCGCCTTTAGCTGAGCGCATGCGCCCAAAAAATCTTGACGACTATGTCGGCCAGAAACACCTGGTTGGCAAAGGTGCGGTATTGCGCAAAGCTATCGAGTCGGGCGTATTGCCTTCTATGCTGTTTTGGGGGCCCCCGGGTGTGGGTAAAACCACGCTGGCTTATATCATTTCGCAGGTTTTGGACAGGCCTTTCTTTTCGCTCAGTGCCATCAATTCAGGTGTTAAGGATGTACGAGAGGTGATCGAGACCGCATCCCGGCTTAAAGATTCAGGAAATACCTTGCCGGTTTTATTTATTGATGAGATCCATCGTTTCTCCAAATCGCAACAAGACTCCCTTTTAGGTGCTGTGGAGCGTGGCATAGTTACGCTGATTGGTGCTACTACAGAGAATCCTTCGTTCGAGGTCATTTCGGCTTTGCTGTCGCGATGCCAGGTTTATATTCTTCAACATCTGGACGAAAGTGATTTGATCAGCCTGCTGCGAAAGGCCATGACCGAAGATGTGGTATTAAGCGGTAAAAAGATCGACATTAAAGAATATGAAGCCTTGCTCCGCTTGTCAGGCGGCGATGCGCGTAAGCTTTTGAATATTTTTGAATTGCTGGCTAATGCTATAGCTGGCAAAAAGATAGAGATCACCAATAAGGTGGTGCTCGAGCATGTGCAGCAAAATATGGCGCTGTACGACAAGGCTGGGGAGCAACATTATGACATCATATCGGCCTTTATAAAATCTATGCGCGGCAGCGACCCTAATGGCGCGGTGTATTGGTTGGCCCGGATGATTGCAGGAGGTGAAGATCCCCTATTTATCGCCCGCCGCATGCTCATTTTGGCATCAGAAGATATTGGCAATGCCAACCCAAATGCTTTACTGCTGGCGCAGGCCTGCTTTAATTCGGTCAACGTCATTGGTATGCCAGAATCACAGCTTATCTTATCTCAAACGGCTATTTATCTGGCTACTTCGGCTAAGAGTAATTCGGCTACTACAGCCATCGGCACAGCTTTGAGCCTGGTAAAACAAACCGGCGATCTGCCTGTACCTTTGCATTTGCGCAATGCGCCGACCGGGCTGATGAAAAACATTGGCTATGGTAAAGACTATAAATATGCCCACAGCTACGACAATAACTTTATTGAACAGGATTTTCTGCCTGAGGCCATCCGCGGAACAAAAATTTACGAACCCGGTAACAATTCACGTGAGCACGAATCAAAAGAAAAATTGAAGAAACTTTGGGGCGACAGGTATAAATATTAGTCGGCATCTATATAAATCTTTATTTATTATTCCGATAATTACATGTAGTACCTTATTTCTTATTAAAAGACGTGCATGATAACAACTTTCCTTAAACACGAATTTAAAGCTTTTTGGCGCTCTAAAAACACAGGTAAAACGTTGACTGTGCGCATTATCCTGGCGTTATTGATCTTGCTACTGATGCTCTATGTAGTAGCCGCCGGGTTTTTTATGGCCCTGATCCTCAAAAAAGTTTTTCCGCACGATTCGATCATTTTCTCATTCTGCGGCTTTGTGCTCATTTATTTTCTGGGCGAACTTTTTTCAAGGATACAACTGCAAGAGTTACCTACGCTGCGCGTACAGCCCTACCTGCAACTACCTATCAGGCGCAATACCATTGTAGGTTATTTAACTTTTACTGCGTTGTTTTCGGTATTTAACCTGTGGCCGTTCCTGCTGTTCTGGCCTTTTATTTTTAAGCAGATATTGCCTTTGGCCGGCGGACTAGCGTCCTTTAGCTTTATCATAGCGCTGATAGGCTTATCGGTATTTAATAACTACCTGGCGCTGTATATCAAACGTAAATCAAATTTAAACGGCTGGATATTTCTAATATTCACAGCTTTTTTAGTCTTACTGGTTATGTGCGATTTTAAATGGCACCTGTATTCCATTCGTAATATATCTTACCTGTTTTTTGGTAACGTGTTAAAGTCGCCTGCTCTGGCATTGATACCGCTGGCATTGGGTGCATTTATGTTTTATTTTAATTTTTCATACCTCAAAAAAAACCTTTACCTGGAAGAGCTCAGCACCAAAAAGGACAAATACAAAAGCAGCACAGAGTTCCCGATACTAAATAGCTTTGGCCCCGTAGGCGATTTAGTGGCTAATGAAGTTAAGCTTATTCTGCGTAACAAACGCCCACGTTCTGCCTTAACCATGTCATTGTTATTCCTGTTTTACGGATTGATTTTTTATGCCAACCCCGGGCTAAAAGGCAGCGAAGGCTCTAAAGTTTTTGTAGGTCTGTTTATGACGGGCTTTTTCATTATTAACTACGGCCAGTTTATGTTCAGCTGGCAGGCCTCTCATTTTGACGGATTGATGGTAAGCAAAGTAAGTTTTTCAGATTTTTTAAAAGGAAAATATCTGCTGTTTACCGCAGCATCTACGGTGGCATTTATACTTACTACACCCTATGTATATTTTGGCTGGCGTGTATTACTAATTCATTTCATGATGTATTTATGGAACCTGGGCGTAACCACAAACATTGTACTTTACTTTGCCAACCGCAACGGCAAACGCATTGACCTGAGCAAGGGTGCATCATTTAACTGGGAGGGCGTAGGCGCGTCACAGTTCATTTTATCGTTCCTACTGTTTTTACCTCCATTTATTATTTACCTGCCATTTAAATGGCTGGGCTACCACGACCTGGCGCTTGCTGTGCTAGGGGCCTGCGGCTTAGCCGGTATATTAACCCGCAGCTTCTTTATCAAATTTCTTGAGGCTGATTTCCACAAACATAAATTTTCTGTATTAGAAGGTTTTAGAAACAAATAAGGATGATACAAGTAAAAGACCTTAAAAAAGTATATGGCGGTGTTATTGTAGTTAACATCCCACAATTAGAAATAACTAAGGGCGAGAGCATTGGCCTGGTGGGTAATAACGGCGCGGGCAAGACTACGCTGTTCCGCATTATTCTGGATCTGATTCGGCCCGATACTGGTCAGGTGAAATCGAACGGAGAATTGGTAGCCGGCGGCGAGAACTGGAAAAACTATACCGGTGCTTACCTCGACGAAGGCTTCCTGATTGATTACCTTACGCCCGAAGAATATTTTTACTTTATCGGTGGTCTGCATCAGTTATCACGCGCCCATGTCGACGATTTTTTGGGCCGTTATACTGAATTTTTCAATGGCGAGATCTTAAAGCGCGGCAAATACATTCGTGATCTGTCAAAGGGTAATCAAGCTAAAGTGGGCATTGTTTCCTGCCTGCTGCAAAACCCCGAATTGTTTATGCTGGACGAGCCTTTTGCCAATATCGACCCAACTACGCAGTTCCGCTTGAAAAACCTCATCAGAGAACAAACCGCTAATGGCGCTACTACTATCGTATCCAGCCACGATTTAAACCACATTACCGATGTGTGCGATAGGATCCTGCTGATGGAAAAAGGTAAGATCATTAAAGATCTGGCAACTAATTCATCGACGCTGGACGAGTTGGAGCATTATTTTGCTATCGGTCAGACTGACACACCTGCTGTTGAGTTAAATATCGATCCGGAAGAGAATCATTAGGTAGAGATAAGAGAGGATAGGTAAGCAGAGATAGTTTGATTTTCACCGATGTATACGATAAGAGAAGCCACGGTTAATGACGTCGAAACTATAAAACAATTGGCCCATGAAATCTGGTGGCCCACTTATTTGCCTATTTTGCCGGCCGATCAAATTGAGTTTATGCTGGCCGATCGTTACTCGACAGCAATGCTGACCGAACAGATCAACAGTGGCGAACAAACCTTTTTATTGCTATATGCGGATGAACAGCCATTGGCTTTTGCTGCCTATTCGGCTGATGACAAAGATCCGGAGGTTTACCGTTTGCATAAATTGTATAGCCTGCCATCAACCCAGGGCAAAGGGGTAGGCAAAGCATTATTGAATGCAGTGATCGAACGTGTTAAATCCGCCGGGAAAACCACTCTTGAACTTAACGTACATCGCGATAACCCCGTCAGAGGATTTTATGAAAAAATGGGGTTTGTTATAGCTTATGAGGTTGATATCCCTTTTGGCAAATATTTTCTGAATGATTATGTTATGCGGAAAGACCTGTAAACTCTACTTTGTAACGCTAAGTAATAGAATACCGGTTGGACTGAAAAGGGAAATGACCGCTTTGAATCCCGACGCTCATCCTGTTTTTACGACATTTACGTTTGTCATCTCTTCCTTTGGTCGATATGACAACGAAATAAAACATTGTCACTTCACTCCAGAGGCCACGGATTTTAAAACTCAGAATGAACTATTATTAATAGCCAACTAAGAAATATCTGCTGCGCTGTACCTAAACTCCTGAAGGGTTTAGCCGTTGTTATTTCACTTTAGATGACAACCAGGCGCCCCGAAACGCCTTTTGATTGGCAGATAAACTTAAGCCGGTTTTTTCAAAAGTCACTATCTCCAAAGCAGGACTTTCTTCAACCAGCAATGTAGTGGTGTGCTGCCCGCTGCGGTTATTATAAATTATGGTTACTTTGTCGCCAGGCTTTTTGTCGGCAAATACTGCATTTACAGATGCGGCATCAGTAACATCTTTTCCATCGGCCTTAACAATCACGTCGCCGGCGTCCAATCCGGCTTTATAAACCGGCGTATTCTTTACAGGGGATATCACTATCGGATATCCTGCCCCAACACCACGTAAAATAGCCGCACGGCCACCTGTAAAATCGGGCGGCAGTCCAATCCAGGGTCTCCCCGGTGCACGTTTACGCAATACCAGTCCGGCTTTTGCCAATAAGGCTTCGTAGTCGTTTTTTTCTATCCCGTTTATGTATTTGTCAAAAAAATCCGCCGCGAATTTGGGGCTTTTTGTTATTGCACCCAGGTCGGTTTGCAAATCGGCCACGGTATACGGTTTCATCACCCTACCGCGCGACAGCCAGACACTACGCATATAATCGTCAAGCGTTAAATTAAATTCACTACGCAGGCGCAGGTCAAGCGCCAAAGCTATAGCGCCGCCGTAATAATAATAGGTGGTAAAATTGTTCTGGTAGTTGGTAGGGTCAATGGCGACACCAGCATCAGTAAACACCGATTTGCGGCTCATCTCGGTAGCGGGATATTTCATCGCTCCCGGTGTAATTAAAACCGAATTAACCAGGCCTGAAAGTGTTGCACCATACTCATTCACATCATGAAAACCGGCACGCACCAAAAGTAGTTCGCCATAATATTGTGTAAACCCTTCGGCAAACCAAAGCTCATTGCTCATATTGGCATGCGTAAAATCAAACGGCTCCAATGATTTTGGCCGGATGCGCTTAACATTCCAACTATGAAAATATTCATGCGCGAAGGTGCTCAACAAGCCAATCTCATTCCCTGCAACTTTGTCAGCAGCATCAACAATACAGGTTGAGTTGCGGTGTTCCATGCCGTCGCCGGCATTATTTGGATAGACGTCGTCAAGAAAGGTATATTCACCATAATCGTAGGTCGGCAACTCGCCGAAAACGGCCTTTTCTTCCTGCACCACCTTTTGTACCATTTGGCCAAGGTTGTCAATGGTGCCCTGATCGTCGTTAGAATGAACGGTAAGGTTTATACGCTCTTTTTTGCCATCTGAATTGGTTACGTTCCAGTGAGTTTCTTTAAAATCAGATAGTTCTGTCGGGCTGTCCATCATATATTGCATATTGGGCGCCGAATAAATATTAGCCTCTTCATGCTTTAATTGCGTAGCCACCTTCCAGTTATATTTTTGCAAGTCTTGAAATTCAAAACGTATCGGGCGCTTTTCTGCGCCGGCCAGCCACATAAACACCGCCGGCATATTTAAATGCGCGTGGCTTTGGTCTATACCGGCGTAAGTACCGTCGGTCCAGTTTGCATATAGGGTATAAGATACTTTCACAGCATTACCGTGATTGGCAATCTGATATACATCACCGGCTATTTGTTTAATTATTAACGCCCGGCCGTTGCTGTCTGTAGCTTTTACATTGTACACATTTTTACCAAACTCATGCGTGGCGTAACGCCCGGCAGATGAGCGGCTCATATGTAATACTAACGGCCCGCCCGGTGCCGGAGAAATGGTCATGGCCACTTCGGCTTCGTGGTGCTGAGCATTGGGAAATGATATCGAATAGGAGATGGGTTTTTGAGGAGCCTGCGCAAAAGCACCAACCATAGCTAAAGTTAAGGCGCCAACAAGAAATTGTTTTTTCATCAGATCAATAAAATGTTGTTAAAATACGAATAATCTGATGACCGGCAAAATGCATGAGGCATCGCCTTAATCATACCGGTGCCAGTCACGATCATGGCCTGTGCGATTGCTTAAGGTATTCCGCCGTCGCTTAATATCTTCGTCAACATGGTCTTTGTAAACGCTGTCAATTACCTCGATATCCCGCTCCTTATCCCGCTCGGCATAATAAACGTTGGCTTCATAGGTTTTAGCAATGGCCACATCATAGGGCCCTTTGGGCGACATTAGCTTTACAAAAACCGGCAGGCACTCAAATAAAATAAACAGGTACCCTATAAATGATATCGCCAGGTAAGTATCCACATCGCGAGTTCCGTTTTCGTTATAACTTAACTGGCCCAGTGCCCAGTTACGGTCGGCAAAGCCTGCTATTTTCGCAAGGCTATCCAGTTGATGGTCACTGAATAATCTGGTACTGTTTACGCCTTCATATTCCTTTCTTGAACTCAGGTACTGATCCATATTGTCGGCGTTTTGGGTAACCAGTTTCAACCGATCTTCTTTTTCTTTTAATACTGACTGCTTTTGTTTCGCATAAGTACCATATCCCACTATGCCGGAGGTTTGGCTATTTTTTTCGCCAAATACCTCCTCATTTAGTTGAGTACGCGAACGGTTAATATCTTTTTCGAGCGAATCTTTTTCTTTTTTCAGATCGGCATTTTTGGCCAGCTCCATGCTGTATTTCTCATTGTAGGTTTTTTGTAGCGTATCAATCTTGCTATGCTGGCCCTTAAGATAAGCCGATTTTAGTTTTTGCCGAATTTCCTTGTCAAATATCTTGAGCTCCAATGGGCGCGATATAACCAGGCCAATCATGATAGCCAATAAAATACGCGGCGATGCCTGCAATATCTGCTGGTTGGTGGTGCCTTCTTTATTAATACTCGATACGATATAGCGGTCCATATTAAAAATGGCAAAACCCCACAACAAGCCAAACAGGATGGCAAACCCTACGGCAAAGCCATCGCCGTTAAAAACAAAGTACATGGCGTAACCACCGGATAGCGAGGCAAAAAGCGCTGTAAAAAATATAGTTGCGCCTATACCTACATATTTATTATGTTCAATAGGATACTTCTTTAACGTGTCTACGTGTGTGCCCGAACAGAACCAGAAAAACCGGGTTATTTTATCCATGTATGTTATCGTAATTCAATAATTGTATATGAAACGCCGCAAGGCACTAATTGTTACAAAATTAGGACGCATTTGTTACACATAAGCCCTACATTTGACAAGTAAATTTAATTTTTAAATATCATGCAAGAGATAACAGTCCAGGAACTTAAAGACAAAATAGATAACGGCGAAGACTTTCAACTGATTGATGTTAGGGAAGATTTTGAGTACGAAACCTCTAATATAGGCGGCCAGCTAATACCGCTCGGCGGCATATTAATTGAGGCCGATAAAATAAGTAAAGACAAACCTGTAGTGGTAATGTGCCGTAGCGGCAAACGCAGCGCAGCAGCCATTGCACAATTAGAACAACGGGGATATACTAACCTATCAAACCTGCAAGGCGGCATTTTGGCCTGGGCAGCCGAAATTGACCCTGATATGCAAGTTTATTAATATCATGAAGAAAAATATTTTTCTGAACACGCTTTATACCCTTTGCATTTTTGTTTGCCTGATATTGGCGTGGACCGGTATTAAGGACAAGCACTATGAATATGTAGCCGCAGGAGTTTTTGGCCTCGCGATATTTGGGGTACTTAAAGTACGCCTGATTAAAGAAGTACGAAAAACGCTCAAATAGTATTAAAAACAAAGTCTGAAGCCAATAACACTTCGGGCTTTGTTTTTAATGTTCCGGGGTTGTAGCCAAAAACTATTTCATTTTAAATTCATTATCTTATTAAATATTAGCTGTTAAATAAGATAAATGCCTGTTGCCAAATTCCCATTCAGCAAACAACTGGCTTATACCTGCGGTATGATAGGCTGGAGCATGATGACAAACACCATCATCGTCATGCTACCATACTTTTACCTTCCACCCTCAAACTCGAGATTAACTCAATATATACCGCAGCTGTTGGTTTTCGGGCTGTTTAATATTCTGTCTGTAATTGCAGCTTCGGGACACTTTGTTGATGCCGTGTTTGATCCTTTTATAGCATCATTAAGCGACAAGAGCACCAATAAACGCGGGCGACGCATTCCATTTATGCAATGGGCCATTTTACCGGCCATGCTCTTCTTTTGTTTAACATTTTACCCCCTGGTAAAAGGCGAAAGCATGTATAACGCGGCCTGGCTTACTATTAACATGATATTTTTCTTTATGGGAGCTACAGCATACATCATTCCTTATAACGCTTTGTTACCGGAAGTTACCGAGACAGCAGCCGAAAAGGTGCGGCTGTCATCTTTCCAGCAGGTGGGTTTCATCATAGGTATTATCTTTTCGGGCCTGATTAACAATTTTGCAGATCTTTTTCAAAGATTTATCCATATAAACCAGCGCGATACAGCCCTTCAATATACCATATGGACTATGAGTGTTTTTGCAGGTCTGTTTATGTTGATCCCGGTGATGTCAATTAACGAAAAGAAATACTCGCGCGGCAAGCCGTCGCACTTACCCCTGTTACCGGCGATCCGCAAAACCTTTAGTAACCGTAACTTTAAATATTACCTGGTATCTGATTTCTCGTATTACATGGCGCTCAGCATCATTTCCAGCGGCTTGCTGTATTTCGTAAAGGTGCTGCTGTTGCTGCCAGAATCGCGCGGCGGAGAACTAATGGCGGCTATGGTGTTGTTTTCGCTGGTATTTTATCCGCTCATTAATTATCTGTCAAAAAAGATCGGGAAAAAATCAATCGTATTGTTTTCTTTCGCGCTGCTAAGTTTAATTTTTGTAGCGATATTTTTTCTGGGGAGAATCCCGCTGGCACCTATCGCACAGGCTTATATACTGGTATTGGCTGCCGCTATACCTTTGGCATCATTAGGTATATTGCCCAATGCTATCCTGGCCGATATCGCCCAGCACGAAGCCGACGAAACCGGCGAAAACCGCGAGGGGATGTTCTTTGCTGTCAAATACTTGTTCGTAAAGCTTGGCCAAACCCTGGGCATAGCGCTGTTTGCCTTTCTAACCGTGTACGGTAAAGACCCCGGCAATGATTATGGCCTGCGTTTAAATGGCATTTGCGGTTGTGTTCTTTGCGTATTGGCGTTCATTATTTTTAGCCGGTTTAAAGAAGTGAGGCGCAGATAGTAAAGTCCTGTTCCATTGTGTTTCACTCTATTTTATAACCGCTTAAATATAAACATGTTGACCCCAAAATCAGTTTCAAGTGTTTCACTGTTTCATGAAACATACGCAGCTATTAATATAACTCACAACCACTTGCATTTTAAAATGTTATAGATTAGTTTTGTAGCATGATGAAAAGATTTTCAGCAATGTTTATGGCTAAGGTGTACCTGATTACAGCTGTAGGCTTCGCGCTGAATCTCCATTTTTGCGGCAACGTGCTGGCTTCCGTAAAACTTAACGGCCCTACAAAAACCTACGAACAGCCATCGGCGGCTAAAAAGTGCTGCAAAGAAAAGCAGGTCGACGTAAAGATAAAAGACGCTCATCAAGCAGAGTCGCCGTCATTGATGATGAAGCTGTTTGGCTTCGAAATTTCAAAAATCCCATTCGGCGATTACGTATTATCGGCCCAGCAAGCGCTGTTAGATAAACTTAACGCTACGCCACCGCCGCCGCCGCCAGCTTCAGGCAAAGAGGCACAGTATATTAAAAACTGCACCTTGCGCATCTGATTAATTTAATCGTTTTATTTTGCGCCGGCGGACCGACCTCCGGGTGCCCCGTTTTGTTTTTACGATTAATTTTTATCACCCATGAAATCTATATTATTTATAACTGCTGCTATATTTTTAGCTGCCGCGACACCACTACACGCGCAGCAAACCCAACCAGATACTGCCAGGCCCAAAAAACACACCCACATGATGAATGGCGTCGAAATGAGTGACGACGACATGATGATGGATATGGGATCTATGCAAATGAACAGCCAGTTCTCGCTCGACTTGCCTATGAACCGCGACGGCTCGGGTACCTCTTGGATGCCGGACGCGTCGCCGATGTATGCATACATGATCCACGGCAACAAGTGGATGACCATGATCCATGGCAATTTCTTTTTACGATATAACAACCAGGATATCTTTAAATCAGGTAGCCGCGGCGGACAGAAGTTTGATGTGCCCAACATGATCATGGCCATGACACAAACTAAAGTGGGCAGCAATGGATTATTTGCTATCAATACCATGTTCTCTGCCGATCCATTTTTGGTGGGCGCAGGTGGATACCCGCTGCTGTATCAAACCGGCGAGTCCTATAAAGGCAACAAACTGGTTGACAGACAACATCCGCATGACTTGTTTGCCGAACTGAACGTGGCTTACACACAACGCCTGGCCAGTCAGACAGACATAACTGCCTCATTTGGTTTCCCGGGCGAGCCGGCCCTTGGGCCGCCCGTGTTTATGCACCGCCTGTCTGGTATGAATGACCCCAATGCACCGTTAAGCCACCATTACCAGGATGCTACCCATATCGCATTCGGCGTGGCAACATTAGGTTTACGCTACCGGGACATGAAGGTTGAAGGATCAGTATTTACCGGTCGCGAACCGGATGAGTTCAGGTATAACTTCGACCAGATGAGGTTCGATTCATACTCCTTCCGGGTATCTTATAATCCATCAAAACAATGGGCATTGCAAGTGTCGGACGGTTATATCCATAGCCCGGAAGAAGCCGAGCCGGCACAAAATGTAAATCGCTTTACGGCGTCAATCATGAATACTAAAATGCTTGGCGATGACAGCTATATGGCTACTACATTGATTTATGGACAGAATCATTACTTGGATAATGGCAAAACCCTGCCCTCAGTTTTATTAGAGAGCAGCCTGCAGCATCGCCGCGTAGCTATTTACGGCCGGTACGAATATGTTCAAAAAGACGCCGAGGAGTTGGATATGCATATAGCGTTCCCGGCCAATCCTAACTTCAACATTCATGCACTTACTTTAGGTACCAACTATATTTTAAGCAACGTTAAAAACACCAATTTAACTTTGGGCGTACAGGGAACGGTTGATGTGTCACCGTCTCCGCTGAAAAGCTATTACGGCGCGACACCCGTAAGTTTGCAGGTTTATTTGCGAATTAGCCCATCAATGATGAAAATGGATCAGAGGATGCAGATGTAAGCCCGGTATCAAAATAAAAGGCGGCGCATTCACGTTAAATAAACATTTTAACACTCCTGACGTTTGTAAACTTACAAATTACTTTAGTTTTGGATAAAAATTCGTTGATGCGTCGCCTTCATCCTAAATACATCCGCCTGGCGGTAATTATTGCTGCTTCTTTATTTGTACTATTGCTTATCGGCGGCTATATAGCCTACAACAAACGCGAAAGTATACTGCAACATGAAATTACAAAGGCTAAAGAGCGGGCCAAAAAACAATACCGTCTTGACTTAATAATAGGCTCCGCACATTTTACCGGATTGACCACAATTACATGCACCGATATCACTATCGTGCCTGAAAATCGCGACAGCCTGTTAAGCATTAAACACTTTGATGTCAGTATCAAGCTGTTCCCGTTGCTGTTCGGTAACATCAAACTGGCTAACGTCGATTTGTTGAATGGGCACTTAAATCTGACCGATATCAAAGGTGTAAAGAACTTTGACTTCCTATTTAAAAAGAAAACCGATTCTACCCAAACGCATACCAAAGTTGATCTGGGTGAACTATCGAATAACCTTATCAAACAGGTTTTGTATAAGATACCCGACAACCTGCTTGTAAATAATTTCCTTGTATCATTCACCAATGACAGTACGCAGCTTAAACTGCTTACCCAAACAGCCAGGATCGATGACGGCCAATTGTCCTCAACCATTAAGCTGAATGATACGGTGGCAACCTGGCATTTCTCGGGCACTATGCACCCAAGCGATAAACAAATAGACGTTAAACTTTATGCTGACAATGGCAAGGTGGAAATTCCATTTATAGGCAAACGCTTTAAGGCGAAAGTGAATTTTGATAACATCACCATCAAGCTTAACAACGTTAAACATCACAATAACGAAACGCAAATAGAAACCTATTGCAGTGCTCACAACCTGCTTATTAATCAGCCTGGTTTAGCAGCCAATGATATAGTAGTGCCTGATGGCTCGATAGAAGCCAACTTTTTTATAGGGCCCAACTATATTTCGCTTGACAGTTCGTCTGTTATTCATCTTAAAAAAATTAGCGCACATCCTTTCATTAAATACACGCTTAACCCCGTAAAGCTCTATGAGTTTAAAATAAGCACAGGCTGGCAAAATGCACAGGATATTTTTGATTCATTTCCTAACGGGATGTTTGAGTCGCTGGCAGGCATTAAGGTGGCGGGCAAATTAAACTATTCGGCTTATTTTTTCCTGAACAAGAACTTGCCGGACAGCCTGCGTGTGGACTCGCGCATGGAGAAGGATGCCGATTTTAAAATACTTGCCTATGGCAAAACCGATCTGAGTAAATTGAACAAGCCTTTTGTTTATACGCCGTACGAAAAGAACAAACCGATGCCTTCGCGGATGATCGGGCCATCAAACCCCAATTATACGCCGTTAGAGGATATATCACCATACCTGCGCAACGCAGTAATGACAGCCGAAGACCCAACCTTTTATAAAAACCACGGCTTTGTAGAGAAGGCCATTCGCCAGTCAATTATTACCGACATTAAAAAACATGAATTTAAACGTGGCGGGAGTACTATTTCTATGCAGTTGGTTAAAAACTCTTTCCTGACCCGTAAAAAAACGCTAAGTCGGAAGATTGAGGAGATCCTGATAGTTTGGCTGATTGAAAATAATCACGTCATGACCAAAGACCGCATTTTGGAGGTCTACTTTAACATCATAGAATGGGGGCCAGGTATTTATGGCATTGCCGAGGCATCGCATTATTATTTTGGCAAAACACCCGCCGAGCTTGACCTGGGCGAAAGTATTTTTCTGGCCAGTATTGTGCCGCGGCCTAAAGCCGGCTTATATGCCTTTTTACCTGATGGAAGTTTACGCCCCGGATTAGAAAACTATTTTAACTCGTTAGGCCGCATGATGATGGGTAAAGGTTTTGTACAGGCCGATAGCAGCTCATACGGGTTTTACACGGTACGCTTAAAAGAAAGCCTGCGCCGCAACGTGGCTCCGGTCGACTCTGCCTCTGCAAACCGTATACTTAATGCACCTGTTGACGACGATATTGATTTGGCGTTGCCGATCATCGAAGAGCCGCAACAAGAGAAAAAACCAAATTTCTTTCAGCGCTTATTTGGTAAAAAAGACACCGTACAACAAAAAACAGATCAGATGTTGAAAGACGAAGAGGACCAACGCATTAAAGCGATTGACCCAACCGGTAAAACTAACAAGGAAATTCGTCAGGAAAAACGAGCTATCAAAGATGACATCAAAGCCAAACGAAAAGCATTAAAAGATCAGGGAAAGCTATAATTACGCAGGGATGACGCACTTGTGTGTTTAAACATCTAATTTTGTCTTTAATTAGATTTAAAGCATATGGCACTTTTAGATAAATTAAACTGGCGTTATGCCACCAAAAAATTCGATACTGCTAAAAAAGTAAGCAACGAGCAATTAAACACCTTATTAGACGCAATACAGTTATCGCCATCATCGGCCGGCCTGCAGGCTTACCGTGTAATTGTAGTAAGCGACCCCAAGCTAAAAGAACAGTTGCGTGAGGCCGCTTACGGGCAACAACAACTAACCACAGCATCACATATATTTGTGTTTGCTGCCGAAACGGGATTAGACAGTCTTTACGTAAAAAACTACATAGACCGTATTGCAGAAGTACGCGGGATTGACCGTTCAACGCTCTCAATTTTCGAAAACAACATCAATAACAATATCAGCAGCCAAACAGAAGATGATAAAATTACCTGGAATAAAAAGCAATGTTATATTGCTTTAGGTGTACTGGTAAGCGCCGCTGCAGAAGCAGGCATTGATGCTTGTGCCATGGAAGGTTTTGACACGGCTAAATTCGACGAGATATTGGGTTTGAAGGAGTTGGGACTTACATCGGCCGTTATTGCCCCCATTGGTTTTCGCGCAGAGGATGACCATATGAGCAAGGCCGCCAAAGTACGCAAGCCAAAAGAAGAGTTGTTTATTCACCTATAAACTATAATGTTAAGCAAAAGAAAAAAGCGATCTGGTTAAAAACTGAATCGCTTTTTTTGCTTTCAATTCAATCGCCCCGTCATCCTGTCTATTACTTCTTTATAGCTATCACTAAAGGGTATCTCAACATCAGCCACTTTAATACGGCCCTTCCGGATAGAATGCACATGGTCAAGGTTTACGATGTATGATTTATGTATCCTGAAAAAACCATCAGCCGGCAACTGGCTTTCCAGCGATTTAATGGTGACTCTTGATATTATCGCTTTGGGTGCGTTGTTCAGGTATATCTTTACATAATCTTTCAGGCCTTCTATATAAGTAATATCGTCGTGATTTACCTTGATCAGATTATAGTCAGCATATAAAAAAATATATTTCCGGCGCTTGTCGGTTTCAGCATTCGCATTACGCTTGTTTTGCTCAAATATAGTTCGTGCCTTGTTGCAGGCCTTTAAAAAGCGCTCCACCGCTACAGGTTTTAAAAGATAATCAACCACGTCCAGCTCAAAGCCATCCAGCGCAAACTGATCATAAGCAGTTACAAAGATAATAAGAGGTTTATTGGCCAGGCTTTTAACAAACTGCAAGCCATTTATACCCGGCATCTGTATATCACAAAATATCAGGTCGACCGGTTGCTGCTGCAATACTTGCATGGCTTGTGCAGCCGATTGGCAACTCGCCACCAGTTCAAGGCTTTCTACCATGCGGATATTGTCTTCAAGCAGCTCGAGTGCCAGGGGTTCGTCGTCAATTATAATACAGTTCATGGTTGGTTTATACAATATTACTAAGTTATTGTCATAAAGTATGTACTGTTCGTCGCAACAATACGGCGTCTTGTCTCATATATGTTACATTGTGCTATTTTCTGGTTTTATTTGCATTGTGAAAAAACTGATTGACAACCGCTGGTTCCTGGTGGCTATCCCTTTTATAGTATGGCTATCATTACTGGTTCTGCCTTTTATCCTGGGCATAGATAGTAATAATAACGCTCCAACCGCCGAGCGAGCGCGTTTTATCACTAATGTAATGATCAGCTATAGCCTGTTGCTTTGCCTGTTCTACATTCATACCTATGTGGTATATCCGCTTTGGGATAAAAAGATCATTTTTTACATTTTTGCCTTATTGGCTCTGCTTGTCGGTTATTGGTTTTGCTGGCATTTATTACATATCGAAGCTCCACGCCCCGGCCATTTCGGGCACAGGCTGCCGATGGGGGGCAATCACCCTTTTGAACAACAAGGTTACCATGAGCGCCGTTGGCGCCGCGATTTCCGAAACCCGTTTAACTTGTCGCCCATACTATCGTCATTCATAGCCATACTGTGCAGCTTTTGCTACCGGGTTATTTTAGACAACCGCGCCCGTCAGCAAATGGTTAAAGAGCGTGAGAATATAGACCTGCAGTCGGAACTTACATTTTTGAGATCTCAGATAAGCCCGCATTTTATGTTTAACGTGCTGAATAACCTGGTTTCTTTAGCACGCAAAAAGTCTGACAAACTGGAGCCATCGCTCATCAACCTGTCACAGCTAATGCGGTATATGTTATATGAAAGCGATGACAACCGCGTGTTTTTGGGCAAAGAGGTCGATTACCTGAAAAGTTACATAAATCTGCAAATGCTGCGTTATGGCAGCAATGTAAAGATTAACCTTCAAACCTTTGGTGAGCTTGACATGTACACTATCGAGCCGATGCTGCTTATCCCATTTGTCGAAAATGCCTTTAAACACGGCATCGGTATGATCGAGAACCCTGTTATCAATATCCTGGTTTCGGTGGATAGCGATAAAAATGAATTACATTTTGAGGTAGATAATATCATCAGTCCTCAAGATGTATCAAAAGACAGCAACTCGGGCATTGGTATAGTCAATGTACGCCGCCGCCTGGCTATTTTATATCCCGGCAAACACAATCTCGACATCGTTAATGAGCGCAATACCTTCACGGTTAACCTTTACATAACCCTGTCTAAATAACGCGTTAACCGGTTAAAACTCAAATTGCTGGTCGCGTCAATCCGTAAATTTGTCGCTACAATCATCGGGGTGGTATACTTTATTTCTTACTTTGATAGTCTATTGCTAACCTTGTTCATGCCTTGTTAAAACCCGGGGCCTATAAAAAAAAATGAAAAAGCTACTCCCTTTAACGGTTTTATTCGTATTGGCGGGCACCTGCTTATTTGCGCAAGGGGTCGAGCCAAAGAAACTAAGCACGGTACAAGTGGGGAATGTATTGACACCCCGGGTTAAAATAGACGGAAAACTTACCGAGTGGAATAACGATTTCAAAGCTTATAACCGAAACACCCGGTTGCTTTATATTTTATCCAACGATGAAAAAAACATATACCTGGCGGCCAAATCAACCGATTTTACTACGACAGCCAAGATCATTTCAGGTGGCATAAACCTGTTGATAAACACTGACGGCAAGAAAAAAGATAAGGGTGCCCCAAGCATCACTTTCCCAATTATTGAGCACCCAGAACGGCTCGCGGGCGGTTTGGGCAATCGGTTTGAAAACCGAAATGCCGGTGCCGACACAGAGTTAATGAACAGGGTACATGAGCGTACAATTATAGCCGCAAAGCAAATAAGGGTATTGGGTATAACTGGTATTACTGACACCCTGATTTCAATTTATAATAGCGATGGCATTAAAACCGCTATCAATTTTGATAAAGATGGCAGCCTGACATTTGAAATGGCTGTCCCGCTAAAACTGATCAACCTTACCGCCGATAACACCAAAGAGCTGGCTTACCACATTATATTGAACGGTTTCCAGGTTGAAGGCCGCGGCGGAGGAGGAGGAGCTGGTGGTGGCGGAGGCGGGCGCAATGCTCTAGACTTTCTGGATCTTGTAACACCGAGCGACTTTTGGGGGAAATACACGCTGGCAAAAAAACAATAATATCCAGGCTCATAACAAGCACAACAAAATGAAAAAAATAACACTAATTACGTTGCTTATGCTGTCGGCAGGGCAGCTGTGGGCTCAAAGGGGCGACCGTGGAGATGACGGCGGAGGTAGCCGCAGCCAGTTTAGCCGTGGCACGCAGCAGCAAAACACCACGGTGGCTCCGCCATTGGCAAACCGCGATGTGAGCGGCATTGTAAAAGATGAAAGCGGACAAACGGTTATCGGTGCTACAGTTGTCCTTAAATCGAAGTCTGATACCATAAGTGTAGCAACAAACGCCGATGGTATATTTGTAATACACGCTGTTAAGCAAAATACTTTTAATGTTACCGTTACCAGCGTAGGGCTTAGACAATTTGTACAGAAGTATGCCTTTAGCGCCAGTAAAAAAAATCTGGTGCTTGATCCCATTACCTTGAAAAATGCGAGCAACAGGCTTGGTGAAGTTACCGTTAACGGCACACCAAGCGTAACATACAAAGAAGATACTGTTGAGTACCGTGCCAGCGACTATAAAGTACGCGAAAACGCAACACTCGACGAACTCTTAAAGAAAATGGAAGGCATGGAGGTAGGCAGTGACGGTTCATTAACCCATCAGGGCCAGCAGGTAACCCGCGCCAAGTTAAATGGTAAAGAATATGCCGGCGGCGATGTAGCCCAGGCTATTCAAAACCTTCCGGCAGATATTATTGAAAAAGTACAGATTGTTGATGACTACGGCGACCAGGCTGCGCGTACCGGCATTAAAGATGGTGATCCACAAAAAGTGCTGAACGTTACCACCAAAGCCGATCGATCAGTAGGTACAACGGGGCGAATCACGGGACAATATGGTAGCGCCGGCCGATACAATGCGCAATTATTTGTTCAGCGGATTAATGCTAATCAGCAATTGGGTATTATAGGCAATCTACGTAATACGGTGCTTGGCGTATCGTCTACCGGCTTACAAGGCGGGGCCACCAATGATGGCGGCGGGGGTAGCGGTGTAGGCAGTAACGCCCGTGGTGGCGGAAACGGCGGCGGTGGTGGTGGCGGAAACGCCCCGAGTGGAGGTACCACACGCTCGGGTTCGCCGTCGTTTAACTATCGCGATCAATGGAACAAGAAAATACAGGTAGTAGGTAGCTATGCCTATAATTTCAGAGACAATAACTCCTTCAACGAAAACTATGGCAAAAATTATGTAACCAACGGTACATTTGCCAATAAAAGTAATTCTGAGAATGATAGTAAATCGCACAACCTGCGTTTCGAGATGGATATTAACCTGGATAGTGCCAATTACTTACAATTAACGCCAAACTACAGCTATAATAATTCATCGTCTATGAATAGTTCATATCAAGATGCTGTAAATTATTACCCGGCAACGGCTAGAGATTCTGCTCGTTTTGAGCACCGTGTAGATAATGGCACCAATTCGTCGCTTAATTCAAGCAGCAATTATGGTATTACTGCATTTTATCTGCACTTGTTTAAAAAACCCAAACGTAATTTGTCACTTCAGTTAGCTTATAATTATTCACAATCAAAAGCTAACAGTGAGCAAAACACTGTCTATAGTTATTTTGCAGACGAAACTTTAAATCTGCCACTGCCCGGTTTGGACTCAATAGCGCATAACATCACCAACCGTACTAACGAAACTAAAAGCCTGCAAGCTGTTATGACTTATGTTGAACCACTGGGTACCAAATCGTTATTAGAATTTAGCACCAACTGGAGCCGCAGGAATAATACAGTAACTTCATTAGTGTCTGTTTATGATTCGTTGACCAATACTTTACAGGCCGCGCCTCAATATAGCAGTATTTACGACTATACAGTGACCGATGCCCGCGCTACAGTCGACTATCGCTTTGTGAATACTAAGGTTAATATATCATTGGGTGCATCGGCGGTACCATTTTATTTGGATGGCACTAAACTAAACGCCGCTTTAGGAACAAATGCGTCTTCATCTATAAGTAATTTCAGATTTATTCCTGCCTTTCGTTTTGCATATTCATGGTCTCGAACCGAGAGGTTTACTTTAAACTATAGCGGCCGGAATCAAGAGCCAAGCTTTACACAGATACAACCTTTTACCGACATATCAAATCCGGGCCATATTATAGTAGGTAATCCCAATCTGAAGCCATCATTTAGTAACGCTATTAATGCCCAATACAATAACTATTTCGCAAACTCGAAGTTTAATTTATCATTTGGCGTTGTGGCCACCCGGATAGATGATGCTATCATCCAAAACAATAACACGCCAACTGTAAACGGCCGTAAAGTAACTGAAACAGAATATCTGAATATTAACGGCACTAAGTCTGTGGTGGGTCGGTATTCAATCTCAAAACAGTCAGAAAACCGGGCTATAAATTTGGCGCTGAACGGCAATGTATCCTACTCTTATTCACCTCAAATGCGTTCTGGCCAATTATATCATCAAACTACCTGGAGATTCGACGAACGGTTGGGTCCGCGTATCACCCCATCCGATGATTTTGAAATCAATCCGTTTCTCGGGTATGATATAGCGCGTTACTTTACTTCAATACCTAATATCCCGGATTCAGGTTTATCGGGGTCTACATCAATCAACGGTTTTAACAGTACCGCCACTCAACTGCAAACTACTTCATTGGGTTTACAGGGGCGCATGTATTTTTTCAAAACCTGGCAGATTAATTATGACGCCACAAAAAGGTTTATCAGCGGGATAAATGGAGGAAATACAACCCCTTTGATTATCAATGCGGGTTTTGAAAAAGAATTTCTGGCCAAGCGTAACCTGGTATTGACCTTCAACGTGTATGACTTACTGCATCAAAACAACTACCTGCAAAAAGTCGTAACCGGTCAGGGCGAAACCAATACCATATCTAACACCCTGAGCCGTTACTTTATGGTGGGTTTACGCCTTAACTTACAAAAATGGAGCGGTACACCGCAACGTAACGGCCGCAATATGCAGCGCCGCGGCGATGGCAGCTTCATTTACAACTAAGCGACATTTCAAATAAAAAGAAACGGCGATAGTTTAATTAAACTATCGCCGTTTCTTTTTTGTACAGATGCTTTAATTATGGATCAATCAGCAGCATAAAGCTAATTACCGCCCATTAGCTCAATTCTTTCATCAGTTTGTCAAATGCTTCCTTAAGTTCTGCCAGTTCTTGTTCTACTTTAGCCAGGCGGGGCTCCAACCCACTGTTTGATCGGCCTGACGGTTGATCGTCATAGTCTTCTTCTTCACTTATCTCGGGGACACCGGCCAGTAAATGTGCATAACGTGCTTCTTTTTGCCCGGGCCGCTTTGGTAACTGCAACACAAAGGAGACATCGCCATCGGCTAATTTTTCCAGCATCTCCTGCACTTCCTCAATCGATTCAAATTCATAGAGGCGGCCCGCATTAGTGTTGATTTCGCCTGGTGTTTGCGGTCCGCGTAGCATTAGCAGGCACATAATAGCCAGTTCGGCCGGGATAAGCGGATATGCAATAGCAAAGTTGTGCTTATATTTTACTGAGCGGATAGAACCACCCGTTGCTGTTGATACCAATCCACGCCGTTTTAACATATTCAGCGCCTCCATTACTGTCTCATCGTCATAGTGCACCACCGGCTTGCGCGATGTTTTCTGGTTGCAGGCCAGGGTAATGGCATTGACGGTCATGGGGTAATAGTCGGGTGTAGCACGACTTTTTTCGATTAATGATCCGAGTACCCTTAGTTCTATAGGGTCAAGTGTGGGCAGAGCTTGCGGCGTATCCATTTAAATTGGTTATTAGTTTAAATTGTTGAACTTATAAAATACTTTCTATTTTATAAGCTTTCCCATTCAAATTAAATTCATCGCCGGCCTTCAGGCCTTTCATTTTTAAACCAATGGGCGATGCCGGCGATATGGCCATATAAGTATCGCCATTGACACTTAAAGCACCGGCGCTTATGGATATATAAAATTTAGCAAGATTGGTGATGACTATGCTACCCGTTTCAGCGCGATCATTATTTACTGCCGGATTAATCTGATTCAAAGCTACTTTTAATTTATTGGCCTCGGTAAGTTGTGCCATATTGCGGTCGGTTTCCTGCTGCATCATAGCGCGGCCCGTTTCATATTTATCGCCGGCGCTGCTTTTTGTATCCTCTTTTGATGCCTGCTGCGCTTCGTCAATACCTTGCTGGGCGGCATCCATGCGCTGCTGCACATAATCAAGGCATTGCTGATATAATAGTTGTTTGAGTTGATTCACTGGGTTTTATGCTAAAAAAAAGGCAAAACAAAAGCCCCCGCACACTCGCTGCTTGGGGGCTTTCAACCTAAACCTTATCACATTGTAAGCGTGAGCTTACAGATAATACACAAAGAACGTCATTTTTTACCAAATGGATGTATATACATGCAAAAAAATTTTTAGATGGCGCCTTTGTTACAATAAGTTGATCATCAGTATAAAATAAATCGGCTTATTTGGATTTATTTTAAATAAGAACTACATTTGTAACGTTAACATTTTAAGATGAAACTTTCACAACTTGAAGTAGGACAAAAGGGTGTAGTAAAAGAATTTACTGATCTGGAAATGTCAGTAAAATTAATGGAAATGGGCTGCTTGCCGGGCGAAGAGATCAGAGTTGACCGCATTGCACCGCTTGGCGACCCTATAGCCATCAACGTTTCAGGATACCAGCTGAGCTTGCGTAAACGCGAAGCTTCAACTATCATTTTGCATAAATAATTGAAAGCCGATATAAGAGTTGCACTTGTTGGAAATCCAAACACCGGTAAATCAACGCTCTTTAACGTTTTAACCGGATTAAATCAAAAAATTGGAAATTTTCCAGGAGTTACCGTTGACAAAAAGGTAGGCTACTCTAAATTACCAGACGGCCGTACAGCCGAGATTGTTGACTTACCAGGTACCTACAGTCTATATCCCAAAAGCCAGGACGAATCCATTGTTTTTTCTGTATTAGCTGATAAAGCTAACGGGTTGAATCCCGACCTCGTAATTGTCATCCTGGACGCATCAAACCTTAAAAGAAATTTATTGCTATACAGCCAGGTTGCCGATCTGAAGATCCCGGTTATCATAGCGCTGAACATGATGGACCTGGCTAAAAAGTCGGGTATTGACATTAATATTGATTTACTGGCTAAAAACCTGGGCGTACCGGTAGTACCTATTGCAGCCCGCCGCCAACAAGGCATAGACAATCTTAAACAAGCTGTTGCTAATGCCAATAAGATAGCTATGCAAGGCGAAAGCATTGATGTCAGATCTCTTGCTCCTGAGTTAATAGACAGCATCAGCGCAGAGATGAATGTTGATAACCCATACTTCGCCTTACAGCTTGCGCATCAGCATGAAACCTTGAAATTCCTCTCCCCAGAGCAGTCAGATCGTATAGAAGCACTTGAAAAACAGCATTCTTTCCATTCGCAAAAGGCCCAGGGCAGCGAAACCATAGCCCGCTATAGTTTTATAAATGAATTGTTGTACGACACGGTAAAAATTCCGGCGACAGCGCATGACGAAACCGTAAGTAACAAGATCGATAAGGTTTTAACTCATAAGGTGTTTGGCTTTGTAATCTTTTTTGCCATACTATTATTTATGTTCCAGGCGATATTCTCCTGGGCGTCATACCCGATGAGTCTGATAGAAGACTCTTTCGTTTGGACCCAAAACGAATTACACCGGGTTTTACCTGCGGGGCCATTGACAAGTTTACTGGTCGACGGTGTTATTGCCGGCTTAAGCGGTATCATGGTGTTCATCCCGCAAATTGCCATTTTGTTTGCCTTTATATCCATACTGGAAGATACCGGCTACATGTCGCGGGTTACCTTTATGATGGATAAGCTGATGCGTAAGGTTGGCTTGAACGGTAAATCAGTAGTGCCATTAATTGGTGGATTTGCATGTGCGGTGCCCTCTATTATGAGTACGCGGACCATTGAAAACTGGAAAGATCGCATGATCACCATCATGGTTACGCCGTTGGTAACCTGCTCGGCGCGATTACCGGTTTATACTTTATTGATTGCCTTAGTAGTACCCAATAGAAACGTTTGGTGGGTGCTTAACCTTCAGGGGCTGGCCCTTACCGGCATGTATGTGTTAAGCATGGTATCGGCAATTATTGTAGCCTGGGTATTTAAATTTATACTGAAGAGCCGTGAGCGTGGGTACTTTATTATGGAGCTACCGGTATACCGCATGCCGCGCTGGAAAAACGTAGCCTTCTCGATGTATGAGCGCTCAAAATCATTTGTGGTACAGGCAGGGAAAGTGATTATTGCGGTCTCTATCGTTTTGTGGGTGCTGGCATCTTATGGGCCGGCAAACCGCTTTGAACGCATCGAAGCCAAATACAAGCAACCGCAATATACCAAAACCATTAGTCAGGATCAGATAAACCGCGATATAGCAACCGAAAAACTGGAAAACTCTTACGCCGGCATGCTGGGTCATACTATTGAACCGGTTATCCGTCCACTGGGTTTTGACTGGAAGATCGGCATTGCGCTCATCACCTCATTTGCCGCACGAGAAGTTTTTGTAGGTACCATGGCAACTATCTATAGTGTAAACGGCGATGCGGACAATATCCAATCCGTACAGGAAAAAATGCAGCAGGCCAAAAACACGCAGACAGGACAGCCCGTGTTTACTGTAGCTGTAGCTTTCTCTTTGATGATGTTCTATGCCTTCGCCATGCAGTGCGCCAGCACCGTGGCTGTTGTATATCGCGAAACCAAAAACTGGCGCTGGCCAGCCGCACAGTTTGCTTATATGACTGTGTTGGCTTATGCCGCTAGTTTTATTGCTTATCATTTATTGAGATGAAAGCTTCTGCCTGAAATAACGCCGAATAGCTTTGCCTTTTAGTCTTTTTGCTTTCAGCTCAAACAACTATATTTGAATAGAGGTAAGAATTGGATAAAGTAAAAGTATTAGAGAAGTATCTGCCACCCGAGGCTGCGCCGCTGATTGGCCGTTGGATAGATTACTTTAAATGTGAATTTAAGATATCGCGTAACCGCGGCACTAAATTTGGCGACTACCGGGCACCCTATCAGGGCAAGGGTCATCGCATATCTGTCAATTATGATTTGAATCCCTACGCTTTCCTGGTGACCACTGTCCATGAGTTTGCACACTTGCACACCTTTAATGAACATAAGCATAAGGCAAAGCCGCATGGCACTGAGTGGAAGCATAATTTTAAAAAAATGATGCAGCCTTTTTTTGAAAAGGATATCTTTCCGCCGGATGTTAAACACGCCATAATTAGCTATCTCAATAATCCCGCAGCATCAAGCTGTTCTGACCTGACGCTGTACCGTTCGCTACGCAAATACGATGCGCCGAAGGAGGATATTCATACCGTAGAGAAGCTACCTATACACGCACTGTTTAAACTCAAAGACGGTCGCATCTTCCGCCGCGAAGAGAAGCTGCGGAAGCGCTACAAATGCACCGAAATTGCCACCAGGCGCGTTTATCTTTTTAGCCCGGTTGCCGAGGTTGAAGTGGTTAACGATTGAGTGCAGGTGTTTCACTAAAAAGTGAAACACTTTGAAACACCTGAAACACTTTTTTACCATAACAAGCTGCCATACAGGTGTTTATAAAAACAGAGTGAAACACTTTGAAACAGTACAAAAGGTTTAGGTAAATGCATTTAATCGCCTGTTATACAGCTGATTATGCTATTTTTGGACTTTTTTGCAAAATCTAAAGTGAAACACCCCCCGGGTACGTATACGATGTTAGTGACCCGTCTTTAACGTTTACAACTTTAGGATATATTAACGGGAAGTGACAATTTTTCACTACAGCACCACGCTCACGCTGCACTCAACGAAAATCTGACAGGATCCTGCTGAAATTTTTTCAGTTTTTTGCTTTGGCATGCCGCTTGAATATTGCCTGTTGAACGCGCGTTCTTATTTAATTAATAGCATTCGTAACATTCATTAAACTAATTAAGGAGGAAGACCTATGACATTGGTTAAATTCAATTCCGACAAACGAAACAACAGTTCATTATTGCCAGGCTTTAATGACGTTTTCGACTCTATCTTTAACGACACCTTTTTCAACGATCGCATGACCATGCGTGTTCCGGCAGCTAACATTAGCGAGAGCGAAGACCATTTCCACGTTGAGCTTGCTGCTCCGGGCTTAAAAAAAGAAGATTTTAAGATCAATCTCGAACGCAACGTATTGAACATTTCTGTCGAAAGACAAAACGAGCAAAACGACGAGCAAAAGAATTACAGTAAACGCGAGTACAGCTACACCTCATGGGTGCGCTCATTTACCCTGCCTGAAAGCGCTAACGCAGAGCAGATCGATGCCGCATATGCAGATGGCGTGCTAAAGATCGATATCTCTAAACGCGAAGAAGCAAAAGCCGTACGCAGGCAAATAGAAATTAAATAAGTCCTGGTTTTATTAATTGTAATAATGCAAGCCGCCTCCGGATTTCAGAGACGGCTTTTTTGTTGGTAAGCAGCCCATGGGAGATATGTATATACCGTTGTCAATATAGACTTGTATGGTAGCGTTTTCTTTCTGCCGAAATAACAGAAATTAATTCTGCCTATCTTTACCACCATGATCATGACACCAAATCCATCTGCACCATGCGCATAATGGCATTCGATTACGGCACCAAGCGCATTGGGGTAGCGGTGACGGATCCACTGCAGATCATAGCTACCGGACTGGACACCGTACACCCCTTGCAAATCATTGATTTTTTAAAACGATATATGCAAACTGAGCAAGTGGAACGTTTTGTGGTAGGTGAACCTAAGCAAATGGACAACACGCCTTCACAATCGGCTATGCATGTTAAGGGCTTTGTTAATCTGCTTAAAAAAACCTTTCCGGCCATTCCGGTTGAGATGATGGACGAGCGCTTTACTTCAAAGATGGCGTCGGCCACTATAGCACAAAGCGGCATGGGCAAAAAGGCCCGGCAAAATAAGGAACTGGTGGATAATATTTCGGCGGTGATTTTGCTGCAAAGCTGGATGGACAGAAAAATTTATTAGTATATTGGAATTATCACAACCAGGGCATTACATGACAACTCAAAATAAATTTGAATCAATTAAACACCTCAATGATATCGGCCAAGAATATTGGAGCGCAAGAGAACTATTTAAGGTTTTAGAATACCTAAAATGGGATAAGTTTCTTAATGTTATTAATAAAGCCAAAGATGCCTGTAAAAACTCGGGACAAGATTCGGAATACCATTTTCCCCGGGTGGAGAAAATGGTCTCAATTGGCTCAGGTGCAAATAGAGATATTGGTGACTTACACCTTTCTAGATATGCTTGTTATTTGATAATTCAAAATTCTGATCCATCAAAAGAGGTTGTGGCTCTTGGACAAACATATTTTACGATACAAACACGAAAACAGGAACTATTAGAACAAGCCTTTGAGCAACTAAAGAACGAGGATGAAAAGCGTCTTTTTTTGAGAAAAGAAATGACGGAACACAATAAACAATTAGCGGACGCGGCTAAAGATGCTGGTGTAATTCAGCCTTGGGAATACGCGATCTTTCAAAACCATGGATACATGGGGCTTTATAATGGTTTAGGGGCAAAAGAAATTCAGGCCAAAAAGGGATTAAAAAAGAGCCAGAATATTTTAGACCACATGGGAAGTACTGAGCTAGCGGCAAACTTATTTCGGGCTACACAAACAGAAGAAAAGCTCAGACGAGAAAAAATCAAAGGGAAAACAAAAGCCAATCAAGCACATTTTGAGGTCGGTAAGAAAGTTAGACAAACGATTATTGAATTAGGGGGCACTTTGCCTGAAAACTTACCAACCGAAGATAGTATCAAAAAAGTCGATACGTCAAAAAAAGATAAACTCTAATAACTTTATTTCAATAAATAACCTTCAACCCAACTACCTGCCTCACACAACGAGCGGGTTTTTTAGCGCCCTGCATAATAATTCTAAACGTGCCCTCATCGGCAGGCACTGATTTTTCATGGGCTATATTATAGCTAAACAACCTCAGCAAAAAACCCCTTAATTTCAAAATGCGTACCTTTGCCGCATGGAAATTTTGCCAGACGACTTACAAGCGTACCTGAATAGCCATTGCGAGCCTGAGCCAGATGCCCTGCGGTTTATCAACCGCGAAACGTATTTAAAGGTGCTCAAGCCAAATATGCTTTCGGGCCATTACCAGGGGCGGCTGCTAAGTATGCTAAGTAAAATGATTGGCCCGCGCCGCATCCTTGAAATTGGCACTTTTACCGGCTATGCCACCATTTGCCTGGCCGAAGGGCTTACTGAGGACGGTATCATCCACACCATCGAAGTGAACCGCGAATTAGACGAAATGCTGAAAAAGCACTTCTCATTAACAGATGTTGAAAAAAAAATCAAACAACATTTTGGCCCTGCTGAGCAAATTCTGGCCGATTTGAAGACAGAAGTGTTTGATATGGTGTTCATTGATGCCGATAAAAAGAATAATTTACTTTACTTTGAATTGATTTTAGACCAGGTCAGATCCGGAGGGATCATAATAATTGATAATGTTTTATGGAAAGGGAAGGTTTATGGCACAGAAAAAGACGCCGATACCGAAAGTTTCCGCAAACTAAATGACCAGATAGCTGTTGACACCAGGGTTGAAAAACTGATATTACCGGTGCGTGATGGCATTCTGCTCATCAGAAAAAAATAATTATGAAGAAAACCTTACTGATTTTAGCGCTGCTCACATCATCGTTTGGCGCGTTTGCACAAAAGAACACTTCATTAGGTTACATCGAACAGTTCAAAGATAATGCCATTAAAATTATGCATGAAACGGGTATCCCCGCCAGCATTATTTTAGGCATAGCCATGCACGAGTCTGGCAATGGTAATAGCAGCATAGCACAGCACCTCAACAACCAGTTTGGTGTAAAGGGCGGCGGCGGTGCGGTTTACTACAAAAATCAAAAGAAAGTAAGATCGGCCTATAAAAAGTACGATTCTATACTTGACTCGTTTGATGATTTTGCCCGTATTATTACTGAGCGCCGTCAACTGGGCCGCATATCAGATCAGCTTACCCAGCATGATTACGTAAAATGGGTTAAAGGCATTCAAAAAAGCGGTTATGCCAGCAGTAAAAAATGGGCTTCGCAGGTATTGGCTATCATCCGCAAATACCAGTTAAATGATTTAGACCATACCCCGGACGATGTGAAAACTGCAGAAGTTGCACAAACCGACCCCAAGGCCAGTAACTTAAAATAATAAATCCTTATTTTGGCAGCATGACTAATGCAAAGCCACGTGCTATTGCCTGTTGGCAAATTATAGGCTGTTTCTTAATTGCCCCGATATTTTTAATGTCCTGCTCGGCACACCGCAGAGCGGTTAGCAAAGCTCCGGGCATCCGCCTTATTTCAAACAATGAGGCCAGCCGGAATAACGACATTATTAAAAAAGAGCGCAAAGATGCCATAGCGGCTTTTGTCCCATACACCGTAGCCTCCTATATCGATCGGTTTAAAACCATCGCCATAAAAGAAATGAACCTGTATGGCATACCCGCCAGTATCACGCTGGCGCAAGGGTTGTTTGAGTCGGGTTTTGGTAATGGCGATCTGGCTAAAATCGCAAACAATCACTTCGGCATTAAATGCACCAGCGACTGGAAAGGGCGCAGCTACTATCGAGACGACGACCAGGTGAACGATTGCTTCAGGGTTTATGATAACCCTGAAGACTCTTACCGCGACCATTCTGAGTTTTTAAAAAGAAAGCGCTATGCGCCACTGTTTGAGTTAGATAAGAACGATTACAAAGGCTGGGCTTACGGCCTGAAACAAGCCGGCTACGCTACCAATCCAAAATATCCAGACCTGCTGATCGGCATTATCGAAAAATATCACCTTGACCAATACGATCGTCCCGAAGGCCAGATCCAGAAAATTAAGCGGGAAGACCGGGTGCTGGCACAGATCAATCAAAACATAGGCAAAGCCGTAAAGGACTCTCTGATACAAAGCACCCCATCTGCTAAATTGTATACTATAAAAACCGGCGACACACTATACAACGTTTCCAGGCGTTTTGGTTTAACTGTTGATGAGCTTAAGGCTTTAAACAATATGTCAGACAATATTATAAAAGTTGGCCAGACTTTAATAATAGCAAAATGAGCCTGGTTAATTATTGTTAAATACTTCGCTGCAACGCAAGCATAGTTTAGTTTTGCTTTAATGAGATATGCGTTAATTTTGTTATTCTGCTTATTTTTCATGCGCTCGTTTGCTCAAGGTAAACTATCCGGTATTATTTTTGATTCTGATAGCAAGGACCGGTTGTCGCGGGTTAACATTACCAATCTTTCAAGCGGTTTCTTTGTGTTTGATAACCTGAACGGCGTTTTTGAGATCGATGCCAAAATAGGCGACAAGCTGGTTTTCTCGCAGGCCGACCATCACCCGGATACCATTCTCGTTCGTAATTACACTCCCATAGCCGTATACTTAAAAAGCATTTCCATCCACCTTAAACCAGTAAATATTTTTGAGAACAGGATGGACCCGCAAGCGCGGCTCAACGCAAAGAAAAAAGACTACAGCAAAGCCTATGGTTCATTGGCCAGCAATGACTTTTTAGCACTTACTCCCGGGCTGGGCGTAGGGTTAGGCATCGACGCTATCTGGAACGCGCTGAGTCGCAGCGGCCGCAATGCTGCGCACCTGCGCGAAACAATTGAAAATGATTACAAACAAGATGTGGTAGATTCGCGTTTTAACAGTGCCCTGGTTGGACAAATAACCGGCTTGAAGGGCGAGCGTTTAAAGGATTTTATGAAAAAATATCGCCCCGGTTATTATTTTTTGCAAAGTGCCAGCGACTATGAACTGATAACGTCCATCCGTACTAATTTAAAACGATACTTACGCAATCCGGCTGCTCATGCTTTAATGCCTTTGGATTCGCTAAAAAAATAAATTTACCCCGCTTTAAACCTTATAGCACTATTGCTATCTGATTTAAAGGGAAAAATGTGTTTCTTTGTCTGCCTATGTTAAAAAACATATCTGGATATTTTTTTTTAGGTCTGCTAACCGTTGCGTCTTTATCCGCGTCAGCGCAAAATACCGACTCATTAAAAAAAGACAGCGTTAAAATAGATACCGCTCTCTTAAACAAATATCATATTGACGCGCCTAAAAACTCGTTGCCTGTACGTACACGCACCATCCAGGTCAAACAGGAGCTCATTCCGGTTACCCTGCTTGACTACCATGTAAGTTACTGGCGCAAATGGATAAGCCTGAATATTGCCTTCAATCAATCGTCTTTTAGCAATAACTATGTCTCAGGGGGCGCTAACGCTATTGCCGTCGGCGGAGACTTTGAGTATCGGTCGGAATACAAAAGGGGAACGCTTGACTACGTCACCGATTTACATTTATGGTATGCTAAATCAAAAAACAAAGGTCAGGGCGCCCGTAAAACAAACGACCGCATTTACTTTGACAATAAACTGGCAACCCAATTGTCAAAAAGCTGGTTCTTCTTCGGGTCGCTAACGTTCGAGTCGCAGTTTGACAAGGGTTATAATTACAATCGCAATGGCTCTTTAACCCTGATATCAGATTTCCTGGCGCCTGGTTATCTGACAGAGTCTATCGGTTTTGAGTGTAAGCCAAGTCCCTGGTTCGACTTACGTATTGGTACCGGTACTGCCCGTCAAACCTTCCTGGTCAATGATACGCTTTACAAAAATCTGGGTGGCAATAACTATGGCGTACCTAAAGGTAAAAAGTTCCATAATGACCTGGCGTTCCAGATGGTTACAACCATTGATAAGTATCTCGACCAAAGAAAAACATTGCACCTGACTACCCGTTATGCGCTATTCATCCCATACGAAAAGAATATAAAATTTATTACTCACCGTGTAGATGCCGGCCTTAGCGCCCAGGTAACCCGCCTGGTGAGCTGTGCCGTTAACGGCACATTTGTTTATGACAGAAGTGTTAAACCAGACCCGCAAGCTTCAGAGGGTTTGTCGCTGGGGATAACCTACCGTTTCCCTTATTAAGCTAATTTTTAAATTTTCTTTTTATTTATAGCGATCTGTTTAGGTGGTTAAGGCATAATTGATACAAAATCATACCTTTGTAGCCTCAAAAAAGATTAATTAAAGTACCAGGTAAAATATGTTTGAAAATCTTTCGGATAAACTAGACAGGGCGTTTAAAGTCCTGAAGGGTCAGGGAACTATTACAGAAATAAACGTGGCCGAAACCATGAAGGAGATCAGAAAAGCCCTTCTTGACGCCGACGTAAATTATAAAACTGCCAAATCATTTACTGATGATGTAAAGCAAAAAGCATTGGGCGCCAACGTATTGACAGCGGTTTCGCCGGGCCAGTTGTTAACCAAGTTAATGAATGACGAACTGGCTGCGCTGATGGGTGGCACCACTTCTGAGTTAACGCTTACTGCATCGCCAACAGTTATATTAATTGCGGGACTAAACGGTGCGGGTAAAACAACTTTTACCGGTAAGCTGGCCAATTTTCTGAAAACACAGAAAAACAAAAAGCCCCTGTTGGTTGCCGATGATATTTACCGCCCTGCCGCTATTGACCAATTAGAGGTCTTAGGCGAGCAGATCGGCGTGCCGGTTTATACCAACCGCGAATCGAAAGATCCGATAGCTATAGCTAAAGAAGGCATTGCACATGCCAAACAAAACGGTAATAACATCGTCATTATTGACACCGCCGGCCGTTTAGCTATTGACGAGGCTATGATGGTGGAGATTGAGCAGGTAAAAGCTGCCGTTAATCCCCATGAGATCTTATTTGTGGTTGATTCCATGACCGGTCAGGATGCCGTGAATACGGCCAAAGTGTTTAATGATCGCCTGGACTTTACCGGCGTTGTATTAACCAAGCTAGACGGCGATACCCGTGGTGGTGCGGCCTTATCGATCAAGTCTGTTGTAAATAAACCGATCAAATTTATCGGTACAGGCGAGAAGATGGAAGCTATCGACGTTTTCCACCCTGATCGGATGGCCTCACGTATCCTGGGCATGGGTGATGTGGTTTCGTTGGTGGAACGTGCACAAATGCAGTTCGATGAGAAGGAAGCTGCCGAGCTGCAAAAAAAGATCCGCAAAAACAAGTTCGACTTTAACGACTTTTTTAACCAGATACAGCAGATCAAAAAAATGGGTAACATGAAAGATCTGATGGGCATGATACCAGGCGTTGGTAAAATGATGAAGGATGTTGACGTACCCGACGACGCCTTTAAAGGTATTGAGGCCATTATTAACTCCATGACCCCCGCCGAAAAGGAAAACCCTGACCTGATAAACCCAAGCCGCCGTAACCGCATTTCGAAAGGCTCGGGCCGCGACATCCAGGAAGTTAACCGCCTTATTAAGCAATTTGAAGATATGCGTAAGGTGATGAAGCAAATGAGTAATCCGGCAGCCATGGCAGCCATGATGAAAAGGATGCCGAGATAGGCCCCAATATATAGAAAGCGACTTAGGTCGCTTTTTTTTATCTGAACAAATTAGCTTATCTTACATTAAGATAGTAACGCTATGAATAAACCGACGTTATACTTTTTTGCCGGATGCGCACTGTTTTCGCTATCAGCAAAGGCGCAAGTACCCAATGCTCCAATTGATGTATTGCACTATGGGTATAATATTGTGCTTACCGATGCCAATAATACTATCAAAGGTAAGGCAGACATTTCTGTTAAATTTTTAAAAACACCTAAAACCTTCCGCATCGACCTGGTCAGGAAAAAATCCGACGGCCGGGGCATGACCGTGCACCGTGTATTGGAAGATGGGAAACCGATACGTTTTAAGCAGGATAGCACTGCTATTAACATAAGTACTCAAGCCAAACAAAACGCTCAAAAAATTTATACTATTTATTACGAGGGCATCCCTGCCAATGGCTTGATCATCGACACCAATAAATTTGGTAAACGTACTTTTTTTGGCGATAACTGGCCCAACCGGGCCCACAACTGGATACCCTGCATTGATGACCCCGCCGACAAAGCCTCTGTCGATTTTACGGTCACAGCGCCAGATCATTATGTAGTTATAGCTAATGGCCTAAAGGAAAGCGAACGCGTTTTGCCCGGCCGGCTCAAAAAAACCCATTGGGCAGAAACCGCCCAACTGCCCACCAAAGTAATGGTAATCGGCGTTGCAGATTTTGCTGTCGATCATCCTAAAGACGTGAATAACATCCCGATTTATACCTATGTGTTCCCCCAGGATGCCATGGTTGGCTTTAAAAGCTACGCCATAGCCGGCGATATTCTGCCGTTTTATATCAAAAAGATTGGCCCGTACGCTTATAAGAAACTGGCTAACGTGCAATCAAAAACCATATTTGGCGGCATGGAAAACGCCAGCTGCATTTTTTACTTTGAAAACTCAACCAGTTCAAAAGGCATTGAGGAGTTAATGGCTCATGAAATTGCACATCAATGGTTTGGCGATGCCGTTACCGAAAAAGATTTCCACCACCTTTGGCTAAGCGAGGGCTTTGCCACTTACCTGACCAACTATTACCTGGAAAACAAATACGGCATTGATACCCTGAAAAAACGCCTAATGGCCGACAGGATAAAGATCCTGAAGTTTGAAAAAAGGCACCTGGAACCTGTTATTGACACGGCTATTAAAACAGACTATATGTCATTGCTTAATGCCAACAGTTATGAAAAAGGCAGTTGGGTTTTACATATGCTGCGTCGCAAGCTCGGCGATGGCGCTTTTTGGAAAGGATTAAATACCTATTATCTGAAATATCAGGGGGCCAACGCTAATACTGACGATTTCCGCAATGTGATGGAGCAAATAAGCGGGCAAAATTTGAAGCCGTTTTTTCATCAATGGCTCAATACAGCCGGCCACCCGGATCTGGCTATAAAATGGAGTTATGATAAGAAAACCCGTATTGTTGATATGACGGTAGACCAAAAACAAAGCGACTTATATGTTTTTCCACTTGAGATTGAGATAGACGGCGCACCGCGAACTATTGACATAACGGAAAAATCAACCACCGTACATATAGCCGCCGGTAAAATGGCTCCCGAAATAAAGATTGACCCGAATGTTAATTTATTAGCAAACTATACGGTTAATGGCGTATAATATTTTTTGTAAATCAACATAAATGAACCTTAGAAAAGCGCCTGTTAAGCGTCTAACGTTACCGATCTCGGTACCTCAAGCGCTTACGACATACGCCATTATACTGATCTGTTTTCGGGCGCCTTGGCCACACCTACGGATGCCATGATGTGTGGCAAATGTATTCGCCGGCGAATGACCCCATAAACGGCCCTCTTGTTTTTTGGAATAAAGCTGTAGACCTGCCAGGGGCAAAACAAATGCAATTTGTACGCAGGCTGATGGAGTCGCACCCCATGCTTGAAAGAGTGCCGGACCAAAGTATCATTGTAGAAAATGATTTGCTGGCTATGGCAATGACTGGATTTTGGTGATCAATGATGCCTCGAAAGAATATAAGCTATAAGCACACGTTAATTTTTCATGGAAAATTTAAAGGCTATACAGGTTTTACATACCAACATTAAGCAGTTGCGCGATATCAGCATCGAAACGTTTACCGAAACGTTCTCCTCGCTGAACAGCTCCGAAAATATGGCTGATTATCTGGCAAGCAACCTTTCAGCAGAAAGGCTTATTGATGAGTTAAATACCCCTGGCTCTGCGTTTTACTTCGCCGTACTTGACGACAAAATAATAGGCTATTTGAAACTAAACACCGGGCAGGCGCAAACCGAATTAAAAACCACCAACAGCCTGGAATTGAACGGATATACGTACTCAAAGAATATCATGGTAAAAAAGCCGGACAGTTCCTGGTCGAAAAAGCCATAAACACAGCACAGCAAAACCGGGTAGATTTTATTTGGCTCGGCGTTTGGGAAGAAAATCACCGGGCCATAAGTTTTTACCAAAAAAATGGATTTGCTGCGTTCGACAAACACATTTTCAGGCTGGGCGATGAGGAGCAAACAGACATTATGATGAAAAAGATTTTGTAACTCATTGCTTTGATATTGCTTACACGGATTTACAGCAATACCAAGCGATGGGCTGCTTATAAAAGCAATAGCCCTCATCTAAAAGATATTGCACCGTCTATCCGTTTAATAATAAACATTACGTGAGCAGGCCGCTTTTTTTCTCCCCAAATAAATTCTATATCTTACGCTATCATAAATCTATATCATAGTGTTAGTTAAAACCTTTGGCAGCGCCGTCTACGGGATCGAGGCCATTACCATTACTGTTGAGGTCAATATAGCCGCCGGCACCAAGTATTTTATAGTTGGCCTGCCCGATATTGCCGTTAAAGAAAGTTATTTCCGGATCGAATCGGCATTAAAAAACTGTAGTTTCAGGATGCCGAGGCAACAGGTGGTAGTTAATATGGCGCCTGCCGATATCAAGAAAGAAGGTTCATCATACGACCTCACTATTGCCACAGCAGTATTGGCGGCATCAGGGCAGATCGAAGCCGAAAAGCTGGATAAATACCTTATCATGGGCGAGTTGTCGCTGGATGGCGGCTTGCAGCCTATAAAAGGCGCATTACCTATAGCTATACAAGCCCGCAAAGACGGCTTTAAAGGCTTTATTTTACCCAGGCAAAACGCGCGCGAAGCCGCCATTGTCAATGAACTTGAGGTTTACGGGGTTGAAAGCATTAAAGAGGTTGCGGCATTTTTTAATGGCGACCTTGAGCTGCAACGTGAACAGGTAAATACCCGCGAAGAATTTTACAACAGCCTTAGCAATTATGACAGCGATTTCAGCGAAGTAAAAGGACAGGAAAACATAAAACGCGCTTTAGAGATAGCCGCTGCAGGCGGTCATAATGTAATATTGATAGGCCCGCCGGGTGCCGGTAAAACTATGCTGGCTCGCAGGCTGCCATCGATATTGCCGCCGCTAAGTTTGTATGAATCCCTGGAGACCACCAAAATTCATTCGGTAGCCGGCAAGTTATCTGCAGCAGATGCCCTGGTTACCATTAGGCCGTTCAGATCGCCTCATCATACCATTTCGGACGTTGCCCTTGTCGGTGGCGGCGGCAACCCACAGCCGGGCGAGATTTCACTGGCACATAACGGTGTCTTATTTCTGGACGAACTGCCCGAGTTTAAACGTAGCGCCCTGGAAGTAATGCGACAACCACTGGAAGAACGCCGGGTAACTATATCGCGTGCTAAGTTTACGGTCGATTACCCAAGCAGCTTTATGCTGGTGGCTTCGATGAACCCCTGCCCCTGCGGATATTACAATCACCCGGAAAAAGAATGTGTTTGCCCGCCGGGCCTGGTGCAAAAATATCTGAGCAAGATATCAGGCCCGCTGCTGGATAGAATTGATTTACATGTTGAGGTAACCCCTGTGAATTTTAGCGAATTGGCTTCCGACCGCCCAACAGAAAAAAGCGAATTGATCCGTAATCGCGTAATTCAGGCGCGGCGGGTTCAAATGGCACGCTTTGGAGAAAATACCGATCTGCATGCCAATGCACAAATGAGCCCTAAAATGGTTCGCGATATTTGCAAGATCAGCGAGGCCGGCCAAAATTTACTTAAACGCGCTATGGAAAAACTGGGCCTTTCTGCGCGTGCCTATGATCGTATTCTGAAAGTTGCCCGCACTATTGCAGATTTAGCCGGCAGCGAAAACATCGAAATTGAGCATTTGGCCGAAGCTATACAATTCCGCAGCCTCGATCGTGAGGGTTGGGCGGGATAACCGGGTTAATAAATTGCTTATCTTTAACTAATGAAGCGCCGCGACCGCATAAAATTTAACATTACCCGTAACTGGAATTTCCCCGGTAAAGAGCGCTTATCGTCATTGCTCAACAAATCATATCCAGAACGGCTTGGAAAAGCCGGCATCACCTGGCTGGCCCATGAGGATATTGCCATATACACTACCGGCAATAGTTATATTGAATGGAGCATACTAAGCAACGGCACTTACGAGGACGAGATTGGTAAACTGATCCGTATTTCTCTCAACGAGGGTGATACGGCACTTGACGTAGGCGGCAATATCGGTTTGCAAAGTATCCGCATGTCGCAAAGGGTTGGTAAAAGCGGTAAGGTTTTCGCTTTCGAACCCTTAAACTATCTGCAGGAAAAATTTAAAAATAACCTGGCCCTTAACCGGGCAAATAATGTCACATTGCTGCCCTATGCGTTGTCTGATACAGAAAGCGAAGCTGAATTTACAGTCGACCCGCAAACCTGGAACCAGGGGACATTTAGTTTAAGCGATAATCAGCAGGGTGCCGAAAAACAATTGGTAACCATTAAAGTTGCAGACCAGCTACCTGAGCTTGCGCCACTATCGTCATTAAGCCTGGTTAAAATAGATGTAGAAGGCTTTGAATACCAGGTATTGCTCGGCATGAAGGGCTTGCTGCAAAAACACAAGCCCCGTATTATTTTTGAATACGACGATAATTACTGGAAGACAACCGGACAAGACATCAAGGGCTGCCACTTTTTTTTAACCGAACTGGGTTATACCCTTTACCAGATAGATAAATTTGGCTGCGACCTGGTCAATACCGCCGAAGGAATTGAAAGCGGCAACCTTTTCTGTATACCTCGCTAATTATTACAAGACGTGAAATCTATACCGGAGATTTCTTGCTTTTGCGTTGTATTTGTTTTCGCTAATTGCAGTCGTAAAACAAGCCTTTGTTTAGGAGCCGGCAAACAACATCCCCCGAAATTGGAAAGAAATAAAAAAGGGCGATAAATAACATATCATCGCCCATAAAGCCTTTAATTAAAGCAGCACTAATATTATATTTTAGTTACCTGCCCCGTTAGCATGTTAACCAAATAAACATAGTTACCGTTTCCGTCAATCTGCAAAGTAACTCTTGACGTGTGATTTCCTAAAAATTCTATTGACCCTGTAATGCTGTTATTAACATTATAAACAGCGTCTTTATATTTGAAAACTCCATTTATACTTGCCGAGCCTTCAATTACATCGGCTGTGCCGCTGCTGATATCAACCTTAATGCCATGCAGCGCATAATAGCTATCCAGATATGTGTATTGTACCCCGGATTGGGTGTTTACATCAATGTGTGAGGAAAACGATATCGACCCTTCAACAGATGATGTTTTATACGTTTGGTCAAGCGCTTTTACGTTATAATGCTGGGTGAGCTTGTAAACCGCTTTGTACTGTTGACAGGTAACCGTATTTGCAACACTATCTTGCAGCGAGTAGCTATTTAATACATTGTTTTCGCAGCCATAAACAAATTTAAAGCGGGTGTAATAGTTTTTTACACTATCAGACACCGTTTCTGAGGCGGTGTAAGTGGTATCGATTGCTAATCCACAATAAGGATTAATGGTGTTTGTCCCTGGCCCTTTATGGTTGGGGGCTGTTATGCCCGAGGGGGCCTTAATGCCATCATTGATGTCGGCACCACCATATTGGCCCGATAGCGATTTATATAGATTTACTGCTAATTGCCTGCTGAAATCAGCTGGGTTAAACGGGCTTTTTGATGGACTGCTTTCGGTTTTTTTGCAAGCTGCATAACACAGGCTTACTGCAAGTAATAAACTCAGATATTTTAGTGTTGTTTTCATAGTACGATTGATTAAATACACGGAAAATCAGCATGTTAATATAATTTATCTAAATTAAAAGTAGCATTTCTTAAGTTGGTCATCAAAGCGCGAGCGCGGGCTATTATTGTTTTTTATAGTAAACGCGACAGATATTTCATGCGACCCATAACCCAGGGTACCCAACTTATTCAATGAGTAATCAAACGCGTAACCTATCCTTAGGCTTTCTGAAGCAAAAAACTCCGCCGTAGCCACGATAGCGCTTGATGGTGGTAACCCTTTTTGTAAGTTAGGTTTGTTATATAAAGGCACCGCAGTTCTGTAGGTTCCACCTAACCATAGTTTTTCGCTGATCAACAAAAACGCGTTGACGTCCATACTGGTTGGTGCGGTAGGCGTGTCTTTGATCAGGAGTGACGGCTTTAGCTTCATATCACTGCTCACATCAAATATCCCACCCATAGTAAAATACTCGTGGGGTTTAGGGATCGGCACACCCAGGGCGGTAGCCGTTGACGCAGGGTGGGTATATTGCGGCAACAAGTTATCAACCGAGGCTCCGACAAACCAGTCATTGTTCGTATACAGAACGCCGATGCGTGCATCCGGCGATAAAAAGCTATGGTAACCTGTCGGGATATAACTGTCGCCGGTTTGAACAGGGTTCAATTGACTCCCGTCGATGCCTGACTGTATCAACCCGACGCCCAGACCAAAAGCCAGCCTTGAGTCGTCATTTTCACCAATCTGTATCCGGTACGAGTAGTTGGTATAGGCCGCAATGGTAGTTTGCGCACCAATCTGATCGCGCTGCAATAAAATACCCAAACCAACCGCATCATTAGCCACTGCTCCGTCTGCCGCTATTGATGCGGTTGTTGGTGCACCGGGCAAACCTGTCCACTGCGAGCGGAAAAAGCTGTTTATAAAAAAATCGCTTTTATATCCTGCATACGCCGGGTTTATGTATAAGCCATTAAAAATATATTGACTAAACTGCGCGTCTTGCTGGGCTTGCGCAGAAATAAAAGCTGTAATTAAACTACAAATTAATATCAATCTCTTCATCATATCCTTGTTCTTAAAAGGGTCAAATAGCCTTTGTACGTATCCCAAACGCCGGCTTTGTTTTTGGCACGCAACACATAGAAGTAAGTACCTTCTACAAGTCCCGATCCATCCCAATCATTCTTATAATTTGTTTTTTGATAAACCACGTTACCCCATCGGTTAATAATGGTGAGCTCGGTATCTGAATACGTTTCCAGGCCCGGTATCACAAACGTATCATTCACGCCGTCGCCGTTGGGCGTAAACACATTTGTTATCACCAACGGATAAACCTGCTGTATGGTTTGATCCACGTTGTTAGCCAAAATTGGATCAATCTGTTTACCTTTTATATTTACTATGCTTTGAACCATGCCGGGTGCTAATACTTTAACGGTTATTACCAATTTGGCAGGGTCATTCTCTTTTATCTGGCTAATGTTCCAGGTTAGCGTACGGGTTGCGATATTGTATTTAATGAGGTCGCCGCTGTTGGGCTGCGGTAAATACACCAGGTTTTCTGGTATAACATAGCTTACCTGCACATTGGTACCTGTTATCGGGCTTTTGTTATCGGCCACTAACACATACGTGTAACTATCTCCCGGCGCAGCGTGCAGGTTTGATGATGCGATAGTTACAGCCAGATCTACTACCGTATCCGGCAAATTAACAGGTGGATCATCCGGTTTGACGATGATCTTGACCCCATCTGATACCTCCGACGGACATCCTTCGGCATTAAAAGCCACTACCGAGTACATACCCGCGGCAGTGGCCGTATAATCTTTATTGATAGCATCGACAATCTTTACACCGTCTTTATACCATTGGTAGGCAGAAGCGTGCAATGAGCTTGCGTGCAGAACAATAGATGCCCCCTCGTTGATCGTATAAGTAACATCACCGCCCTGATTTGACACCGGTAGTGAATATGCCTTACTTTTTATGATCAACAACGCGCATAGAACTATTATTCTGCACAAATGCCTCATCGATATCGCCTAGCCCTTATTTATTTTTCTATTAGTTTACTGCGATAGTCGGCTTGCTTGGCAACGGCGTAATCACGATGTCTTTGGTGTTTGTTGCCGGACATGATGAATTAAGCGCGTAAGTTACCGTAACGCCATAAGTTATTGTAGCCGGAGTTGTCTCGCCAGTTACGTTATAAGTGCTTGATGTTGCACCCGAAATAGGCGTACCATTCTTGGTCCACTGATAATTTAACGCGAAGCCCGTGGCCGGAGTAGGGTTTGCTGTTAACAAAGTTGCATTGCCGGCCTCACCGCACATTGAGCTGTTTGGCGAAGTAATGGTAACACTTAGAGGAGGCAATACGTAAATCTTATAGACATCAGAAATTGGCGAGGTACAGCCATTGGCGTTTTCTGTAACTACCTGATAGCTGTAGTAGCCGGGTAGCGTTGGCACCTCAGTATAAGTGCGGCCTGTCATGGCAGTAACCTCTTGTTTATTTCCGCTGGCATCAATTTTATACCAGTGATACTTGGCAAAATCAACACCACCTGCATCTTGCGGAGCAGTCATTGAAATGGTTGATCCGGCACATAATACTTTAGCTACATCAGAAGCTGCTGTTGGTGGCGGGGTAGTAGAATCGCTGGGACCGGAAGCAACTTGCGCCGATGCTATGGTACTGATTGCAAACATCAGGAAGACCAGCATTGAGGTGATGGTTAGGAAACGTTTTTTCATGATTCTATAATTTGTCATTTATTTAATAATGTATTATTTAAGATGATATACCCGGTTTTTGCGGGTTGGGAATAATTGTTACTGTTGTTTGTACCGGCGCCGATGTACAGCCCGTTAGTTTATTTTGTTCGGTAATGGTATATGTGCCGCTTTGGGTAATAGCCCCCGCATTTACGTTGCTGATTACGTTACCGTTACTGTCTTTAAAAACATAGTTGTATGTACCCGGGTCATATCCCACAATGGTTTTAGTCAGATCATAAGTGCCGCAGGCGCTGTGGGGGCCGGTGAGGCTTAAAACAGGTATAGGGTTTAATACCAGGTGGATATTTTTCCTGTATACCGGAGCAAATACAATGTCGTCAACCGCAAAGTCATTACCGCTTGTGGCGATGTTTTGATTTACCAGTGCTATAGGCAATGATCCGCTGTGATTACCCGAATTCCAGGTGGTGGTAAAATACTGCCAGTTGCCATCAACAGAAGTTGGGTTGATAGTACTCCCCAGCGGTACGCCATCAATAGAAAACTGTAGCTGTGCCGGGTTTTGCGGGTTTACTGATGTCGCCCATGCCGAAAACACATAATCGGTATTGGGCTGTACATTAATGCTTTGGGTCCACACGGTAACATTGGCAGTAGCCGACCCATTTACAATCAGCATTTGACCCGTACCTGTAGTGTGATCGCCCATTGAGGTAAAGTTGGTATGAATGTTATGCGGATCGGTGTTGATGGTATAGGTGCCTTCCAGGCTTAATATCCCGCAGCAGCAACTATTACAAGTACTTGAGCTGCTTTTGTAAGTATAAGAGCTGGTAAATCCGCGTGTGGTTGCGTTTGTTGTAGCAGCCGAGAAGTCGCCATTGGTTACTACACTGGTGCCCGTAACTTGCCACCAGTAATCGCCCGAACTGGTAACGTTTAATGAGGTACCTGTGGTGCCGTCATTCCAGATAGGGTTGCTATAACCCGGCACGGTCGAGGTGGTTAAAGTGGTGCTATTCCCGCATACGTTTACCGTATCAGTACTTACTGTGAAAACAGATATGCGCGAAGCATTTAGCCCACTGAAGGACAAACCAATTATCCCAAACAGGACAATGCCTAACAACACATTTACTCTTACAGGCAACATTGCACTCTCTAATCAACCGTGTTTTAATTAACAGGTAATTACCTTATACGTAAATAGTTGCTTTGGTGTTACAACAGTTAAGCATATAGACTACTCTGTTTTCGCCCCAGTCAATTTAATTGTGTTTAAAAACACTTCAAGAAACAATCTCTCGACCTCAATTTAAGAAGACAAACCCACATAAGTAATTGACAATAAGGATATTAGCGGCTATTTAATATTAACAAAACTTATTAATAAATGTGGATAACACGCGCTCTTAAAATGCCATCGCCGACCAAAAGCACAGTGGTCATTTACCCTCAATATTGCCTTTTGGTTAAATTATTTGTTCCCGTGGTTTCAAAAGTATCGCAAGTCGGCAGTAATAAAATTCGGTCCAAAACAATAATTTTATGCCCTAAATGGCATCAACCCAGTACCTTAAAAAAATCAGGCCGATACAACTTGTCGCTGTTATATTCTTTACCGTTTCGGGCGGGCCATACGGTCTTGAGCCTTTATTGGATTATGCGGGCCAACACGGCGCATTACTGATATTGCTGGTTACCCCGATGCTGTGGGATGTGCCCGCCATTTTCACGGTGCTTGAACTTAACAGCATGATGCCCATAACGGGTGGGTATTATAAATGGGTAAAATATGCGTTGGGTACGCGTTGGGGGTTTTATGAAGGCTGGTGGACCTGGCTTTACACATTTGTCGATCTGGCTATTTACCCGGTATTGTTTGTCGAATACGCCTCATTTTTCTTTCCGGACTTGCAAGCTTATAAAACCCCCGTATGCCTCGTCATCATCTGGGCATCGGCGGGGTTAAACATATTGGGTATAGTGCCGGTTGGCCGGGTCTCCCTTTTTTTGGGAGCTGCTGTCCTTACGCCGTTTATCATACTTTTCGGCCTGGCCTTTTTTCATCACAGCGGGGGCTTGTTTATTCCTTCGCCTTCATTAAAGCATGTGGCATTCCCTTCATTAGGCATGGCTCTTTATACAGTGATGTGGAACTGCCTTGGCTGGGACAACACTACCACTTATGCCGAGGAAGTAGAAAAACCGGTGCGCTCTTACCTGATATCAACATTGATTGCTTTCGGCCTGGTGCTGGTGATTTATTTCCTGGTGATCTGGGTAGCGCAGCTATCGGGCATCAATCCGGCTGTGTTAACAGAAAAAGGCGTACCGGTATTGGGCGAGATGATTGGCGGGCATTGGCTCGGCGCTTTGTTGGCGATCGGCGGAATGGCCAGCACCTTAGGCATTTATGCCGCCGTATTGCTGTCTGTATCGAGGGTGCCGCAGGTGATGTCTGAGGACAGCTTATTACCCGCCCGCATCAATAAGCTGCATTCACGTTTCCAGACACCCTATATATCCATAATTATTTGTTCTGTCGTTGTAAGCCTGATGGTGCTTTGGACATTTGCCGACCTGCTGATCATCGACGTAACAGTTTACGGCGCCGGTTTATCGCTTGAATATATATCGCTCATCAAATTACGCCGCACTCATCCCGACATGCCGCGCCCCTTTAAAATTCCCTTGGGTATAACAAGCTTGTGTTTGCTGCTGATTTTACCGGCATCAGTTTATTTCGTCGCACTTGGCGGCGCCTTTTCATCATCCGAAGAAACCATTAAGCCTGCCCTATTTGCCTTAACCGCATTGGCCAGCGCTGAATTATTCTGGCAAATATTGCGTTTCAGCTCGCGCAAGCATAAAGCTGTGTACTAAAAATAAGTCATTTCGGCAATTGTAGCTGCGGACGTATTTCCCCTACATTAAAAAAATTTTTTTTCAGTTATTATTCCTTGCCGTTTACGTGCTTTGTCTTGCTCCTCGCGTATTGGCATCGGGTTTGTTTAGTAATCGGCGAAACACACAGAAAGCATTATGAAAGCAACAGTTATTAAAAACAGCCTGGTTGCAGTCGGGTTGGCCCTGAGTATTTTTGGCACCGCCTGCAACTCTTTAAATAAAACACAAAAAGGCGCCGCTATAGGCGCAGGTGCCGGGGGTACCATCGGCGCTTTAATTGGGCACAGTGCAGGCAACACCGCTTTAGGTGCTATTATTGGCGGCGCTGTGGGTGGTACAGCCGGCGCATTGATCGGTCATAAAATGGATAAACAAGCCGCCGAGATCAAACAGACTGTACCAGGCGCCACAGTAGTAAGGCAAGGCGAAGGGATCTTAGTAAAATTCGACTCGGGCATTTTGTTCGATGTGGACAAGACCGACCTGAAGGCTGCAGCAAAATCCAACCTGCACAATTTAGCAGCATCACTGCAAAACAACCCCCAGACTAATATCATGATTATCGGCCATACAGACAACACCGGTAGTAACGATCATAATATGGATCTGTCTATCCGCCGCGCTGAATCGGTTCGTTCCTTTATCGTTGCCGATAATGTTAGCAGATCACGCCTGACCACAGTTGGTAAAGGCCCGGCCGAGCCGATCGCTGATAATAGCACCGCTGCCGGTCGCGCGCAAAATCGCCGTGTCGAAATTGTCATTGTAGCCAATGACCAAATGAAAAAGCAAGCCGAACAAGGCCAATAATATTGATACCCTATATAGTTTTTTGCAAACCCCGGCGCGCTCCGCCGGGGTTTTGTTTTGGTTGAAAATCTTAAACTGTGTTGTATCTGATACAGGTGAAACACCCGAACAACGTGATACAGCCGTTAAGCTATATTTCTGTAAAAAATATATGCCGGTTGGCCATTAGTATCAGATCTCAAATCTAATTGCTAATTTGCACCAATGCAGTTTAAACAAATTGTTGGGCAAGCGGCTGTAAAGCAAAGACTGATTAACTCGGTGAAAGAGAACCGGGTTAGCCATGCGCAATTGTTTTTGGGGCCAGAAGGATCGGGAAGTTTAGCATTAGCTGTAGCTTATGCACAGTATCTGTCGTGTCTGGATAAACAGCCGGATGATTCGTGCGGCGAATGTTCGTCATGCCGTAAATACCAGAAGCTGGCGCATCCGGATCTGCATTTTTCTTATCCGTTCTTTGCCAAACATAAAGACGACACAGCCATTACATTTATTGAGCAATGGCGTGAGGCTTTGCTGGCCACGCCTTATCTCAATCTTGATATCTGGCGCAGTTACCTTGATGCCGAAAACAAACAAGCCAACATTAACATAGCCGAATGCCACCAGATCATCAAAAAATTAAGCTTTAAACCGTTTGAGTCTGCGTATAAAATACTGATCCTTTGGTTACCGGAATACCTGGATAAAGAAGGTAATTCGCTGCTAAAGATCATCGAAGAGCCTCAGCCAAATACGTTGTTTTTGTTAGTGGCGCAAAATCAGGATCAGATCTTGAATACTATCCTGTCGCGCACGCAATTAATAAAAGTTCCGGCTTTGACTTATGACGAGATCAGGGACGAACTCATCAGCCAATACCATCAAACAGAAAACACCGCGGCCGAACTGGCTTACCTGAGCAACGGCAATTTTACCGATGCCCTGCTCATGATGCAGCAGGACGATAAAAGCTACCACACGCTGTTTGTACAATGGCTGCGCCTGTGCTTTGCCAATAAGGGCATTGAATTGGTGGGCTTTGTGGACCAGTTATCAAAAATGGGCCGCGAAAACCAAAAAAACTTTGTGCGCTACGGAATAAACTTTGTGCGCGAATGCTGCTTATTGATTGCCGGCGCCGGCGAACTGGTGCATTTACCGGCATCCGAATTGGAAACCGCACAAAAGTTAAGCACGATCATGAATATCTCTATGAATCAGGCAATCATTGCTGAGCTGGAAAAAGCACATTATCATGTGGAGAGAAATGCAAACCCTAAAATTTTATTTTTAGATGTATCTTTACAAATTATGAGTTTTTTAAAACTAAAGTCAAGCCCGCAAGGGAATCAATATATATCGAACTAAACTATGGGATGTGGAAGTTGTTCAACGGGCGGTTGTGCGCCTGCAGGCTGCAAAAGTAACGGCTCTTGCCTTACTAATGGTTGCAGCAAATTAGACGTTTACGACTGGCTGTCGCATATGGATATGCCCGTAAACTATAAGCCTTTTAACATCGTTGAAATAAAATTTAAAGGCTCTCGCAAAGAGTTCTTTGTTAATCACGATAACATATATCTTGAAAACGGCGATCTGGTAGTTGTTGAAACGCCTACCGGTGGCTATGATGTTGGCCACGTATCGCTGACCGGCGAACTGGTGCGTATGCAAATGACACGCCGCCGTGTTAAAGAAGAGGATGTATTAAAGAAAATATATCGCCGTGCCACACCTGCGGACGTTGACAAATGGAAAGCCGCTAAGGATATGGAGTGGGAAACCATGCACAGCGCGCGCAAACTGGCTTTGAGCCTAAACTTGTCTATGAAGCTAAGCGATGTGGACTATCAGGCCGACAAAAGCAAGGCGACATTTTACTATACTGCCGAAGGCCGCGTTGATTTCAGGGAACTGATAAAAAAAATGGCCGAAAGTTTCCGCATTCGGATAGAGATGCGTCAGATCGGTATGAGGCAGGAGGCCAGCCGTTTGGGTGGTATCGGCTCATGCGGACGCGAGCTTTGCTGCTCAACCTGGCTTACCGATTTTAAGACCGTTTCGACATCGGCGGCGCGCTATCAAAATCTGTCATTAAATACATTAAAGCTGGCCGGCCAATGCGGCAAGTTGAAATGCTGCCTCAATTATGAGCTGGATACTTACATGGATGCGCTAAAACACATCCCTGATAACGTAAACCTGCTTAAAACCCAGAAAGGCGATGCCCGTTTGCAAAAGACGGATATCTTCAAAAAGCAAATGTGGTTTAGCTACCCGCACGAGGAGTCGTGGATACCGGTGCCGCTTGATCGGGTGCGCGAAATACAGAAATTGAACAAAGAGGGTGTATTCCCTGAAGATCTGGTAATATTTGTAGAGGCTGAAAAAGACGTACCGGTTAAAGCCTTTGATTACGAAAACGTTGTCGGCCAAGATAGTCTGACCCGTTTGGATGAACGCAATCGCAATAAAAAGAAAAACAAAAGCCGCAATAAAAACAAGCAAAGCCAGGGCAACCAAAATGGCCAGCCCAATGCCAGGCAAAACCAACCCCGGGCAGAGAATAGCGGCGCTCAGGCGAATGCCGGCAGCAGTCAGCAACAACAGAGAGCGCAACAGCCAAAAGCTCAGAATCAAACTCAGGGTCAGCCGCGTACCGAAGGTAGTAGCGAAAACAACAATCGCAACCGCAATCGGAACAAAAACCGCAGACGTGGCGGCGGTGGCGGCGAAGGTAACCGGGGCGGCGGCGGCGAACCAGCTAAACAATAAGCAATGAAAGGCGCTTTAAAATATTTTTGCCCAGCTTTATTTATGGTGATGGCATTATGGTGGTCAGGATGTTCTGACCCGAATGCTATTATTGATCAAAACACCGAGTTAACTAATAATAACTGGGCTTACCCAAACAAGATCAGAGAGGTGGTCAAGATAGATGATGAGCATCTTTCTTATAATCTTTACCTGAACCTTCGTGTAACGGCCGACTATAAATATTCTAACATTTTTGTAATCGTTCATCAAACCGGCCCGGATAACAAAACCACGAACACCCGTTTAGAATTTAAACTGGCTAACCCCGACGGTGAGTGGCTGGGTGATGGATCGGGCAATTTATATAGCTTCCAGATCCCTTTTTGGCAGAACTACAAATTTCCGGCGAAAGGTATCTATACCTTCCAAATAGAACAAAATATGCGCGATAACCCGCTGAAAGAGGTTAGCGACGTTGGCCTGCGGGTTGAAAAGGCGCAATAGCTAAAACCACGGCAAAAATTAATTGTTGGGTTAACAGATAAACTTCGCCATGAAAAAGATATTTGCCCATCTGATTGCCGCTGCGTTTTGTTTGTTCATAGCCTGTAACAGCGCTCAGCACAAAACGGGCAATGATAAGCCGGACACCGGCTCTAAACATGGCGACTCAGGCGCATCTGACACGGTCAATGGCTCGGAGGCTCCATTTGCACAATCGACAGCCGGCACAGATACAAGCACAGATGGCCACGGAGTAGATGATCCGGTAATAGATACCACCCACCCAAAACCGCCTTCTAAAAAGCATCATTAATTTATTAGTGTAACTATTTTTTATTTACCTTCGTTTTGCTAATATTTTTATCAAAATGATCGTTGCCGTTTTAGTTGCCAGTTTGGTGATCTTGTTAATTTCTGTATTACTTTTTTTGAAAAAACCTGCTGCTGCCGACGGCGTTTCGGCGGATGAGTTTGCGCGTTTAAAAAATGAAAATATAGCATTGAACATTTCCCTGGCCAAGGCCGAAGAGCGCGCACTGAATTTAAGTTTAGAAAGAGATAAAGCTGATAGACTGCTGCAAGATGAGCGCGAACGCTATGATATAGCCGTTGCCGACCTTAATCAACAACTGACTGCCGAGAAAAGCCGTATGGCGAAGGCCGAGGAGTCATTCAAGGCACAACGCGAGCGCCTGAGCGAGCAGGAACGGGCGATTCAGGATATCCAACAAAAATTTCAGAAAGAATTTGAAAACGTTGCCGAAAAAATACTGAAAGAAAAATCGAAGGAATTTGTAGACGTTAACCGAACCAACCTGGACACGATACTGAACCCATTAAAAGAAAACCTGAAAGCATTTGAAGATAAGGTTGACAAAGTATATAACATGGAGGCTGCCGAGCGCAACACCATGAAGGGCGTTATCACCCAGTTAATGGAACTTAACAAACAAATAAGCGACGAGGCGCAAAATCTGACCAAAGCCTTAAAAGGCGATAATAAAAAACAAGGCAACTGGGGCGAGGTAATATTGGAGCGGGTGCTGGAACGGTCAGGGTTGATCAAAGATCAAGAATACCGCCTGCAAGCCAGTTTAACCGGCCCGGAAGGCACCCGTCTGCAACCCGACGTTGTAATTGACCTGCCGGATGAAAAACATCTTATAATCGACTCAAAAGTGTCCCTAATTGCTTACGAGCGTTTGGTGAATTGTGAAACCGAGGACGAACGCAAATTATTTTCTAAAGCGCATGTCGAGTCTATTCGCGGCCACGTAAATGGTTTATCTTCAAAAAACTATCACGATCTGTACAGTATCAACTCGCCCGATTTTGTGATGCTGTTCATCCCCATTGAATCGTCATTTAGCTTCGCGGTACAGATAGATTCTGAACTGTTTAGTTACGCCTGGGAGAAACAGGTGGTAATTGTCAGTCCGTCAACGCTGCTGGCAACACTGCGCACTGTAGCCAGTATCTGGAAGCAGGAGCGCCAAAACCGTAATGTATTGGAGATTGCGCGTTTAAGCGGCGCTATGTATGATAAATTTGTCGGCTTTGTGAGCGATATGGAAAGCATCGGCAAAAACATTAAACAAAGCCAGAGCGCGTACGACAGCGCCATTAATAAATTAACCGAGGGCAACGGTAACCTCACCAAAACAGCTGAAAAGATCAAAAGCCTGGGTGCCAAGGCCAACAAGCAATTAGATCAAAAATATATTGAGATAGGCGATAACGACGATATACAAGCCGGGTAATTATCCGGCTTGTACCGGTATGCTAACCGGGGATTTTTTATACAGTGCCCGAACTTAGCAAAGTAAGCGCTAACTATTTACCGCTTATTGTTGCTTTATAAGATGTCACAGCGTTAGCATCAATAGCCATAGTCATGGCGCCCATATGCATATCCATTTTCATGTCTAAGTTATCTGCCTTTGCTATCGCCAGATTGTTGGCTATATCGTAAACCATCGTTCCTTTTCCTTTCCCATTGGTTTTCATATCCACTTTTTTGTCAGGTTTCTGGCCTGTAACATCCATAGCAATAGCTTCTTTGGTATCAAAATAAGCAAGATTGCCTTTAATAGCTTTTAGGGTGTAAGTGACGGTAGTTTTGATGCCAATGTTTTTTTGACCGCTTGCTACGCTAAATGGTTTTTCCTGAGTAAAGCTCTCACCTATCTTCATTGGTCTGTTCGGAAACTTAATTTCATCGCCTAATTTATTAACCATACTTAAAACGGTTTTCTGGGTTTTCGCGTCCGCGTTCGGGAAACTGATAGATTGGGTATGCATCTGACCGTCAGGTGTGCATTTCCCGCGACTTATTGCACCAACTACCGGATTGTTTTTTGGCCCCGGCTGCACTACGCCGTTAACTACATTTTTTGATGAAAAATTAGTAACGGTAACGTTAAACGGAAAATTACCCCCGGCACCAACAGGACCCGTTTTTATTACATAGCTCATGCTGACGTTTCCCTTGTTTTGTAAAGCGGGCTTTGAGGCGCCCTTTTTATTCGCATTGCCTACAGAGTTTATTCGCGAATCAGTAATCGTATTACCGGTAACTGTGTAAGTATGGTTCGGTAAAAATTTTAATTTAAATGGCACGCTTTTTTGGGCCTTCACGGCGGTAGCGGCCATTAAAACGGCGACAACAACAAAATATCTTCTCATTGGATGGTTGGGTTTATTAAATTATTTTATAGTTTGATCATCAGCCGGAAAAGCATTCCAGCCCTGTGCTTTCAACGGATGTACGTTGCCCGATTTTGAAACCAGGTTACATCCCGACGCCGGTTCTGTAATATGCCCGATGATACTAATATCCATTTTAAATTTTATTTTTTCGTAATCAGCTTGTTTAACGGTAAATAATAATTCATAATCTTCGCCGCCGCTTAGTGCGCATACTGTTGGATCAAGGCCAAACTCTCTGGCCGTTTCATAGGTCATGGGGTCAATCGGTATTTTTTCCTCATAAAGGCTACAGCCTTTATGACTTTGCTTACAGATATGCATGATCTCTGAAGCCAAACCGTCAGACACATCAATCATAGCTGTCGGCTTTACGTCAATATCCTTTAATAACTCCACAATGTCTTTACGGGCCTCGGGCTTTAACTGGCGCTCTACGATGTAATCTTTCCCCTCCAGATCGGGCTGTATGTTCGGATTTTCCAGGTAGACCAATTTTTCGCGCTCTAATAATTGCAGCCCGACGTAGGCGCCACCTAAATCGCCGGATACGCAGATCAGATCGCCTTCCTGGGCGCCGTCTCTATAAACAATATCTTCAGGGTTTGCATAACCAATTGAGGTCACGCTTAAAACCAGTCCTTGTTTTGACGAGCTGGTGTCGCCGCCCACCAGATCCACCCCATATTTTTCACAAGCTATGTAAATGCCCTCATAAATTTCTTCAATAGCTTCAATAGGAAACTTGCTTGACATACCTATTCCAACGGTCACCTGGGTAGCAATACCATTCATCGCGTAAATATCACTCAGGTTAACCTGAACAGCCTTATATCCCAAATGCTTTAATGGGGTATAAGCCAGGTCGAAATGTATGCCTTCCAACAACATGTCGGTTGATACCAGCACTTTTTTACCTGCGGGATCAAGTACAGCAGCATCATCACCCACACCTTTTAGCGTGCTTTTTTGCACCAGTTCAATGTTTTTGGTCAAGTGGTTGATCAGGCCGAACTCGCCGAGCGCTTCTATATTGGTTTTTTCTTTGTTGTCGAACATATTCACACTATTAATAATTTTTTTGATCGCTGATTTTATGTTTCTGCTATTAGCAATCAGTGGTGAAGCAAAATCTTCCCGGGCGCAGTCATATCAGACAAAAATACAAAAGCTTAAACCATTTTATGTAAATACCGCTAAAACATCTTTTTAACTGTAGGTTATTTAGCTGCAGGTATATATTTTCAATTATTTTTAATCAGGGTTTAAAACGTTAATACATAATTAACACGGTATTGCGATATTTACCGCAAAACATTTATTGATGAAAATTAAAAAACTACTTATTTATACGGCTTTTTCGGCAGCGATAAGTGTTGTGGGTTGTAAAAAAAGCGGTCCGGTTGATAACGGAGATCACGGAACTACGGGTGCTACCGGGACAACAGGCACTACCCATCCCTCTTCTTATATTATTACTGAAAATTTTGAATCGGGCACAAAGGGAGGTTATGCTAGCGCAGATATTACTTTGTATACCGGGTCATGGAACTTTAATGATGCATTAATTGGCAACCTTACTGCCGACGCTAAAGACGGATTAAAATCAGTTAGATTACGTGCCGGCGATATCCATATGAATTTTGATATCTCGGGAGTGAAAACACTGGTTATTAAACACGCAAAATATGGTAGTGATGCCACATCGACCTGGCAATTATTAATGTCAACCGATGGTGGTACAAATTACGCCCAGGTGGGTACTGACATTACCGAAACCAACACCACTTTGACTACCGACTCATTTAAAGTGACCGCTACTGGCAAAATTAGGTTTGAAATAAAAAAAATGGGCACTACCCGTATCAATATTGATGATATTACCTTTAAAGGTTCCGGCGATCCGGGCATAACTGTAGGCGTCCCCGATACCCCACCGGCTGATACTACGCAAACAGGCTCACCTTCGGCAGCTCGGGGCGTTACTATAGGCAGCGATGCTCCGCCTGCTACCGGGGACAATAGTAATTTATTATTAGGTAATCCGTCGAATGCCCTACCCACACTGGCTGCAAATACCAATTACCTGTTGAACCAGGGCTACTACGTTGAATCTTATAACAGCAATCTTGGCGAGCCCAATTGGGTAAGCTGGCATCTTGATGCCAGTAATTGCACCAATGTAACCAAGCGCTTAGATAACTTTGCACCTTTTAATGGTTTAGATCCAACCTGGTTTGCCGTTCAGAGTACCAGTTACATAGGCTCAGGGTTTGACAGGGGCCATAACTGCCCATCGGCAGATCGTACCAGCTCGGCTAACGCCAACTCGTCTACCTTTCTGATGACTAACATGATCCCTCAGGCTCCGCAGAATAACCAACAAACCTGGAATAAACTGGAAGCATATTTACGCGACCAGGTTTTTGCAGGTAATGAGGTTTATATCATTATGGGCAGCTATGGCACCGGCGGTATCGGTTCAAAAACCAGCGACAAAGTAAACACTATAGCCAGCGGCAATGTTACGGTACCAAGCAATGTTTGGAAAGTGGCTTTGATTTTACCTGTTGGCAACGGCGACTTAGCCCGTATCAACGCGCAAACCCGTGTTCTTGCAGTAAACACCCCTAATATCAACAGCGTGAGCAGCGACTGGAAAACTTACATCACCCGCGTAAAAGATATCGAAACCGCTACTGGTTATGTTTTATTTTCAACATTACCAAACGATGTACAAACTGCTTTAAAAGCCAAAGTAGACGCGGGCAATTAGACAACGTAAATACGGCCGAAGGCCGGAAAAATTTTTATAAAAAGGCCTGTTAATGAGATATCGACAGGCCTTTTTTCCTACATGACAAGAGATGCCAGTATAGCGTCTATACATTATTTCGTTTATGATTGTCAGTTAACAAACTATAAACCCAACTTAGCTGATATTTCCAGCATCCTTTCAATAGGTTTTACTGCTTTTTCAATTATATCTGCCGGAACTTCAATTTCTGGCCTTTCGTTTTTAAGACACAAATAAAGCTTCTCAAGCGTGTTTCGTTTCATATGAGGGCAATCATTACAAGCGCAATTATTGTTTGGCGGAGCGGGGATAAACACCTTATCAGGGTTATCTTTTTCCATCTGATGAATAATGCCCGGCTCAGTAGCTACTATAAATTCAGTTTCAGGGCTTTTTTTCGCATATTTCAGTATACCGGTCGTGGAGCCAATATAGTCTGCCATTTCTAATATAACGTCCTCACATTCAGGGTGAGCTAATATTTTGGCATTCGGATATCTTTCTTTTAGTTTGGTTATTTTTTCTCTGGAGAAAATTTCATGAACCATACAAGCACCATTCCACAACACCAGGTCCCGTCCGGTTTTTTTGGCGACATAAGCGCCCAGATTTTTATCGGGGCCAAAGATGATCTTTTGTTCCGGCGGCAAGCTTTCCACAATTTGAACCGCGTTGCTCGAAGTACAAACTATATCACTTAAAGCTTTTAATTCTGCAGTGCAGTTAACATAGGTAATAACCAGGTGATCAGGATACTGCTCTTTAAATTTTTTAAATAAGTGCGGTGGGCAACTATCCGCCAATGAGCAACCAGCCTTTACATCGGGCAACAATACCTTTTTTGTTGGCGATAATATCTTGGCTGTTTCTGCCATGAAGTGCACACCGGCGAAAACAATAATATCGGCGTCGGTCTTAGCGGCTTGTTGCGATAATCCCAAACTGTCGCCAATGTAGTCTGCAATATCCTGTATATCTCCTTCCTGGTAGTAGTGAGCCAATATGACTGCATTTTTTTCTTTTTTAAGTTTTTCTATTTCATTAAAAAGGTCCAACGACGGGTCGATGTATTCATCGACATAACCTTTCAGATTTATTTCTTCGAAGATATCCATTTCAACAATTCAATTAATAACAACTAATTTTTATTTAAAAAAGAAACTATTGTTATTGGTGTGTTAGTTATGTTTAAAAGTCAGCAGACGTTTTTATAGAAATATTGTTTTTAACTAGTTACTAACAGGTAATTAATATTTTTTATTATTTATTGTATTGATTATGAGATTATTTTGATAATCAACTTTTATTTTTAAAACTTATTTGTTAATAGTTTCACGGTGTTTGTAATGTTAGTTTCGTTGTTAAAGTGTCGCAAAAGTCGCTTAAAAATTCTTACTATTATCACTAAAAAGTAAGGTTATCCACTAAAAAAATACTTGTTAGTTTTTTGCTTACACAAAATTAACATCTTTGAACGCTATTATTAACAGACATTATAATTTTACACATCTAACACATATAATATGTCCAAATCTGTGGATTTTCTGGTAGTGGGGTCAGGTATCGCGGGATTAAGTTTTGCACTAAAAGCTGCAAAGCACGGTAAGGTACTGATAGTTACAAAGTCAAATGAGGATGAATCGAATACCAAGTATGCCCAGGGCGGTGTCGCTGTGGTTGTGGATAAAAAAGAAGATTCGTTTGAAAAGCACATAAACGATACCTTAATAGCCGGCGATGGGTTATGTGATAAAGAAGTTGTAGAGGTAGTAGTGAAAGAAGGGCCTGACCGTATTAATGAAATTATTGACTACGGAACCAGTTTTGACAAGACTAATGAAGGACTTTATGATCTGGCAAAAGAAGGTGGTCATTCTGAATTTCGGGTATTGCATTATAAGGATATTACCGGTTTTGAAATAGAACGGGCGCTGTTAGAGCAAATACATCAAAATCCTAACATCGAGATATTGACACATTACTTTGCTGTTGATCTGATAACTCAGCATCATCTGGGAGTTTTTGTGGATAAATCGTCTACTGATATTACTTGTTACGGCATCTATGCTTTAAATACGGTAACCGGAGAAGTTGAAAAATTTTTATCAAAGATTACAGTAATGGCATCGGGTGGCGCGGGACATATTTATTCTGTGACCACAAACCCGGTTATTGCAACAGGAGATGGTGTGGCCATGGTTTACCGTGCTAAAGGTAAAGTTAGGAATATGGAATTTATTCAATTTCATCCTACCGCGTTATATAACCCCGGTGAATATCCTTCATTTTTAATATCAGAAGCGGTGCGTGGTTTCGGCGGGATATTAAAAAGAATTAATGGAGAGGAATTTATGCAGGAATATGACGAGCGTAAATCGTTAGCGCCGCGCGATATCGTTGCCAGAGCTATTGATGCCGAGATAAAAAAATCGGGGGAGGATTATGTTTACCTGGATATTCGTCATCGCACTAAAAAAGATATTCTGAGACACTTCCCCAATATATATGCTAAATGCCTGGAGATTGGCATCGATATGACTAAGGACATGATCCCCGTATCGCCGGCCTGTCATTATATGTGTGGCGGTATCATGGTTGATCATAATGGATTGTCATCTATCCAAAGATTATATGCCTGCGGCGAATGCTCATCAACCGGGTTACATGGTGCTAACCGTCTGGCTTCTAATTCATTATTAGAAGCATTGGTTTTTGCACATCGTATTTATGAAAATGCTATTGATCAATTTGACAGCATTATTATACCTGACAACATACCTGATTGGGATGAACACGGTGTAAAACTATCAAACGAGGATATACTGGTAACCCATAACATTCGCGAGATGCAGAAACTGATGAATGATTATGTAGGTATTGTTCGTTCAGATTTCAGATTGGAAAGAGCTATGCGCCGCTTGGGTTTATTGTACGAAGAAACAGAGTCGTTTTATAAACAAACCAAACTATCGGTAAAACTTTGCGAGCTGCGTAATTTGATCCAGGTATCATACATCGTTGTAAAATCGGCCATGATGCGTAAAGAGAGCCGGGGTTTGCATTATACAACGGATTATCCTGAGCATCAAAATGTTTTAGAGGATACGGTGTTTTAATACACGTCTAAATTAACCTTGAGGGCGAGTTCGTGCTGATATCTCACCCTCTTTTGGGGAGGGATAGGGCGTTGAGCGAAAAACGGGATTCGAACCCGCGACCTTCAGTTTGGGAAACTGATGCTCTACCAACTGAGCTATTTTCGCTTATAATAATCAAACATAGGAAAAATAAAGTTTTTAGTGTAAATTCACTCAATTACTTATTAATAACTATGCCTGTTATTCTCCCTGTTAAAAATAAAAAGCCTGTTTGGGGCGATGACTGTTTTATAGCTGAAAATGCCACCATAGTTGGTGATGTAATTATGGGCGATAAATGCTCCGTATGGTTTAATGCTGTTATTCGCGGAGACGTGAATTATATTAAAATAGGGAATAACTCCAATATTCAGGACGGCGCCGTAATCCATTGCACGTATAATGGTGCCGCTACTAACATCGGTAATTATGTATCTATCGGACATAATGCACTGGTTCATGGCTGCACCTTGAAAGACCATAGCCTTGTAGGTATGCGCGCTATTGTGATGGACAATGCGGTGGTTGAAGAATATGTAATTATTGGCGCTGGATCAGTTGTTTTAGAGGGAACCATTTGCGAGTCGGGCTATTTATATGCCGGTACGCCAGCCAAAAAGATAAAACCGCTAACCAGCGAACAACGTGCTATACTGGACCGCCTACCTGATAATTACGTGATGTATTCTGGTTGGTTTAAGGACTAATGATTTCACGTGGAACATCGACCGTTTCCTCAGTATCCCAATTAGGGCGCAGGATAAAGACCTTATTGTAAGCCCAGATATTTTCAGGTTGACGGTTTTCTTTTATACTTCCCGAATCCCACTTACCGTTTTTGTTATCATCATAAACTACTCTTATACGGAATTTACCCACGTAAATATTTCGGTAAGTGAGCGTTGCCTTTTGCTTAATAACATCACTTCTGATGGGGTCGCCTTGTTCATTTAGCAATTGGACAATATAGTTTCTGGCCGTATCAGGCACATTTATTTTGAGCGATAAATTGGTATAAGATTCAGGCGTGGCAATTGAAAACTTCTTTACTTGCAATTTATTCTTATCGCCATATATGTCAGTAATTGCTCCTTCTTGTAAAACTAATTGGTAAGCAGCTTTTTGTTTCCAGGGGTATTTAATATTCAACACCTTACCGGCGACACCTGTATCTTTGGTCATAGTAAATTTTACCAGGTTCGAATCTTCTTTTAAGCCCATGAGGGAGGGGTCAAAAGCTTCAATTGGCATGTTTGCATATACTTTCAAATCGGTGCCGCTTCTTAGCTGGCTCATTTGCGTTGTGCCGTATCTGAAAGCCAGGTTTCGAGTAAACGATTCTTTACGACCTTTGCGCAAGTAGGTAGTATCTATGGGTTTATTATTGTCATAAAAGGCAAACCGTATAGAATCAAAGTCCATATTTTTTGAATAGATAACCACCGTATCCTTCGTTTTGTTAAAGTCTACTATCTTTTGTGCATCAATACCATCAGGATACAAAATTTTAACAGAAGGCCTGGTTAAGGATTTATTAAAAATAAATCGCATCGAGCCGTCATTCTGAAATGTTTTTTCTACAAAGCGGAATTTAGTTGGGGCCTGTTTAAAAAGCTTCAGATTAATGGTGGAGGTATCGTGTGTAAAGTTGATGAGATGTGTTGAGAAAGCAATCAATTCATCCTCGTTGTTATAAACCTTGTCCGGGCTTTTTTCTTTTAAAGCATATATTTTGTAAACGCCCTCTTTTAAGTTTGATATTTTAAAACTACCGGTCGAGTCGGTTGTGGTATAAAGACTGGGTTTCTTTTTGCCAAATAATAACGAGTCCTGTTTTAAAGTAAACAGCATTACCGTAACATCTTTTTCTTTTTGTTCAGTTTCGTTATTGGTTACCGTACCGGCCATGGTTAAAGAGTCGATATGATTCCCGCTCGAAAAAACATAGGTAAAGTTTTTCAGCACGTTGTTTTCGTTTACATCGCCAATGGCTTTGCCGAAGTTGATAACATAGGTAGTGTTTTTTTGTAACGAATCTTTTAATTCAATGATCAAACTTTTTGAGCGGACTTTGTAATCTGGATTTTTATCGGGAGCGGGGAATACGGTAATTTCCTGATATTGGTTATTCAATTTAAAGTATTCGTCAAAATCCAGTTTGATTTCTTTCGCTGTAAAATTGTGCGTCAAATTTGGAGGAGTCGCCTTCAATAATTTTGGCGGATCGTGATCTTTAGGCCCGCCTTGGGGTCTTTGTTGTACCGCACAGCTATAAACCACCAGGGCTATCAAAAAAAACAGAAAAATCCGGCCCGAAAAAGGCACTTTTTTATTTAACGTCATTTTTAGGCTATATAAACGATTTTTTAATTTTGATGAAGATTACCATTTAAAAATTGAAAAAAGCGTTTAAAATTAACATTTTATAATTAATTGATTTACAGTTGTTTATATATTATTTAGAAATATGAACCATCAAAACCGAAATATCAGAGGGTGACACGCCTGATATCCTGGATGCCTGACCTAACGTACGAGGTTTTATCTTCATCAATTTTTCCCGTGCTTCTTTTGACAAAGATTGCATCAGATGATAATTGAAATCCGGATTGATCTCTTTGTCCTCCATCTTTTTCATCCGTTCTACAATATCCATTTCCTTTTCAAAATAACTCTCGTATTTAATTTTTATTTCAGCCTGCTCAATGGTTTCTTTTTCAAATTGTGATAAGTACTCCTTAAGGTCAGGGCTAACTCTTGTAAGGTCATTGATGGATACCTGTGGTCGGCTAACTAAATTAAAAAGTCTGGCGGCTTGCGATACCGGAGAAGTCCCCAATTCTTCAAGTAGTTTATTTACGCCGGCCTGATCTATCGAACGGGTACGTGTATAAGCAACAATATCATCAGAATCTTTAATCTTCTGATTAACTTTTTCCATGCGCTCGTCATTGATTAACCCCAGTTCATATCCAATAGGGGTCAGGCGTATATCGGCGTTGTCTTGTCTCAATAATAAACGATGCTCTGCCCTTGAGGTAAACATCCGGTAAGGTTCTTCAGTACCTTTAGTCACCAGGTCGTCAATTAATACGCCAATATATGATTCTGATCTTTTCATGATCAGTTCATGTTTGTCTTTTAGTTTTTGATGCGCATTGATGCCGGCAATAAATCCTTGAGAAGCGGCTTCTTCATAGCCTGTGGTGCCATTGATCTGGCCAGCGAAATACAGATTGCTGATCAGCTTGGTCTCCAATGTCAGACTTAATTGAGTGGGCGGGAAGTAATCATACTCTATAGCATATCCCGGTCTGAACATTTTGGCGTTTTCGAATCCCGGAATTTGAGTCAGTGCTTTATATTGAACATCTTCCGGTAATGAGGTAGAAAAACCATTAACATATATCTCAACGGTATTTAAACCTTCGGGTTCAACAAATATTTGATGCCGGTCGCGTTCAGCAAAACGGTTAATCTTATCTTCAATAGAGGGGCAATAACGAGGCCCCAATCCTTTTATCCTGCCGGTAAACATGGGCGATTTTTCGAACCCTTCTTTTAAGGTCTCATGTACCTTGGTGTTGGTGTAGGTTATCCAGCAGCAGCGTTGTTCTTTTATTTGCTCAACATCCGTATATGAAAAGCGGCCTCTTACCTCATCTCCCCATTGCTCTTCCATTAAAGAATAATTCAAACTGCGTCCGTCAATACGGGGAGGGGTGCCGGTTTTCATTCTGCCCGATTCAAACCCGAGCGTAACTAACTGTTCCGTAATACCGGTGCTTGCTTTCTCTGCAGCGCGTCCGCCTCCAAATTTTTTCTCACCAATATGAATGATGCCGTTCATAAATGTGCCATTGGTTAATACCACGGCATCGGCCTCAACTTCCATACCCAACGAGGTGCGCACCCCTTTAATAGTGTCGCCGCTCACTAATAATGAGCTTACGGTATCTTGCCAAAAGTCAACATTTGGTGTTCTTTCTAACGCCAGACGCCATTCCTCGGCAAACCGCATACGGTCGCTTTGTGCACGAGGGCTCCACATAGCGGGCCCTTTTGACTGGTTCAACATCCTGAATTGAATAGATGTTTTATCAGTAATGATGCCGGAGTATCCGCCTATAGCATCAATTTCGCGTACAATTTGGCCCTTGGCAACACCGCCCATTGCCGGGTTGCAACTCATTTGAGCAATAGTACCCATATTCATAGTAATCAGCAAAACGGACGAGCCAAGATTGGCTGCCGCCGCTGCTGCTTCACAGCCGGCATGACCGGCGCCTACTACTACGATATCATATTTTTTAAACATTTGAACCTCCATGTTCCACGTGGAACATTAACCCTTTGGCTTTTCGTAAAGTTCCACGTGGAACACATTTTAATTAGACGTTCCACGTGGAACTTTTATAAATGATATTAATGCAAACGTTGCCCAAATAGCCTCTAATACCACAAAAGGGTAGAAGTTAATCAGGAAAGAAGAATAACAACACATGCCCGCACCTAAGAAATTCATAAAACAATACGGCTTGCTATTTGCCGGTATTTTCTTGTATAAATTTAATAAGAACGCTATTAGTAATATAATTACACCTATTGACGCTATGATATCTGATAATTTCATATCAAATTAAACTTCTTTAAGTTCAGATAGTTCTATCCAACGCATGCTCTTTTCGTCTAATTGACTATTTAAAGCGGCTACTTTATTGGCTGCCTCCAGGATTTCATTATTATCTAAACCAGCGTTTAACCTTTCGTTCAGCATTTTTAACTCTATTTCAAGTGCCGCAATATCTTTCTCTAACGTTTCAAATTCCTTTTGTTGTTTAAAACTCAGCTTATTTTTTACTGATATAGGGGCAGCTGCCGCCGGAGTTTCTACGCTTTTGGCAGAGCGCTCCTGTTGTTTTTGTTCTTCCTGTTCTATCCTGTATGAAGAGTAATTGCCATTATAAACCCGCACATGGCCTTTTTCTTCAACAATAAATAGTTGCTCGGTTAACTTATCCAATAAATAACGATCATGCGAAACGATCATTAGTACGCCTGGATAGGTAGTTAAAAATTCCTCCAACACATTCAGCGTATCTATATCCAAATCATTAGTGGGCTCATCCAGGATTAAAAAATTGGGGTTTTTCATCAGGATGCCCATTAGCTGGAGTCGTTTTTTCTCTCCACCGCTCAGTTTAGAGATAAACCCATATTGTTTATTGGGAGGAAATAAGAATAATGTTAGTAAAGCCGAGGCAGAAATAGTCTTGCCGTCGGCCATAGTGATAAACTCAGCCACATTCTTGACCACATCAATCACCCGGTCGTCTTCCTTAAACGTAATGCCCGATTGATGAAAATAGCCTAAAACAGTGGTTTCTCCCGTTTCTATACGGCCGCTATCGGGTTTTAAATTACCGGTGATCATATTTAGCAAAGTCGATTTACCACTACCATTTTTTCCGGCCAATCCTATTCGGTCGCCTTTTTTAAATACATAGCTAAAGTGATCTGTATAGGTATTACCATTAAAAGCTTTACTGATGTCATGCAACTCCATGATCTTATTACCCTGGCGGGCCGTTTTAACACTTAATTCAACCTGTTGTCGCGGCCCATTATTTTTGGTTTTAGCTTCCAGATCATAAAAAGCATCAATTCTCGACTTTGATTTCGTACCACGCGCTTTAGGCTGGCGGCGCATCCACTCTAATTCTTTACGTAAAAGATTGGAGTTTTTCTGGTAAGTAGCTTCGTCAGAAGCTTCGCGTTCTGCCTTTTTCTCCAGGTAATATGCATAGTTACCTACATAGGGGATTATTTTTCCTTTATCAATTTCTAAGATCTCATTACAGACATTATCCAGGAAGTAGCGGTCGTGTGTTACCATCAGGATAGTCTTTGATCCTTCGGTCAATAACTTTTCCAACCATTCAATGGTGTCAATATCCAGGTGGTTGGTCGGTTCATCCAAAATATAAAACTCCGGATCATCTATCAGCAATTTGGCCAAAGCCAGCCGTTTTTTCTGTCCACCCGATAGGGTATTTATAGGCTGATGGAGATGATGAATATCAAGCCGGCCTAAAATGGTTTTGATCTTATATTCGTATTCCCACGCATCTACTTCACTCAACTCATTCATTACCGCCTCTAACGCTTTGGTATTGTCCGGATCATTCTCCAGCAATTCTTCGTATTTACGTATGGCCTGTTGCTGGACATTGTCGGCGTGAAAAATATAATCACTGATAGTAACGGCGTTTTTAAAGTCGGGGTCCTGCTCCAGGTAGCCCATGCGCAGATCTTTGATCTGTACCACTTTGCCCTCAGTAGGCAAAAACTGCCCGGCTAATAATTTCAACAAGGTAGATTTACCGGCTCCATTAACGCCTACAAGGGCCACACGCCGGCCTTTGTTAATACCTAATGTAAGGTTTTTAAACAGCCAGTGGTCATGGAAAGAATGACCCAGATTTTCGACAGATATATAGGTGCTCACGCTCTTTTCTTTATTTCGTCAGACGTATAAGTAATAATATCTGACTGGTTTGTTAATGATTGTTTGTACATAGCTTTAGCAACATCCAAAGCATTGATTGCCCGGTATTTTTTTAATTTTCCCACTAAAAGCGGGCCGATTATTTTCATCACAAAAACAGCGATGCTTTCTAACACCCTGGGCTTGTTTCTGTGGCCAATTAATATGGAAGGCTGATAAATAAATAAGCCTTTTAATCCTACTTTTTTCAGATCGTTCTCCGTATCGCCTTTGATCTTGGTATAAAAGTTAGACGATTCTGACCGGGCTCCCATCGCCGAAACATAATGGTACTGATCAATCCCTTTTTTTAATGCTATTTGTGCCAGCCTTACCGGATAATCATGATCAACTTTTCGGTAATCATCCAGGTCCGGGGTGTCGCGCCTCGTTGTACCCAGGCAGCAAAAAATAACGTCCCCGGTTATCTCATCTTCATAATTATTCAGATGATCAAAATCAGCAACAATTTTTTTAAGCTTTTTATTGCTTAATTTTATTTTTTTTCTGCTGATACTTAATACTTCAGTATAATCGGGCTGAGCCAACAATACATCTAATAATTTACTGCCAATTAGTCCGCTTGCACCAACGATTACTGCTTTCTTTGTCATTAAAAACGTGGAAATTCGCGCAAAAATACACAATATAAATTAGTGGAATAAATATTGTATGTTTAAACATATAAATTCAATGATATGAAAACTATATTTTATCCTGCCAATGAGCGGGGAACAGCTAACCACGGTTGGTTAAAAGCGAATTTTTCTTTCAGCTTTGCGGGATATTATGATCCCAATAAAGTTCATTTTGGTGCTTTAAGAGTACTAAATGATGATATTATTGCCGGTGGCGCGGGCTTTGGCACCCATCCTCATGATAACATGGAGATTATCACCATCCCGATCAGCGGAGCTTTGGAGCACAAAGACAGCATGGGCAATATTGGTGTTATACACGCCGGCGAAGTTCAGGTAATGAGCGCCGGTACGGGTGTGGAGCATTCAGAATATAACCATTCAAAAACAGAACAGGCTAATACCCTCCAGATATGGCTGTTTCCTAAATTCAAAAATATTGCACCCCGTTACGATCAAAAGGATTTTAAAGACAAATTCAAACCGAACGAATTTACTACGCTGGTGACCGGCGACAAAAATGTGGACGCTCTATGGATCAACCAGGATGCTACATTTTCATTAGGCGAATTTGAAGCAGGCAATAGCACTACTTACGACCTAAAACTTGCCGGAAATGGTGCTTACGTGTTTGTTTTAGAAGGTTCTGTGAAAATAGACGGGCAGGTTTTAAACAAAAAAGATGCGCTAGGTGTTTATGATACCAGTTCAATTATTATTGATACCCAGGTAAATAGCCGCATACTTATTATAGATGTGCCGATGCTTCAGTAATTTCTTGTTGTCCCTGGGGTCAGGCAAATTGGATGTAAAAACAATTTAGTAAAACTTTGTTGTTAATACATTAAATAAAAACGACCCCATGGCAGAAGAAATTACCATACCAGCCTGGAAAAGATGGCTGGAAGACATAGGTGAGCAGGTGACCTTCTTTGTCCGCTTTATCAAAAACATTTTCGCAGGCGGATTCGAATGGTCGGAATTTGTTCGTCAATGTTATGAAATAGGGTACCGATCGTTTATGCTGGTTGGTGTTACATCCTTTATTATGGGCGTGGTGTTAATTTTACAATTAAGGCCCACCCTGGTAGAGTTTGGGGCTGCGAGTATGTTGCCTAAAACACTCTCCGTTTCTTTTATCCGAGAAATAGGCCCGGTTATTATTGCCATTATATGCGCGGGCAAAATTGCTTCGAGTATCGGCGCTGAGTTGGGCAGCATGAAAGTAACCGAGCAGTTGGATGCTATGGACGTATCGGGCGCTAATCCGGTACAGTACCTGGTTGTAACACGCATATTAGCTACCACTTTCATGGTTCCGCTACTCTCTGTAATGGGCGATGTGATTGGCCTTATCGGAGGCTTCCTTGCCCTGAACCTGCGTGATCATATGAGTCTGTCTCTATATGCTACCAAGGTAGTTGCCTCGTTAGACTATACAGATTTTATACCCGCCTTTATTAAAACCATATTTTTTGGCCTGGCCATCGGCTTTGTGGGCTGTTATAAAGGCTTCCACTCTTCTCGTGGAACAGCAAGTGTGGGCCTGGCCGCCAATTCAGCAGTAGTAACTGCCTCATTGTGGATTTTCGTGATCGATGCTATCGCCGTTCAAATAACCAGTTTGTTGTTTTACAGTTAAACTTATGGAAGAGAAAGAAGAAGCAAGGCACCAAGCGGAAGAAACGGCGTTGGCCAACCCTGAGAAGGAGCAACGTAAAAATGACAGGGGGAAAACCGAGGTTGTCATTGAGATTAAACATCTCAAAAAATCATTCGGCTCCAAGGATGTTTTAAAGGATATTAATTTAACAGTTCATCGCGGCGAGAACGTGGTGGTACTGGGGCGTTCAGGTCAGGGCAAGTCGGTTACTATCCAGTGCATAGTGGGTATGTTAACGCCTGACGAAGGTACACTTAAGGTGTTTAACGAGGATGTTTCTGCACTAAATGAACAAGAACTAAAAGATCTGCGGATAAAAATTGGATTCTTATTCCAAAGCGGGGCCTTGTATGATTCCATGACCGTACGCGAAAATCTTGAATTTCCGCTCACACGCGTTTTGAAGATCAAAGACCAGGCGGATATAGACAAGCGGGTAGAGGAAGTCTTAGACAGCGTAGGATTGACTGATTCGGCCGACAAAATGCCTGCAGACCTGTCTGGTGGTATGCGTAAACGTGCGGGGCTGGCCCGTACGCTGATTATCAAGCCCGAAATCATGTTATATGATGAGCCTACGACCGGTTTGGATCCGATCACCTCCCGCGAGATCAGCGAACTAATCCTGAACATGCAGAAAAAGTATAAAACCACCTCTATCATCATTACACACGATATGGAGTGTGCCCGCATCACTGCCGACCGCGTGGTGATTATGAATGATGGCGAATATATTGAAGAAGGCACATTTGATAGCCTTCAAAACTCGAAGAATAAAACTGTAAAATCATTTTTTAAAGATATCTCATGAAAACAACTCCATCGCAAAAAGTAAGAATAGGCCTGTTCACCTTTGCGGGTTTGCTGGTTGTTATAGCTGCCGTGTTTTTTATCGGCAACCAAAAAAGCTTGTTTAGCGCTACGTTTAAGTTGAATGGCATGTTTAATAACGTTAATGGCTTGCAGGTAGGGAATAACGTTCGGTTTGCCGGTATCAACGTTGGGGTGGTCGATGATATCAATATCATAAATGACACTACTGTTAAAGTAACGCTGACCATCAATGAGGACGTTAAGAAATTCGTAAAAAAAGATGCACGCATGAGTATAGGCAGCGATGGGTTAATGGGCGATAAACTGGTTGTACTGATGCCTGGCGGCTCCAACACTACGCAAATGGTTAAGGACGGCGACCTTATTGGATCAGTTAACCCGGTAGATGTAGATAAGATCATTGGAAAATTTACCAAAATGGCCGATAATGCCGGTACACTGATTGACAACCTGGGCCAGATTGTAGCTAAAATAAACCATGGGCAGGGTAGCTTAGGCAGGCTGTTGAATAATGATAAAATGGCGAAAGAAATGGAAAATACCGTTAGCCAGGCTAAAGCCACCATTAAAACCGTACATAAAACCTCTGCGACTTTAAACGAAGACCTGAAGGCTGCTCAGCACAATTTCCTGCTTAAAGGGTTTTTTAAGAAAAAGCAAAAAGTCGAAAAAGCCAGACAAGACTCTATTAAAAAAGCACAGGAAAAAGCAGCGAAAAAAAATTAGCAAAATTTAAATGTAATTTATTTACGGTCAGGTTAATTAGTTTGTATATTTATAGACCAACCAGTCTATAATGCCTTGAGCAAACAAGAACAAATTCAGGCTACCGCACTAAGGTTGTTCGTAGCCGACGGATTTCATGGTACACCCACAGCCAAAATTGCTGCCCAAGCGGGCGTAGCCAATGGTACGTTATTTTATCATTACAAAACCAAGGAAGATCTGGTGGTTGCCCTGTATAATAAGATCCAGGACGAGCAGGCGGCTAACGTCCAGGCTATAGTTAATAAAGATGATTTTGTTTCCATCAAATTCAGAAACATTTTTATTTATTCAGTAAACTGGGCGCTGAATAACCGCGACAAGTTTTACTATATACAGCAGTTTAAGTTCTCGCCGCATTTATCGCAAATATCGCCCCAGACACAGCAACAGCACACTGTCGGCTACTTTGCAGTAATCGACGAGGGTATCCGCAAAAAACTACTGAAACAACAGCCGGTAAGCCTGATCATATCCATGTTTAACGGCCATGTGTACGGTATTTATCAATACCTTATTGCTAATGATTTTGAACCGGCCGAAAAGGAAAAAATCATCAATGATGGATACGAAATGCTGTGGGACATGGTTAAATATATGTAGAGCATTAGTCTAAAAGAGAAAAAGCAAACCAATTGGTTTGCTTTTTCTCTTTTAGACCGTAACAATTACAAATTGCTGGTAATCGCCGGATCCATTGGTGTTACCTTTGAACGGAAACGGTGAATCAGTTTGCCATTCTCATCTAACAAGAATTTTTCAAAGTTCCATTTGATCTCGCCGGTAAAGTCTGGATTTTCTGCTTCTGTCAGGTATTTGAACAGCGGTGCGATGTCATCACCCTTAACACTTACTTTCGTACTCATCGGGAAGGTTACTTTGTATAAATCTGAACAGAACGTTTTAATCTCCGCATCAGTACCCGGTTCCTGTCCGCCAAAATTGTTTGCGGGGAAACCAACTACTACTAACTTGTCTTTGTAGATTTCCGCCAATTTCTCGAGCTCCGCATACTGTTTGGTAAAGCCGCATTTTGACGCAGTGTTAACTACCAGGATTTTTTTGCCTTTAAATTTGGCTAATGAGAAGTCTTTGCCTTCAATGGTTTTTAATTTAAAATCGTAAACTGACGCTGTTTTGGTGACAAACAGGAGTGCCAGACAAATTGCTAATATTTTCATGTTGTTTTAATTTGGTTTCTTGTGAGTGTTATGATGTAAAATTACTTAATAAATTGACGCTTAGCCAAATAGTAATCTTCTTTTTCTGTCATTTTTTTCTTGTCGACGGCAGATTTATCTTTATAACCCAGCAAATGCAATGCGCCGTGGATGATAACCCGGTGCAATTCGTCAACCTCAGCAACCTTGAATTTTTCTGAATTTTCCTTGACCCTGGGGATAGAAATAAAGATATCGCCGACTATGTGCCCTTGCTGTTCACTGTTGTCAAAGGTGACGATATCGGTATAGGTATCATGATCCAGGTATTGCTGATTGATTTGGAGCAGATACTCGTCCGAGCAAAGAATATAGTTAAGCTCGCTTAGTTTAAAGCCTTCGGCAACGATGGTATTGGTTATCCACTGCCTGACTTTTATTTTATCTTTTATTTTGTAGGTAATATCCTCCTCAAAAAACTGGATAGCCGGCATTATAATTTAAATAGCAGTTCAACTTCGTTGCCCTTAGCGTTAAATACGCATTGGTCTGCCAGGTGCTTAACGATGAAAACGCCGCGGCCGGTTAAGTTTTCCAGATTTTCTTCCGCAGTTGGATCGGGCAGGTTATTATAATCGAACCCTTCGCCCTCATCGGTAATTGTCCAGGTGGCGCGTTTGGGGTCAACCTCAACGTTTACAATTACCTTTTTCTCGGGGTCTAATTTATTGCCGTGAACAATGGCGTTAGTGACCACCTCGTTAAGGGAGGTCATCATGTTTGCAAAAATGTCGTCAGCAACCTGGTATTTATCAGCAATTTCCTCGATCAAATTTTCCAATAACGTAATACTCTCCCGCTTTGAGGGCAGCTGTAAAGTATATAAGTCGGTGGTTTGAATAGGTGCTTGGTCCATATTATTTTGCATTAAGTTGATCAAAATACGATTTTATTTTTTGCTTATAGTACAAATTAAGCGCAGGGGACACTGTTTTAATTTGTTCCGTTTGTTTTCCTTTAACCTGTTGGTAATCTTGCAGTGCCTTTATATACCCCGGGGGTATATCCTTGCCAGCGTTGCTCTCTCTTTGTTTATCTTGCTCTCTCTCTTGTTCTGCTTTTTCGGCCTCCAGTAAACGCGTGTGAATTTCCTGTTGGCGTTTAATTACGTCGTCTGTTATTCTCCTGTTTACGATATCTTTTTCAGTTTGTTCCATCTGACGGGATATTTTGTCGGCATCTTTAACACCGGTGCCGCCATCTTTACTTTGTTCATTATTTAATTGCTGCAACGACTGACGGATCATTTGTTGCTCGCGTGCCATTTTTGCCAATTGCTCGCTCATCTGGTTGCGCTGGCTTTGGCCCATCGGCATACCGCCTTGCTTTTGCATTTGTTCGCGCATTTTTTGCATGTTCTGGCTCAATTTCTCTTCCATTTGACGCAATTGCGAAACAGACGTCTGCTTGCCTTTACCGCTCTTACCACTCTTGTTCATTTTGTTTTGCAATTGCGAAAGCGCGTCGGCCAGCATGAGCGCCAGGTTATTCATTGATGTCATGGCATATTGCTGGTTGCGGTTAGCTTCGGCGGTATGGCGTTCGCCTAAATTATTCAGAGCATTATCAATTTGTGTATTAATTGCGGCTATTTCACGGTTTACGGTCGACTGTATTTGCGGAATACGCTTGCTCAGCGAAAATAAGCTATCCTCGGCGGTTTTTAAATTATCCTTTATATTTTTTTGAGTTTGCGCAGCCGTAACATATTGCGGGTCTGAAGCGCTCATGCTACGCAAAGACTCCATTATTTTTTCCTGGCTGAACGAGCTGTTTACCAGGCTTTTCAGTAGCTCGCGCAATTGTCTGGCATCAACTTCTATTTGTTTGCTTTCCTGATCTTCCTGTTCCTGCTCCATCTGCTGCGCCATCTGCTGCATTTGCTTCGCCGCGTTTTGTTGCGATTGTGAAGCCTTTGATTTATTGTTTTTTGACAACTGGTCAGCGCTTTCCTGCATCTGGTTTTGGATCTCGTTTTCTTCGCTTTGCGGGTTGGTAAAATCCTGCTTATTACCCGGATTTTCCAAATCCTTCAAATTCTTTTTGATATCCTCGAATTCTTTGTTCAGATTTTCCTGTTGTTGTTTCAAGCGGTCTGTGCTCTCTTTATCTGCCTGTGGATTGGTGTCATTTTGTTTTTGTTGATCGGCCTGCTTGCTTTGATCAGAAAGGTTCTGCTGCTTCTCCGACAGCTTTTTTAACTGGTTGATGTTTTGATTTAGCTTTTGGTCAAACTCCAGCTTTTTATATAGTTCAAGCATCCGGTCAAGCTCTTTTTTCAGCGACTTATTGTCCATCTGCATTTTGGATAGCTCATTACGGGTGCCTTCTTTTTGTTCCTGCTGCATCAGCTGTTGTAAACGTTGTAAAAGCTCTTTGGTTTTTGGATCGAGAACATTATTCAATAAATTTTCAATTTGCTTTTGTTCTTCCAGTAATTCTTTATTCTGCTGCTCGTTTTCACGGCGGTTATACAGGTTCTTTTTATTGTCTTCCTGGATTTGTTTCACCAGATCATCCAAATCCTTCCGTTTTTGCATCAGATCCTCGACCTGTTTCTTTTCGTCAAAAGACAATGAATTTTTATTCAGCAGTGTCTGCTCTATTTTTTTGGAGTCGCGCTCTATCTGGTCGGCCAGTTTAATGGCCGATTGCATTTTTTGTTTAACGCCGGTGGTGCCGGCATTTAGTTCATCGCGCAGTTCTTTGGCGTCCGGCACATGTAATGAGCGCTCGGCTGTTCGCGCTTTTTGCGGGCCGTTTACCTCATCGTTATCGGCCACCTCGAAGAAATAAGTGACCTGGTCGCCAGGCCTGATGCCCATTTCTTTCAGGTTCCAGAAATAAAAGAAGTCTGACAGCGATTGGTTCAGATCAGCATTAATTGACTTCACCATTTGTTTATTACCAGCATCCGGAGAGCCTATGCGATAATGAAAGGTCAGCGATGAAAACCCATGGTCGTCCTGGATCTTGCCATTAAAATAAAATGCCTGGTGGCTAATCGAATCTGGTTTTTCGTCAACGCTGATGGTCGGCGGCTCATCGGCAATGGTGTTAATGCGGTATGATGCCGAGTCGCTTTGAGAAACCATTGCATTTTGTGGATTTAGTTTATAAACAGATGGTTTGTTAATCCGCTCTGTATGCTCAAACAAATCATCGCCAGTCGGCTTCAAATCGTAAGTTTTATCATTCATCCCGAAGGATAAAGCGCTTGCATTTTGTGTATGGAACAGCCATTTCACCGTTGTGCCTGCTGGTATGGTCAGATCACCGGCATTGGCCAGCGTTTCGGTTTTTTTATGCAGATAAGCCGGATATTTTAGCTCCACATCAAAATGCAGCAGTGACGGACGCAGGTTTACTTTAACTTCATAAGGCTTCGATACAAACCCGTTACCTATCAACCTGAAAGTTGTGTTTTGCTGCAAATTGCTGAACAGGTAATGAAAACGGGTGACATTTTCTTTATCCAGCTTAAATTCGGTACCGGCCAATTCAATATAAATATCATTAGGCAGCTGGTTGCCGGTCAATTTCAGATCAAGCTTTAAATCCTGGCCCTGTACGGCTGACAAATTAGAATTAAGCACCACAAACTGAAATGGGGCCACCGGCGTAAAATATTCGTTATGGCGCACGATGCGCTTAGTGCTTTCGGTCAAAACAGACGGCGCAGCCAGGCCAATGATAATGATTGCTGCGGCCGGAGCCAGCACCCATCTAAGGTATTTATGGTTGTCTTTAATATTAACGGCCGACGGAAACCGAACCGGACGCAAATGTTCAATCCGTTGATCTATGCTCGCCTCGATTAATGCACGGTGATGCTCATCTTGGGCTGCCAGCTTTTTTAACTGCAGGGTGTTGAGCAACTTGTCATTGATATCATTAAAATGTTTGCCAATAATAGCTGCCGCTTCGTCGTGAGTTAATGTCTTACCCAAGTGCATCAGCGCCATCAATGAAGGAACGATGAGCCAGCCAATTAAACCCAGGTTTAGCAGAATAAAGCCATAAAACAATATCCCCCTGAAAAACGAATTGAAATTACCAAAATACTCGCTCAGCGCAATAACTACATAGGCCGAAAACAGCCCGGCACACAAAAAGATAAGCCCCCTCAACAAATTGTTCAGGTAATACTTTTTGATCAAAGTATTGATCTTTTCGATCAGAACACTGTAGTTTTCAGCAGAGGACATAGTTGATGGTAAAATTACCGCTATTAGTGTTTAAACTGCAAAACACAACCTAAATTATATGTTGCCGAATTTTATACTAAATATACGTAAAATTAAAATGGACAATACCAACATTTTACTGTAAGTTGTTTACTTTTATAAATTACCTTTTAGCCAGGAAAGATTTGTTTGTCCGCCCGTCGGATTACCATTATTTGTCTCTGTTTTTTGCTCAAAAAAACAGCTAAATAGAATCTCGTTTCAAATTTACCGGCGCATGATAATCACAAAATATTCTTGGACTATATTTGTAAGGTAAACTTATTAGTTTGTCTTACAAATATGGATAATCTTGAATTTGTGGCTGATTTACGGGCCATAGCGGGTCGCCTGATCAAAAAACTTAGAAAGGAGTCAAGCACCGGGCAACAGCTGTCATTAACCGAACGCTCCACACTTGCGCTCTTGCATCAGCATAAAACCATGTTGCCAAGCGAGCTGGCCGCTACAGAAAAGATCACTAACCAGTCGATGTCAGAGATATTAAGGCATCTGTCTGAACTGGGCTTTATAACACGGGCAGCATCTGAGCAGGATAAACGAAAGGTGCACATCGGCTTATCGGCCGAGGGTGAAAAAACACTGCTGCGAGTACGTAGTGAGCGGGAACTGTGGCTGGCTAAAGCCATTGCCGCAACCTGCACGCCTAAGGAACAAGAATTATTAAAGCAGGCAATCGGCATACTTACCAAAATAGTGGAGTTTGAGTAGGCCGGATTTTTGGAGAGCGATTTAGAGGAGAACAAAATGGACATTACTACCTTCAAAGCATTCAGGAGCCGTAACTACCGGCTTTATTTTACAGGGCAATCAATATCATTAATTGGTACCTGGATGCAAAAAACTGCCGTAAGCTGGGTTATCTACACGCTTACCCATTCTACATTTATGCTTGGGCTTACGTTATTCGCCAGCCAGTTCCCCTCGTTTTTGTTTTCGCTGGTGGGCGGGGTGGTATCTGACAGATATAACAGGTTCCGTGTACTATTGGCTACACAGGTGGCATCTATGATACAGGCAGTGTTGTTAGCGGTATTAATTTTATTGAATCACTATGCAGTGTGGGAGATACTTGGATTAAGCGTGTTGCTGGGTATTATCAATGCTTTTGATGTACCTGCGCGGCAATCACTGGTTTACGACATGGTTGCTGATAAAAGCGACCTGCCCAACGCGCTGGCATTGAATTCGTCAATGGTCAACCTGTCCCGGCTGATAGGCCCGGCTATAGCAGGGATAATCTTGGAAGGCGTAGGCGACGGTGCTTGTTTCGTAGGTAACGCGATGAGCTTTGTGGCGGTTATTGCCTCATTATTGATGATGCGCCTGCCTAAATATGAGAAGAAACCACACACTAAAAATGTATTCGGCGAACTGCGCGAGGGGTTTTCTTATATCAAGCGCACGCCTTCTATTCTGTTTATATTGGTAATGCTGGCGCTGATCAGTTTAATGGTATTGCCCTATACCACGCTGATACCTTACTATGCCCGCGACGTTTTTAAAGGCACTGCACGGACATTTGGTATCATAGATAGTTTTATTGGTCTGGGTGCTTTTTCGGGGGCGATATTTCTTGCTTCGCTAAAAGCCGGGGCAAATCTTAAAAAAATACTCTTTATCAATACGCTGATTTTTGGTGCCGGGTTACTGGCATTTTCTCATGAGCATAATTATTACCTGGCTTTACTGTTTGTAACTATAGCCGGTTTCGGTATGATGTCGCAGATCACGGTAAGCAATACACTGATCCAAACAACTGTCGACCAAAATATGCGCGGCCGGGTGATCAGCTTTTATGCCATGGCCTTTTTCGGCATGCAGCCCTTAGGCGGATTATTGATCGGCGCTATTTCCAAATGGGTGGGCACACCAAATACCTTAATGGGCGAAGGTGTTGCGGCCCTATTGGTAGGAGCACTGCACTGGCGTTACCTGCGGCGTGAAAAGCTGAAGGCGCGGCGGAAGAAACCGGTAGTCGACCCAACGGTTATTCAGGCAGCGCAGGCTTAGGGCTTGACGTTAAAATATGTTAAACAGGGTTTGCCGGCGTTTATTAATACTATTTTGGTGCGATTAAAATGGTCAGAAGAATAAAATATATTGCAATACTGGCGGCAAGCGTATTAACGTTTGGCAAAGCCCGCGCGCAGGACCTTTTAAAAGGCCGGGTACAGGAGTTGCATAATGAGGTGCTGTTATCGGGTATTAAGGTTGAGAATTCAACCCAACACCAAACCGTTTATTCTGACCCCAAAGGAAACTTTATGATCCGCGCAAAAAAAGGCGATGTGCTTTATTTTACCGGAATGAACTACGTGCCTGATACTGTTTACCTGGCCGATCTTAAATACCGGGTGGTGTCGTTGGTATTAAAGCAAAATGAATTAAAAGAAGTAAAAGTGCGAAACACGGAAACTCATTTGGGCAACCTGAGTGCTGCTCCGGAAACCGGTCCGTTGGGAAGCAAGACCGTGGTTTATCAGCCGGGCGGTGGTTTAAAAGTTAAGATCTTTGATTCGCATAGCGACCAGAAAAAACGCGAAAAACTACAAAAGCTTGAAGAAGAAGGAGCGCAGTACCGGCAAATTGTCGCGGCGTTTAATGAGGAAACCGTAAAGAAGTATATCCCGCTTAGGGGGCAAGAGCTTAAAAACTTTATCCAAAGGTATATGCCCGATGCCGACACCTACTTTCGCGCTGATTTTAATATGGGTATGTATATTAACGATAGCTATAAAGAGTTTTTAAAGATCCCTGAGGATAAGCGGAAATCGCCAACCTACTTTCAACTCAACAATAACTGAGAAACAACAAAGCCGCATGTTTAAAAAGCATGCGGCTTGCTCATTTTATAGTCACTATTAGGGGCAAATATCAATTAACAGTTTCCATGATCAGTTAAAAAAGGGCCGAAATACTCTCGCAGTTTTCGACCCTACATCTACCTATGAAAAACAACCCTTGAGAGGGTTATAAAATACATAGACAAACGCAATGCCAGGGGTAATAACGCCATCACTTATAGGTAAATTGAGCCGAGAATAGCCTGGTGATGAATTAACCACGGAGAAAGCATTCCCCATTTAGGGAGCGATTTGCTCAAATTGTTGCTTAAAAGTTCAAGAAAGCGATAGTACGGGCTACGCACTGTTTGCAGAATAGATTTATAGCAATAAAGGGTAGGAGCATAAGCAGCTTTAAATATTTATTCTGCCGAAAATAAAAAGCTCAAACTATCCGCAAATCTTGTTGTTAAAGAATTTAATATGGAGTACAACGTATATCTGTTAGCTACCGATCCGAACAATCCTTGCCGCGATGTTATCCACTCAAGGGATACAGAGTTAAAAATAAGGGTATACTGTTTAAATTCGGACAGCTTTGTGCCTAATCCGAACGAGATACAGTTATTCGGGTATGCAAACGGGAAGTTGTACGCCTTTGAAACGATAGATATTTCTGCAGAAGATGCTTTGGATGTGGTAGGCGCTATACAGTGGTATGCTGACTATATCGACTACCCGCAGATGGAAATATTGCCCGAGGACCCACGCCCCGGGCAAAGTGTAGCTATGTAATTATACGCTTACTTTTGACAGGTACTCCATATTGATTTTCATACTTGCCAATGGCGATCCGGCCGGATATTCTTCCTGCTCAATGAAATAATAGTCGAGCCCTGCCAGCTTAGCCTGCTTAAGTAAACCGGCAATATCCAGGTTACCTTTACCAAACTCTACGCTGTTACGGCCTTTCATATCTTTTAAGTGCCATAGTTTAAAGCGGCCCTCATAATTTTTAAAGTACTCCAATGGATCTTTGCCGGCAGCAACCACCCAACCCAGGTCCATTTCCATAGTTACCAATTCGGGGTCGGTGTTTACTAACAAGATATCATATAAAGTCTGGCCTTGATCTGTTTTAAATTCGAAATCGTGATTATGGTAACCAAATTTCAAACCCGCAGCCTGACATTCTTCACCCGCTTTGTTAAAGCGTTCTGCAACTTTTTGATAGTTTGCTATGGTGTCGCCAGAGAAAGGCAGTGAAGAACATACCAAATATTCCTGTCCCGCTTCGGCAGCCTGGTCAATGGTTTTTTGCCAGTTGGCATCAATGCCGCAATGGCCGCTGCGCAGGGTCATATCCAGGTCTTTACACGTCTTTTTCATCTCTTTAGGGGTCAAACCGTAATATAAGCCCTTACCACTGGCAGCAGATTCTATTTGTTTAATACCCAGATCAGAAATAATTTTAAGAGTTCCTTTCGGATCTTTCAGCATTTCATCACGGAAAGTATACAGTTGTATACCAGGATCGCTGGTTGCCTTTTTTGGGGCAAATTTAAAAGAGGGCAACAATACTGACCCTACGGCCAGCGCACCCATGTTTTTCAGGAAATCCCTGCGCTTGTTCATAATGTATAGTGTTGAGTTGTTAATATATTCTGTTAATTACTATCCAAAAACTTAATGTTACTCACCTGTATTGGTGCGCCGGTAAATACAAAGTACAGATCGGTTATACCCAGGCCCGGCGGCAGCTCGGCTTTTACTTTATTGGTTGCATAAGTGCCGGTATATTTAGCAAGCAGTTTGCCTTTGGGCGAGCCGGCATAAATTTCAACGGTACCAACGGTTTCGCCGCTATTGCGGCGGGTGCCCAATGCTATTTGTTTAATGCCCGTTAAATCGATATTACTGAAGCACAGCCACGCACCGTCAGTTTTTGAGTTGGCAACAGTACTATCGCGGTTAAATGAAATGTCATGTACCCCGGTTGTCTTCGATACCGGCATTACCGGCGCATGTAGTACCAGCGTTTGTTCGCCGGTTTGTACAGGCAGCCCCTTAGCGCCGCGGTCTGTATAAGCTGCACGCAAGATAAAGCTACCGTCGGTATTTTTATTCCCTGCCGGGATGCTGGTAGTATAGCTGCCGCTAACCGGTAATGATTTTGCTTTAGCCGCAGGGTACGCCAAACTCAACACATATTTTACAATGGCTTTTGCGTCGCCGTCTGCAAGCGTAGGGTGTGCAGGCATCATGGCATCGCCCCAATTTCCTGAGCCGCCTGAAATGATTTTTTTAGCTAAGCGATCCGGAGCACCCGGATCGCCTTTATATTTAATGGCCACCTGGGTAAACGCAGGGCCCAATATTTTTTCTTTAACAGCGTGGCACGAGCGGCAATCGTTTTTGGCAATTAGGGCTATGGCGCTTGCATATTCGGCACCGGCGTCAACCGCGCCTTGTTTTGAGGCAATGGCTGTCATGTTAAAACCCTCAGACAAATAGTTGGCACTTACGGATACGCGCGACGCGGGTATCCGTTTGTTGGCAAGGCTGCCGTCTTCTTTATCAACAACACTTACATTATATTTAATGGTCTTACCCGGAAAGAAAAAGCTTGAATTGCCTTCTGTGACATTAAATTTAACCATCGGCGGCTCATTACCCGCATTTACCTGAACAGATTTACTGTTTTTAGCGCCATGCGAATCAGTTACGGTTAACAGGGCTTTATAAATTCCTCGTGTGGTTAATTGCAATGTTGGGTTTGCTTGCGCGATGGTTTTAAACAGCACGCCATTGCGGGTTATCTTCCACGAATAAGTTAATTCATCTTTGTCGGCATCGTTGGTTCCTGTTGATGACAGGCTAATTTTCATTGGCACGGCGCCCGCTGTTTTATTAACGGATGCCTGTACTTGTGGCTTACGATTACCCCCGTTGTATTCAATGCGGATAAGTTCGGCTTCGGGATTATCTTTGAAATAGCCGTTCCCATACTCCAATACATATAAATCGCCGCTTGGGCCAAATTTCATATCGATCGGTCCGCGTAATTTCAAGTCGGGCAAGAAGCGCTCCATGCCCACATAATTTCCATTGTCGTCGATAGACACCACGTTGATCCAGCCGCGAACCCAGTCGGTAATGAACCATTTGCCTTCGTAGTAGGCCGGGAACGTACGCGGAGCTCCGGTAAAATCATCAGCATGGAAAATTGGCCCGCCAACTGCGCTATCGCCGCCGCTTCCTAAAAGCGGGAACGTAGTGCTTTGCTGTTTTGAATAATAAATGAAGGCCGGAGTAGCAGGAGGCAGATCAGTTATGCCGGTATTGTTGGGCGAGGTGTTTCTTGGATGTGCGGCATCAAACCACTCGCCAGATTTTTTGGTTGCGAAGTTATAATGATTATAAGCAAAATTATTGCCGACAAAATATGGCCAGCCATAGAAGCCGGGTTTTTTAGCCTGGTTAAATTCGTCGTACGACTGCGGCCCGCGATGCTCAAAATCGTCAGTGCTACCGTCAGGGCCAACTTCGCCCCAGTACAGCCAGCCGGTTTTGCTATCTATGGTTAAGCGCCACGGGTTACGGTTACCCATGGTGTAAATTTCGGCTCGTGTTTTTGGTGTTCCGGGAGCAAAAAGATTTCCCTTGGGGATAGTATAGGTCCCGTTTGGTTCCGGGTGTATTCTCAGGATCTTGCCGCGCAGGTCATTACTGTTTGATGAGCCCTTCTGCGAATCCTCTGGTGACATGCCCGGACGTTCGTCCAGCGGAGAAAAACCGTCAGATGCACGAGAGAAGGTATTATCGCCAGTGCTCAAATATAAGTTCTTGTTTTTGTCAAAAACCATCCCACCGCCAACGTGGCAGCATTCATAACGCTGAACAACCACATCCAGCAGTTTTTTGCGCGATGAGATGTTCAGCGGACCCCTGCCGTCCCAGGTATAGCGCTCTAATGTGTTTTTGGGGTCATTACCCGCAGGCGAATAATAAACATATATCCAGTGATTCTTATAAAAATCGGGGTCCAGGACAACGCCTTGCAGGCCATCTTCGGCCTCACTCACTTCGCCGGTCTGGCTCACGTATTTGGTGCTTACTGCAAACTCGTGAATTACCGAGATCTTTTGCGTAGCCGGATCATACATTTTAAGTTTTCCTTTACGTTCGGCGTAAATAACTTTTCCATCTTTAAGTATCTGAAATTGCATAGGTTCTTCTATGCGTTGTGCCAGTACTACTTTGGTAAAGCGGCTGTCGTCAGGCCTGGTGTTTGACTGAGCCGAAGCATTTAAAAGTACGGTGGCTGTTAATAAGCCTGTGAGAAAAATACGTTTACACATAATTTTGGTTGTTAAGATAGCAATGAAAGCTGGTTTTGGTTGAGAATAAGCGCGCTGTATCGCCGATTTTTTACAAAAGAGCAAATTTGTTACATAAATCGCGCATAAATTGGCTTACAAACATATTTAAAATTCTGCGGATGTAGAATGACCGGATTAAGGAATCGTCCTTCTGCAGCTTTATGATTTAAAAGATTTTTAGCCTAAGTTTGGTAAGCCGATATAAACACATCCGACATTCTGGACTAAATAACCATGAGAAAAAAGCAGTTCTTCATAGCCACTTCGGTGCTTTTAATTGCAGGTGCAGCATTTGCGCAGGTGCCCAAAAACATTAACGCGACATCAAACATTGCCGATCCGGACATGCAAGCCAATTTCAAAACGCCGCCGCACAGTGCACGCCCCTGGGTGTTTTGGATGTGGTTAAGGGTTGATGCTGATGAGAAAGCCATTACTGCCGACCTGGAAGAGATGCACAAAAAAGGCATCGAGGGTGCTATTTTATATGAAAGCGGGACAGGTTATGAGCCCAGCTCGATGGTAGCCAACATGGTTTTAGAAGGTAAAAAGTATGTGGTAAAACAGAGAGAGGATTTAAAAGGCGCATTCCAGTCGCCGTTACCAAGACCTATCCTGAAACCATGGAATAGTCGTGTCCGCGAACTGTTCAGATACGCGGCTAAGGAAGCCAACCGCATTGGGATAAAGTTCGTACTGAGTGTCGGTCTGGCAGGAACCTCCGGACCCATTGACCCTGAATACGGCCAGCAGGAGCTGATATGGTCAGAAAAAGATATTGCCGGCGGGCTGGTGATCGATGAACAACTTCCTGAACCGTCGCAAAACGTATTGGCTACCCATGCGTCACTTTCTGCGGCGGCGGCCGACTATAAAAAGAAATTAGCCCGAATGCCGCTGACGGTGAAGAACGAATTCAAGCGACACGAGATAGCGGTGCTTGCTATGCCCGATGAACCGAATGTAAATGTTTCGCAGGTTATTGACCTGTCAAATAAAATAGATGCTGAAGGTAAGCTGAAATGGAACGCGCCTGTGGGTAAATGGAAGATCATGCGCTTTGCCTACCGGCCAACCGGGCATCGTGATGTTTGGGGATACTTTACTGACGGCATGAGCAGCGAAGCGCTGGATACGACCTGGAACACTACCGTTGGCAAGATGCTGAAAGAAATGAAGCCTGATGAACGTAAGGGCTTATATGGCGTTGAAGATGATAGCTGGGAAGGCGGTGAAACCACCTGGACAAAACTGTTTGCGCAAAAATTTGCAGCACAGCATCAATATAACCTGATTAAATGGCTGCCTGCCATCGCGGGCATTACACTGAATGATACCACGGAAACAGACGGCGTGCGCCGCGATTATTACCGCACCATAGCCGACCTGATAGCCACTAATCATTATGGGCACTTGCGCGAACTGGCCAACAAAAACGGGCTGATTTGCTATTCGGAAGCGGCAGGGCCAAATACGGCACAACTGGATAACCTGAAAAACTCGAACGCCGTAAATATGGCCATGGGCGAATTTTGGGTCCCCTCGGTACACCGACCTACACCCGAGCGGCGATTTCTGCTACGCAATACCGCTACGGCCAACCATGTTTACGGTAAACGTGTGACGGCTTGCGAGGCCTTTACCTCTGTCGGCCCGCATTGGGAAGAAAGCTTTTTTGACTTGAAAAATGTAGCCGATCAGGCTTTTTGCGACGGGTTGAATTTGAATGTGTTTCACAATTTCAGCCAGTCGCTTGTGGTTGATGCCAAGCCTAACTATGTTTATTTTGCCGGGACGCATTACAGCCGCAATGTTACCTGGTGGGATGAGACTCCGGCATTTAATGCCTATATGGGTCGTTGCTCGTACATGCTGCAGCAGGGGCTTTTTGTTGCCGATGCGCTCTATTATATTGGCGACGGCATCGGTCATGGCGAGCAAATGAAATCGACACCTGCGTTGCCTGCCCAGGGTTATGATCATGATAACTGTAATTTAGATGTGCTGCTACATCGCGTTAGCGTAAAAAATGGCCGCCTGGTATTGCCCGATGGCATGAGCTACAAAATGCTGGTGTTGCCAAATCAGCCCAAAATTACTTATGCAGCATTACAAAAGATTGCAGGGCTGGTAAATGGAGGGGCGATAGTTGTTGGTCCGGAACCTGCGGGTTTGGCCGGATTGGTTTTAAATGCCGGTGACAACGAAAAAGCTAAAAAGATAATAGCCGATTTATGGTCGCCAACGGCCAGGTATCATGTTATCAGCAGCAAAAACCCTGCGCAGGTATTAAAAGACATTAAACTGCCGCCCGATTTTGAATATGCCGGGCTAAGCGATAGCGGCGATATAGACTGGATACATCGCCGCGTAGCCGGTACCGATATTTACTTTGTAGCCAGCCGTTGGGACGCTAAAGAAAAGTTGAACTGCACTTTCCGCGTAAGCGGCAAACAGCCCGAGCTATGGGATGCCGTGACAGGAGAAATCCGCCTGGCGAAAGCATTTACACAAAGCAATGGCCGCACTACGGTGCCGCTGGAGTTTGATCCGCGTGGTTCTGTATTTGTTGTTTTCAGGAAGCCAATAGCGCCGACAGCAAAAGGAACAGCAAAAACCAATTATCCAACCTATATTACCAAATCGGCGATAAATGGTAGTTGGGTATTACGTTTTGACCCGAAATGGGGCGGCCCGGCAAAATTAGCTATCGACTCGCTGAAAGACTGGACGAAGTTTGACGATTATAATATCAGGCATTATTCGGGCACGGCTGTCTACCGCAAAACCTTTGAGGTTGCCAAAGCCAATGCCGGCAAAAAACTGGTGCTCGACCTCGGCGAGGTGCACGAAGAAGCGGTGGTAAAAGTAAACGGCGTCAACCTGGGTGTTGTGTGGACAAAGCCCGCCCGCGTCGATATCAGCAAAGCCGTACATGCGGGCCAGAACAAATTGGAAGTGACCGTGGTAAATCTGTGGCCTAACCGTTTGATCGGTGATGAGCCGCTGCCGCAAGAAAAGCGGTTTACGCGCACTAACATACACAAGTTTAGTAAAGACACACCGTTGTTGCCGTCGGGATTGATCGGCCCGGTAACTTTGAAGGAGGCTGAATAAAGCGAGACGATTTACCTTTCATAACATGAGCCCGTTAAAGAAAATATGTTTATATGGTATACTGTTCTGCAGTATAAAAGCGTATGCGCAACAAATGGAGTTGTCCAATAAAAACGCGTCGCCCGAGGCTAAGGCTTTATATTGCTATCTTCAGGCTATGTATGGCCACAAAATGCTGGCCGGGCAAATGACGTCTAACTGGGGTTTTGATGAATTGAAATATGTGCTCGACTCGACGGGCAGGCTGCCGGCCATTCGCGGGCTGGATTTTATAGATAGTAGTAAAAACGAAAAAGAAGTAAAGTTTGCCAGAAAATGGTGGCGCAAAGGGGGTATCCCGACTATTATGTGGCATTGGGGCGCACCATCTATCGGTAGTGGTTATGAGAATACCAAAAAGGAAGTCGATATCGATAAAGTATTTGAGTATGGCACACCCGAGAACAAAGCTTTCTGGAAAGAGCTTGACGAAAAGGCAGAGCTGCTCGAAAAATTAAACCGACGGCATATCCCGGTTTTATGGCGGCCCTTTCACGAGCTAAACGGCAGCTGGTTTTGGTGGGGCAAAAAAGGCCCTGCGCAATTTAAACGGCTTTGGATAACCATGTACAACTATTATGTACATGAAAAGCATCTGGACAACCTGATATGGGTACTGTGTTATGCTGATAAGCCAGACGGTGCCTGGTACCCCGGCAGGCAATATGTAGATATAGCCGGGGCGGATACCTATCAAACAGAAGAAAAAATTCCGCGCCTGGCAATGTACAACAGGGTTAAAACAATCGTGGGCGACGAGATGCCCATACCTATGCATGAGTGCGGCGTTCCGCCTGATCCTGCAAAATCTTTCAAAGAGGGTATTAAATGGTCCTGGTTTATGGAGTGGCACACCAATTTCCTGACCAAAGTACCAACGCCGCAATTGCGTGATGTTTATAGTAGTGACCTGGTAATAACATTAGATAAAGTGCCGGATATCATGGCTGTGTATGGAACAGACAGAACTTCTTTATGGCGTAGAATTAAAAATTTCTTTGACCGGCTGTGATTCATGGGTACCCGCCCATCATTTTATCAAAACGCTCAACCTATATGGATACGCTGCTGCTTTATAGTCAATATGTAGAGATTGTTTGATACATTAGCATTCAAACCAATTGTTTTTTTGATGAGAATTATTAAACCGTTTGCCTGGTTGGCGCTGCTGTTTGTTGCACAGCCATTGATTGCTCAAAAAGTGAGTGTCAAATCGCCCGATGGAAATATCCGTTACCAGCTGACCTTGACCAATGGGCGTCCTGTATACCGCGTAAGCTACAAAGGCAACCCTATTATTAACAATTCAAGTGTTGGGCTGGCATTTAAAGACAGCGGCAACTTTGCGTCGAACTTGAAAATGCTTAAACCGGTTTACAAAAGCGGAGTGGAGCAATATGACCTGGTAGTTGGTAAAACCAAACACGTAAACAATAGCTATGAGCAAGCTATAGTGCCTCTTGCGGAAATTAACGGGCTTAAAAGGAGTATTAACATTGTTGTCAGAGTGTTTAACGACGGACTTGCTTTTCGGTATGAATTTCCGCAGCAAAAAAATTGGTCGGCCTATACATTGACAGACGAAAACAGTGAATTCAATGTAGCCGGAGATCCGCAGCTCAGGATATTATCTTTTAAGACATACAACAACGCCCATGAAGGTTTATATGAGAAGGTGCCCCTGAGCAAGTTGAAAAAGGACGCGCTGGTAGATATGCCTGCGCTGTTTGAATTCCCTGATAAGGTTTATATGGCAATTACCGAAGCCAGTCTGCGTGATTATGCGGGCATGTATCTGGGTAAACATAATGGCGGGCTGATCAGCAAATTATCGCCATTGCCGGGTCAAACCGAAATTAAGGTAAAAGCAGTTATTCCGCATCATACGCCCTGGCGCGTAATGATGATCAGTGACCGGGTTGGCGCTTTGATTGAGTCGAACATCATCACAGATCTGAACGAGCCATCAAAAATAAAAGATGTATCGTGGATAAAGCCGGGTAAGACTTCCTTTCACTGGTGGAATGGCGATGTGATGCCTGATACTTCGTTTATGCCCGGCGTAAACTTTGAATTCAATAAATATTATATTGATTTCTGCGCCCGTAATCATATCCAATATCATTCGGTTATCGGCTATGGTGGCTTTGCCTGGTATAGCAATAACTGGCCGGGCTATGGTACACCGGGAACGTATTCGGACGTCACCAAGCCCGTTGGCTCGCTGGACATGCAAAAGGTGTGCGATTATGCCAAATCAAAAGGCGTGGGGATACACGTGTGGGTGCATTGGCAGGCGCTATATCCGCAATTAGAAGAAGCCTTTACACAATTCGAAAAATGGGGTATAAAAGGCATGATGGTCGATTTTCTGAACCGCGACGACCAACAGATGGTGAAGATCCAGGAAGAGATATTACAACATGCGGCGGCGCATCACTTATTTATACAATTCCACGGCGCCTATAAGCCAACGGGGTTAAGCCGGACATATCCTAATGAGTTTACCCGTGAGGGAACCTACAATTATGAAAATAACAAATGGCTGCCGCAGGGTTTACCACCTGAACACGATCTGGATATCGCCTTTACGCGGCTGCTGGCGGGGCCGACCGACTATCATCTCGGCGGGTTCAGGGCGGTGGCGCCGGATGAGTTTAAAACGCATTTTATTCGACCGATGATGATTGGTACGCGATGCCACATGCTGGCGATGTACGTGGTAATGGAGAGTTACCTGCACATGGTGGCTGATTATCCCGAAGCTTATGAGGGCCAACCAGGCTTTGATTTTGTTAAAGCGGTACCAACAGTTTGGGATGAAACCAAAGTAATAAATGCTGAACCAGGGCAGTATTTGACGGTGGCCCGCAGACATGGAACTGAGTGGTATGTAGGTACGATCAATAACAGCCAGAAGCGTAACTTAAAAATATCGCTTGATTTTTTACCAAAGGGAAATTACCGGGTAGAATTATACCAGGATGCGCCAGACGATGACAAAAACCCCAACCATCTGATTAAAAGTATAAAAATTCTCACCGATCAGGATATAATAGAAGTCGCGATTGCGGCAGGGGGTGGGCAAGCGATACATTTAATGCAACAATAAAATAAATAAACCGTAAAAAATATGTGTATAATAGTTTCGCTGTTGTCGATCATCCGCAACTGCGACCTGCTTTATGAATGAATATGCAAATACCCCCGATACAGAATTTAACCTGGAACTATTTTTTGATCTCTCGGCCGACTTGCTCTGCATAGCTGGATACGACGGCTATTTCAGAAAAATCAATCCCGCGGTTTCAAACATGCTTGGCTATACTAGGGAAGAATTGTTTTCAAGACCCATCAGTGATTTTATTCATCCGGATGATAAATCGGCGACTGCAGCCAACCGGAACAATTTAACACAGAGCAGTATTCCGCTGCTAAATTTTGAAAACCGCTATATAACTAAATCGGGCGAGACTGTTTGGTTATCGTGGACGTCGATGCCTGTAGATAGTGAGCAGTTGGTGTATGCTATTGCAAAAAACATTACGCATAAGAAAAAACAGGAAGAAGACCGGAATCTGCTGATAAAAAATTTGACAGATTTAAACAATGACCTTAAAAAGCTGAACTATACAACTTCGCACGACCTGCGCGCACCGGTGGCCAACCTGCTTGCGGTATTTGATCTGTTGGACAATACTAAAATAACTGATAATGAGACGCAGGAATTCATCCACCACTTAAAGGCTGCCACTAACAATCTGAAAAATACGCTGGACAGATATGTGGATGCGCTGGTTGAAAAAGCAACGCCACAGATTGACATGCGTGAGCTTGACCTGAACAAAACGCTGGATAATGTTTTAAGGTCGCTAAGCTCTTTAGTAAACGGCTCGCGAGCGACGATTGAGGTAGATTTCAGTAAGCTAAGCCAAATCCGTTTTAATGAAACCCAGCTTGAAAGCGTTTTTTTAAACCTGATTACCAATGCCATTAAATATGCTAAGCCCGGCGAAGCGCCATATATATCAATATCATCGCAACAGGTAAATGGCATAAACCAGGTAACGTTTGCCGACAAAGGTATTGGGTTCGATATGAATAAGGTTAAAGATAGATTATTTGGGTTTCACCAAAAATTTCACGACAACTCAGATGGAAAAGGAATTGGCCTGTACCTGGTCTATAATCATATTACCGGCTTAGGCGGTAACATTACGGTAGAAAGTAAGGTTAATGAAGGGACGGTGTTTACTATTTCTTTTAACCGCCCAACCGGGCAGGAAGTCCTTTTTAAGGCTTAAGATCAAACAAATAAATATTATTTAATTTTTTATTTTGAAGAGTTGAGCAAGACTTCTATATTTGCAGTCCCAAAACAAAGGGAGCATAGCTCAGCTGGTTCAGAGCATCTGCCTTACAAGCAGAGGGTCACAGGTTCGAACCCTGTTGCTCCCACAAGATAGAAAGCCCTTAGATTAAGTTCTAAGGGCTTTTTTGTTGTTTGGAGGGTCTTCTAGGGCCATGAAAACAGTTGATCCGTTAGTACATCGTAGTACACGAGTCGGCCACAACCATCTGGGGTGAGGTTAAAGAATAAACTTTGATAACTTAGAAACAAAACCAAATCCTTTTTTGTAGTTTATACGTAGATCATGTAACACTACTATGAAGAAATTAAATAGAACACTTTGGCTTTCAGTTGGTATATTGGCCATCACAATATCTGCCAAAGCTCAAACCGGAATTACTAAAGACATTGCAGGTGCCATGCAAATTCAAGGAATGTTTCGGCCGAGCAAGTTAGGTCAACTAAATGGGATTCTTAATGCAAATAGCATTCCCTCACTACCAGATAACAACTATTGGCTCAATCTGTCTATGAATCACGTTCATAAAAAGTTTATAATAGAAGACGGGATAGGCGCTAGTTTCACATCATCTTCTGCCCCAAATACGGCAAACGGCATCAAGGCAAAGTACAACCAATTTCAAATCTATGGAAGAGCGGGATATAACGTTTCTACTCATGAAAACATGCGTTTCTTCCCTTTTGTTGGTTTAAATCTATCAGAAGCTATGTTACGTATTCGTGACGACCGACGCACGCAAAGCACATCCGAGTTTTCATCTGAGTTGCTTAATTCAACCTCCAGCAAAACACTGTGGAACCCTAGAGCGGGTTTTGAATTTGGAGCAGGTTTCGATTACCTGATTGGTGTTAAAGATAAGCGGTTCGATAATTACACTATACATCGCTCTATACCAATTGGGGTAAGGATTGGCTATTACCTACAGGCTTCTAACAGCAATTGGAGGATTGATGATAATTACAAGCTTAACAATGGACCTACCGATAAACAAAGCAATGTATTTGTTAATCTTAACATCGGATTAGGTTACAAAGTCCAACGCATGCCTTAATCAGTGATTAAATAAACTCACTATCCTTTCCCGCTTTTTGGGCGCTTACACCGAGAAAGGACCACAGATCGAATATTTAGCTTCATCATAGCTGAAACAGGTAAGAGCTTTTCCTGGTAGCTTGCCTTGCAAACCTTCGGCGCGAGAATATTGAGCCAAGGCATGCAAGAAACACCATCTCATTTATCGGCCTCCCGGTTATGCATCCCATTACTAACGAATCAGCAACCCAGGCATAAGTTTTTATCGAAGAAAATAAATTGGTAGTATAAGCAAAAGAAGAAACCCGGACAGCTTTTGGCTGGGAGCTTTAATCCCTTCGCAACATATACTGTAGATCTCGCAGCATCTTCGGGTGTAAGAGTGATAGGTTTTGAGTTTATGGATGCAAGACAGCAGGAGAATGTTTTAGTTTTTGAAGAATACCGGGATACTTGATCACTGCTGTTAAATTTAATTCAATGGACATTTGTCGTTCAAAGCCTGATGGACCCATTGTTTACCATACCAGATGTTAAAAAGTACAATACGTACCAACAGCGTATCTGCACCAAGAAACATTGGGAGGCCTTAACCAACGGGTAACAAATAATCTTTATTAACGATAACCTTGACAATTTGTTTCTCGTTACCTAACTTTAACCTACTTAACAACCTTATCATGAAAAAAGCCTGTCTATCGTTAGCGATAGCCGTTTCGGGTTATTGCTCTTACGCACAAACAAATACTTTTCCATCTAGCGGTAACGTAGGTATTGGTACAACAACTCCAACCAAGCTTCTGCAGAAAACTGGCGATGTTGGATCAAATAATTTATTGTCATTAAACAACAGTGATGATATTGATGGATGGGCTACTATTTTGTTTACAAGTGTTAAAGGCCCCAAAAGCTGGGATTTCGGAGAAAATGTAGGGGCGGGCTTGAATATATATAGGCTTCGCGACTTGACAAGTCCGGTAGTCCTCTACGAATTATTATACGCACATCTCGAAACGTAGGTATCTGAATACTCCACCTGGCCCGTTATTGTCAATGGGTAGATGTCGGTATCGGCACATCTTCTCCGGACCAAAGGTTGACAGTCAACGGTATAATCCGCTCAAAGGAAGTTAAAGTAGATAAAAGCATTCCGGTTCCTGATTATGTTTTAAAAAACATACAAGTTACCTCAATGTGCAAATCAACATTTGCCCGAAATGCCGTCAGCATCGTAAATGGAAAAGGGCGGAATAAATCTTGGCGAGGTGAATTTAAACTACTTAAAAAAGTCTACGAATTAACCCTTTACCTAATGATAAAGACAAACAGCTAAACGAGTTTGAATCGGAGCTAACCGGGCTTAAGAAACAAGTAGTAGCCATGAAGAATAGGGTGTCAAAAAAATAAAAGTATAAGTTTCCTTATTAAACATTAACGTATGAGTTGTCGTGACTTGAAAAAAGTTTCTGCTTTATTTATCAGCATTCTATTATATTCTTCAAACATCTGTTTCGCTCAGTTAGGCAGTTTTGTTAATGGTAGCAGTACTTATGTGCCGCCTTCGGCCAATGCTTCCGCATTATTACAATATGCGAATGTGCCTGTTAATGAGCATACAGGTATAGCATCAGTTGTATTACCGGTAGATCAATTGGCTGGTAGACAAATTAATACACCTATTACTTTAAGTTATCATGGTTCAGGTATCAAAGTGCAGGATATTGCGAGTAACGTAGGATTAGGATTTGTATTAAATGCGGGTGGTGTACTTACACGTGTTATGCGCGGCCTGCCCGACGAATCTTCGCAAGGCTATCAGCATAACGGCAAAAGGGTCTATTCCAGAGACGTCGACTCTGTTTACCTGAATGCAGTTATCAATAATAAGGTGGATGGTGAGCCTGATATATTTTACTTTAATTTTATGGGGCACACCGGCAAATTAGTGGTCGATACGCTGGGGCATCCACAGTATTTGCCAGATCAGGGTATCAGGGTAATTAAGCACCCAATACACAATAGCGCCGACTCTACACAAAATGCCTGGATATTAAAGGATTTTAATGGCACTACCTATGTTTTCGGCGCTGATACATCGTCTAAAGAACTAACCGTAACTAATCTTGTCAATCAGCCAATAAGTAAAGCTATTACCTATATATCCAGCTGGTACCTGACCCAAATTATATCTCCGGATGGCAAGGAAACCGTCAACTTTAAATACAGCTCTGGGCCAAATCAGGTTGATACCTTATACCGAACTATAGTTACTTATAAGATACATCGCTATTGTATTGATACACGGACAGGCATCTTTTCAAGCCATATACGGCATACAGAAACGCAGGCACCTTTTGGTGTTGATACTACCGATGTAAGTACAACAGTGCGGGTTTTAAATGCCAAATTTCTGAGCTCAATTCAAAACGACATAGGCTCCGTTACGTTTTCTTACACCCCCCGCGAAGATCTGCAAGGCGGACAGGCGTTAAACCAGATAAAGGTCTTCAATATTTATGACAATAGCACCCCGCTTAAAACTTACACGTTTAATGAAGGTTATTTCTTGAGTCCGAGTCCCGCCAATCCTTCTGAAGCCGATTCAAAAAGGCTCAGGCTGGATTGTGTTACGCTGCAGGGAAGAAGTGATGAGATAAAACAACTTTACTCGTTTACCTATAACCATCAGGCTACACTACCTTCGAGAAAATCTGACGAATTTGACCATTGGGGTTATTATACCTCATTAAATAGCAGAGGCAGTTTCCCACCGGTTAATCTTATTGAGGAAAATGGCAATTATGATGACGGATTTGATGTGAGAGGCTCAGACTCGGTTAGGATGCAAGCCTGTATGCTAAACCGTATCAGGAATTTAAATGGCGGCTACACCAATTTCATCTATGAAATAAACAAGTACCAATACAACAATAAAACAAGTTATGGCGGCGGCCTGCGCATACGTTATGTAATAGAAAACGACAGCCTGGGCCAGGTGATACCCATTACCAAGCAATACTTATATCTTTTGGACGACGGTACCGCAAGCGGCATGGTATATAACACTAAACCTTATTACATACAAGGGTTAACTAATTACAAAGCCGGAACTATTGTAAACCCTATTCCAAGTTTATTAGGCTATGAATTAAATAACTTAAAAAAGCCATTAACAGTAGTCTCAAATGCCGTAAGCATAGCTTTAACCATTGCGGGTATCTCGAGCCCGGTGGGTCTGGCTGTTGATATCGGCGTAAGCTTGCTGGCGCCAGCCGTAGGCGACGCCTTTGCTTTTCTATTCAAAAGAACGCACAAATATACTGCTGATAGCCCTCCTTTTGTTTATTCATCTGCACCTTTAAATAATTTATTTGATATAAATGGGGCGAGTGTTACCTACAGCCAGGTCGAGGCTATTAACGGCGATGGCGGTAAAACGGTTGACTATTATACCAGTCAGCAAGAATACCCGGACAGTACCAGCAGCGTCATCTTAAATTGTTTTGCTAAACCCGTAAAAGCGGCTTATGGTAACGCAGGGGCATATCCTCCGTCTACCTCATTTGATTTTGAAAGAGGTTTGTTAAAAAGAAGCTTATTGTTCGATAGCAATAATAAGCTGGTTAGCTCAACAACCAATACCTACCAACTCAGCAACAGGGTCACCTCGGTAACTGGCCAAAGGCCTTTTGTTAATGGTTATGCAACATTAGCGGACAATACGCTGCAAGTCATCACCTACAATGTCGGGATCTATAACGAGGTGGCCGAAAATATTCAATTAACAAAGACCAGCACACAGCTATTCGATCAGGCCGATAATGGCAATTCAATAACCAATTCAACCAGTTATAGCTGGGAGCCTGATTATCCAACGCTAATGCGATCACAAAGTACCTATCGCAGCGACGGCAATTTATTGGTTAATTATACAACCTACCCAATGGATTACCCCTCGGGAACTCCTTTTTTGGATGATATGAAACACCATAATCTGCTAGCCAGTCCAATTGAACAGGTAAACACTTTAGTGCGACAAACCGGTCCTGAAGACTTGTTAGGAACCTATATCACAGGCGGTGTAGTAAATCGGTTTAAAGCCGGCGGCTTAGGCCTTCCGGACACTACCTTTACGGTAAACGCTGCCTATCCTATCTCATTAAGTAATTTTAAATTTTCAAATCAATTAAAAGGGATCATTGGTGGCAATAACCAACCTTATCATATAGATGGCAGCTACACCGCAAAAGCGTTTTATCAGGCTTATAATAGTAAAAACGATCTGGTTCAATCGCAAAACTTTGGCGAGCCTTCATCGAGTACTATCTGGGGATACAACCAGGATGTTCCGATTGCCAAAATTACCAATGCTACAGCTGATAAGGTGGCTTATACCAGTTTCGAAACTAATGACCAGCAATATTGGTCGTTTACGGCTTCCGGCCGCGACTCTTCGGGTTTAGCCAAAACAGGGAAAGTTCGTTATCAGCTCAGTGCGGGTAACATCGCTACCCACAATAGTATACCTGCCGGCACCTACATAGTTTCCTTATGGACACAAGGCGCAAAACCAACCATTTCGGGTGCTTCTACAGACGTTTCAATCGTTAATGGCGAAAGTGATGATCATGGTTGGAATTTTTATATGGACAGAATAACGTTATCAGGCAGTGCTACAATAAGTTTATCGGGCGGTGGCCTGGTGGACGAAGTAAGGTTATATCCTCAGGGCGCACACATGAGTACTACGACGGTAACACCCCAGGTTGGTGTATCATCTACAAACTCGCCCGACGACAAAGTAAATACTTATGAATATGATCACCTTTTACGCATTATTACCGAGCGCGACGATCAATTTAACATCCTGAAAAAATATTCGTACTCAAACGTCGCAGCTTTAGCGTGCGGCCAGTTGCAGGATGTTTGGACGGGGATTGATCCGATATGCTACACAGACCAGACCGGTATTGTTCCTGACACTGCGCATTATTCGGCCATTGCAGCTAACAGCTATGGAAATTTGATCTGTAACATATTACGCGATACCGCTGAAACCGGGTATATGGCAAAAGTAAACTTTACTGTCACTTATTCTGACAGTACCGATTATACCACTTCTACGCTGATCAAACAGGGAGAGCAGTCATCAACAATAGGTTTGCCGCTGATTGGTAAAACAGCAGAATCTGTCAAGGCCATCTCTGTCGATTCAGTTATTAATCTATCGGATGACTACGGGGTGTCTTATCAAAAATTCACGAACAGGAAGCGTGTACGTGATAATTATACCGAGGCTAATACCCCAACCGGCGGTTTGGGGCCATATATTCCCCCTGTCAGAAGCAGCACAGGCTGCGCTTTGCTGTTTACCAATAAGGTGCAAACCGGTTTCGCCAAAAATGATTGTTCGACCGGCAACGGGTCGATTGTCGATTATACGGTGGCGGCGGGCCTATATTCGGCAACGTCGCAAGCTAAAGCCGACTCCATGGCGCGCGCCGCCGGGCAGGCCTACGCCAACGCACATGGCGATTGCAGCTACGTAGACACTACTTTTGTGGGTATAGACTCGACCTGTGTAACCAGCACCGCCGATTCGGGCTCGCCTGATGTCGCCGATTATAGCATCGGCATCAATTATATACCGCAATTTTACACGGTTACCGCCACGCTTACCCGCACTACCGGCGCGGCCGCGCATGACGCCACGGTAACCTATGCCTTAAGCTTTACCGACGGCACCTCGGCCAGCTATACAACACCGTTTTATAAAGGCCAGAGCACTATCACCATATCCCCTCCTCTGGGTGGGTATGGGCCCAACAATGTAAGGTCAATCAGTATCAGCAATGTTGTTTACAGCGGCTTGCACCGGCAGGCGTTTACTAACCGCAAACGCCTTCTCAACGGCGTGCCCGATGGTTATACCGAGACCAATACCGCAGGTAATTACTATCTGGCGCCGCTGGCCGACCCCGGCGCCTGCGACACCTGGTTTTATAACACCGCCCAAACCGGCTTTATTAAAAACGACTGCCCCAACGGGCCCGGCTCTGCGGTGAGCTATACGGTACCGGCCCATTCCGACAGTTCGACCGTATCGCTGGACTATGCCAATGCCCTGGCCCGGATACGCGGTCAGTCTTATGCCAATGCGAATGGGACGTGCTATGTTGATGAACCTATGGTGACAACCGTGGCGGGAAACGGGCAGTTTGGAGATATAGATGGCAGTGTAGGCCAAGCTGAATTTGGAATTTTAAAACGAATAGCAGTTGATCAAAATAATAATGTATATATTCCCGATGACGTCATAGGTACTGTACCGTATCCACGTATAAGAAAAATTTCTGTTGACGGCACGGTTTCAATACAGGCTGGCACCGATGAACTTGGCTACGCAAATGGCATCGGCAGTGCCGCTAAATTTTCAGGAATTGAGGGGATATCCACTGATGTTTCGGGAAATGTTTATGTATGCGATGCGGGGAACTACAGAATAAGGAAAATAACTCCTGGCCGAGTTGTAACTACATTAGCAGGTAATGGAACCTATGGTTACGCTGATGGACGAGGTACAGCCGCCAAATTCTCTTCCTTTTTAACAGGAATGTCAATTGCTTCCAATGGGGATTTATATGTTGCAGATGCTTTAAATTATAGAATACGCAAAATTACTTCCGATGGATTGGTTTCTACTGTCGCTGGAAATGGAACAAATAACTATTTAGACGGTCCTGTAGATTCTGCTGAATTTACCGAACGAGTAAATACAGTCGCATTTGATAATACTTCGGGAATTATTTATCTCGCTGAGCATGGACGCATACGTAAAATAGCCAATGGCATGGTTACCACCTTTGCCGGTGACGGCACAGAAGATATGGGCCTTGTCGATGGAACGGGAACCGCAGCAAGGTTTGGATTCATCGCACAAATGGCAATCGATGCAAAGGGGAATATCTATGTCGCTGATGCGTATAATAGCGCAATAAGAAAGGTCACTCCAGCAGCAGTTGTGACCACATTGGCAGGTGGCACTGGTGATTTAAGTTTACGCGATGGCCCAACATCTATAGCTTTATTTTATGAACCTTTTGGTATCGCTATTGATATTGCAGGAGATATCTACGTATCCGATACCTACAACAACGTCATCCGCAAAATAACTTTCCCTAAACATTGACAGCCATGAGAGCATTAAAAACCTTTTTAGTTTCTGCAGCGCTGTTACTGGGTAGTAGTTATGCGGGTTTGGCGCAAACCAGCGGCACCAATTATTTACGTACGCGCATACCGCAAATACCGGTAACCGACACGTCCAAGCTGGATACCATACCCATACAAAGGCAGGCGGTAAGCATTCAATACAGCGACGGATTGGGGCGCACTATGCAAAGCATACAGGTACAGGGCTCACCGGGGTTAAAGGACATGATCGTGCCGTTTACTTATGATAACATGGGGCGGTCGGTAAAGAGCTATTTGCCTTATGCCGATCAGGGTACCTTGGGCAGCGGCGGCTATTTCAGGAGCGGTGCTACTACCTCTGCGGTCAACTTTTACAGTCCAACGGCGCCGGGAGCGCCCAAAATACCTACCGACACCTCGCCTTTTGCGGTTAGTGTTTATGAAACCTCCCCCCTGGGCCGCGTGGTAGAGCAGGGCGAAGTGGGCGCCGTGTCGCAGCCGGGTACCGGTCATACTGTCAGGGCAAGTTATCAGGTTAATAGTGACACCGACGGCATAAAAAACTATGTTGATGATATTACCGGCATCCTCACCTTTCCGTATGCAGCGGGGACCCTGACCAAAACCGTTGTTACCGACGAGAACGGCCACCGGCTTGCTGTATGGAAAGACTTACAGGGAAGAACCGTCACCCGCACCCAACTGGATGCGCCTAGCCCTTATTACAGTACCGACTATTACTATAACGACCTGGGCCAGCTTACCTACATCTTTACTCCGCTGGCTAAAAAAGACAACAATTTTGGCAGTGACCTTTACATGTTCTACTATGACTCGCTGGGCCGGGTGGTTAATAAAAAAGACCCGGAGAAAGGCTGGGTGTACACCGTCTACAACCACAGCGACCAGCCCGTGCTGTCGCAGGACTCGAACATGCGGGCCAGACACCAGTGGGTGTATATGAAATATGATGCCGAGGGACGGATGGTGCAAACCGGCATTTATGCCAACACCACCATCACCGGGCGCAAGGCCATGCAGGCTTACTGCGATAGCTTTACTACGCTGTGGGAAATCTGGCAGCCGGGCGTGGGCTATACCAACAATGCGTTTCCTACTGCATCAACCACGCGGTATACGCAGTTTTATTATGATGATTATTCATTTCCTGAAGCCACGGGCAAGCCTTTCCAGACTAATGGTTATGGCACCAGCCCTACCGGGCGGACAATGGGTATGCTGACGGGCAGCACGGTCTACGTGCTGGGCAGCGACAGCCTGTGGCTGGCCACGGTAAACTATTATGACAAGCAGAACCGGCTGATCCAGCAGATTGGCGATAACCACCTGGGGCGGGTGGACGTGGTAAATAACCGGTACAACTTTACCGGTCAGCTTACCGGCAGCGAGCGCATCATCAGGCCTTTGCAGGATACAGTGGTTGACGTGAAGGACCGTTATGTTTACGATCACCTGAACCGCCTGATGGATACCTATGAAAGCTTCCGCGGCGCCGCCGAGGTGGATATCTCGCATAATGTCTATAATGAGATCGGTCAGAAAGTGAGCGAGGGGCTGCATGCTACGGGAACGGTTCCGCCCAATTCTATGCCGGCTACAGCAACCGATATTACAGAGAACAGCACCGTTACGGGTACCAAACAGGATGTCGCAACCAACAGCGTAAAACTTGAACCCGGCTTTTCGTACACAGCCAGCGGCGCAAACACTTATGTGGCTGCCATAGGGAAGCTGTTTGCCCAGTCGCAGGAGTTCAGGTATAACATCAAAGGCTGGGTTACGCAGATCAATAACGGTACACTCACCAACGACGGCATTACGCAGACCGACCCGAATGCGCTGTTCGGCGAGTCGATCACCTATTACGAAAGCTCGCCGCTGGCGGGCGCTACGCCACAGTACAACGGCAATATATCGGGCATGACCTGGCGCAACCGGATCGAAGCCTCGGGCAAGCCGGGCGTGGTCACCGGCGGGCAGGGTTATACGATAGGCTATGACAATGTAAACC
>NZ_BAABCV010000013.1:0-85233 GCF_039539265.1 Mucilaginibacter panaciglaebae
AATACATTCATTACTACAACAATAAGAGAATAAAAAACAGGTTAAATGGAAAGAGCCCGGTGGAATACCGAGCTCTCGTACAAAAAACTTAATTTTGTAATCTGTCCAACTTTTTGGGGTCACACCATTTCGGTTCAGCCCCTTTTGTTTAACAGCAGGGATTAAACTTATCTTTGCCTTATATTTTAAACATTCTTACATGAACAACAACCTGCAAATAGTTACCACTGCCGATGGCTCTAAAACCATTTTTAACCCGGCGGTGGGCGAGAACTATCATTCAAAACATGGCGCTTTGCAGGAAAGCCGGCATGTTTTTCTGAATGCAGGTTTGCGTTATTTTTTGGATGAAAGTGGCGCGCAATCGGTTTCTGTTTTGGAAATAGGCTTTGGTACCGGTTTAAATTTTCTGTTGACTGCTGATTACTGTGCCGAACAAAAAATTAAGTTAGATTATGTAGGTATAGAGGCACATCCGCTAACGGATGACCTGATCAGCAATACAGGTTATGAGCAATATACTTCGGTGGCCGCCTGGCAGCAGATGTTGCGCAATTATCAAATGGCATTAACTCAACCCGTAGATCTGAATGATTGCTGCCGATTGCATATAGCGCACAATACACTGCTTGATTTCCAATTGCCTCAAAAATTTGATGTGATCTATTTCGATGCCTTTGCAGCCGTCCATCAGCCGGAAATGTGGGGCGAAGACGCTATAAGCCATACTGTAAAATTTCTTAACCCTGGTGGTGTATTTGTCACATATGCCATTACCGGTAATTTAAAGCGGATGCTCAAAGGCTTAGGCTTGACTATTCAAAAGATACCCGGTGCGCCGGGCAAGCGCGAAATGCTTAGAGCGATTTTATAGCAATAAATAGCCAACCCGTCATTGCTGTAAAGGTTTAATAATTCGATGACAGGAAAGCGGTTTACTTTATTGTTTAGTGAGACCATATCGATAGATTTTTGCCTCCATTACAAGCATACCACAAGTGGGGCGCTTGTGTAGGAATTTTGTCATTCTGAAAGAACTATTCTCTTGAACGAAGTTAAAAATCTGCAAACTATACTACCAATGCGTCTAAGCCCGCCCGGCAGATGCTTCGTTCCTCCCAATGACGTGTTGAATATATTTATGTCATCAAAAATCTGCACATTTGCATATCTGCATCAAGAACATGGCTATCATTCCACCTCCGCACGCATCAACGCCTGCAACTGCTTTTGAACGTTTATTGACCATCATGGACGATCTGCGCCTCAACTGCCCCTGGGACAAAAAACAAACCCTGGAAAGTTTAAGGCACCTCACTATAGAGGAAGTTTATGAACTGTCTGACTCGATACTGTCGGCAGATATGCCCGAGATAAAAAAAGAGTTGGGCGATATTATGCTGCACCTGGTGTTTTACGCGCGCATTGCTTCTGAAACGAATGATTTTAATATCGCCGATGTGCTTAACGGAATCTGCGAAAAACTAATTAACCGCCACCCCCATATTTATAGCGATGTTGAGGTTAATGACGAAAATGATGTAAAGCGTAACTGGGAGCAGATCAAACTAAAAGAGGGCAACAAATCTGTTTTGGGCGGCGTACCGGCCTCGTTGCCTGCGCTGGTAAAAGCATCGCGCATCCAGGAGAAAGCCCGGGGTGTAGGGTTTGATTGGGAAGAAAAGAGCCAGGTGTGGGCCAAAGTTGAAGAAGAAATGCAGGAGTTCAGAAATGAATTTAATGCCGAAGACGAAAGCACTATTGATCATGAACGCGCCGAAGGCGAGTTTGGTGATCTGCTGTTCTCATTGATCAATTATGCCCGCTTCATCAATATCAACCCAGAGGATGCATTGGAAAAAACTAACCGCAAGTTTATCAAGCGCTTTCAATACCTGGAAAGTAAGGCAGCCGAAAACGGTAAAAAGCTGCATGATATGAGCCTTAACGAAATGGACATTTTTTGGAACGAGGCTAAGAAGATATAATAAAGAGCCCCATTCGTTTCATCTCGACCATAAGGAGAGATCTATCACCTGCCGGGTTTCCGCATGCATAGATACGCCTCGTTCCTCGTCGGGATAACAAATTATTTTTATTTCAGATCAAAAACATGCTTACCAGCACATAGCCAAAGTTATTTGTATTGGATAGCTTTTACCGGCGATATTTTGGCAACCAGCATTGAAGGAATAGTAAGCACCAACAGGCAGATGATCATGGTGCCAATGTTAAGTCCTACGATATCAAACCAATTTAGTTTTATGGGCACAAAAGGCATATAGTATGATGAGGCGTCGAGCTTAAAGATATGGGTTTTGGATTGAAGCAGGCTTAATCCCAGGCCCAATATATTACCCAAAATTAACCCGATGCCAATAATATAAGCCGCGTTATAAAGAAAGATTCGCTGTATATTCCAATTGGTAGCGCCCATAGCCTTAAAAATGCCAATCATCGAAGTGCGCTCCAATATCATAATGAGCAATGCCGATATCATATTAATAACTGCTACGGCCAGCATCAGTACCAACATTACGCGCGCGTTTACATCAAGCAATGGCAGCCACTCAAATATCATCGGGAAGTTTTCAAAAACGGTAGTATATTTCAATCGCGGCGGCAGGTTATTGTCTACAAAATGGCTAACTTCGTCAACCTTATTAAAGTCGGCTATACGGATTTCGTAGCCCCCAATTTGGTTCGGTGCCCAGTCATTAAGACGTTTGATCAGGGCCAGGTCGCCTATGACGTAGATCTTATCAATATCCTCGATACTGGTTTCAAAAATACCTACAATTTTAAACGGACGGCGTCTTAACGGTTGCTGCACAAAGTACATTAAAATATTATCGCCCAGTTTAAGCTTTAAACGGTTAGCCAGGGTTTGCGATACCATCAACTCGCGTTTGCTCTCTGTTGTGTCGGCAAAATTCACTACCCTGCCGGCTACCATATTGTTCTTTAAAAACCTCCAGTTATAGGTTTTGTCGACGCCTTTTAACAGCACACCCTCAATCTCGTTATTGGCTTTGATAATGCCCGGTTTGGTGGCAAAAGGCACTGCATACTCAACGGCTGCCGATTTTTTTACGCTGGTTTCAAATGTATCAGCTCTAATAAAAGGGGAGTTTTCATAAGAAGCGTTAAGATCATACTTAATAACGGTAATATCACCATCAAAACCACGCACCTTTTCCAATATCTCAGCTTTAAAACCGCGGATAATAGCCAACGACAGGATCATAACACCCAGCCCCAGCGTAATACCTGCAATAGCTATACGTACAATCAGCTTTGAGAAGGTGCGTTTAGATCTAAAAGATATCCGTCCGGCTATAAAAGATGAAAAATTCAATGCGGTATGTTTTTTGTAACTTAGCAAATATGCAGTTTTAACGCTTAAAATGGTATATTAATTTAAGGCAGGTCAAATAATATGACGCGAATAAAGACTTTATTTCTGTTTACCCTGATAGCCGGATATTTTGCTGCCTGCAGCAACTGCAGCCAGGCCACCCCTTCAAAACCAACCCGGCATAAAGGCCCTTCTATTTTACTCACTGGTGCCGACCAGACCAAGCTATACCTCAGTTATTTAAAAGGTAAAAATATCGGCATGGTGGTAAATCCAACATCTATCATCGGCAAAAATAAAACACCTCTGGTTGACAGTTTGTTAAAGCTGGGTATCAATATCAAAAAAGCCTATGGGCCTGAACATGGTTTCAGAGGCGACGCCAGTAACGGCGCCAAAGTTGACGACGCTATCGACGCGAAAACCGGCCTGCCCGTTATATCGCTCTACGGTAAACATTACAAACCTACAACCGCCGACCTGAGCGGTATTGACCTGATGATATTTGACATTCAGGATGTAGGTGCACGCTTTTATACTTACATATCTACGCTGCATTATGTCATGGAGGCCTGTGCCGAAAACAACATTGAGCTGATGATCCTCGACCGGCCTAATCCCAACGGAACAATCATTGACGGACCGATACTGGATACCGCTTATCGCTCATTTGTGGGTATGCACCCTATTCCTATTTCGCACGGTATGACTATTGCCGAATATGCGCAAATGATCAACGGCGAGCACTGGTTGAAAAATGGGATACAGTGTAAATTGAAGATCATTAAAATGGCTAACTATAAGCATTCGGCCAACTATGTGTTACCGATAAACCCCTCGCCTAACCTGAACACAGTGCAGTCTATTTTACTATATCCAAGCGTCTGTTTATTTGAAGGAACGACCCTGAGCCTGGGCCGCGGCACCATGCTGCCTTTTGTGCAGGTTGGGCATCCTTTACTGAAAGGCAAATATAGCTTTTCTTTTAAACCGGTAAGTATACCGGGCATGAGCGAAGATCCGCCGCAAAAAAATCAGACCTGTTATGGCATCAACCTCAGAAATTATAACACAACTGCCATTAAAAATAGCGGCCGCATTAATCTGTCATGGCTTATAGAACTATACAAAGCTTTCCCGGATAAGACCCACTTTTTTAATGCATACTTTACAAAATTGGCTGGTACAGACCAGCTTCAAAAACAAATTGTGGCGGGTAAAACTGAGGCACAGATCAGGCAAAGCTGGGAACGGGGACTATCCAAATTCAAAGCGACGCGCCGCAAATATTTGCTATATCAATAATTGTCCTTAGCAGGGCATTATCAATTAAGTAATTTTTTTCTGATTGATTTAAAACCAACGCCACCTGTCAGATAAAATACCGATATTCATGAGCATGAAACTTGTATTTATGGGTACGCCACAATTTGCCGTGGCATCGTTGGATGAATTGATGAAAGCCGGCGCAGAAATAGTCGGCGTAGTTACTGCGCCTGATAAACCTGCCGGTCGTGGCCAAAAGATCAGCGAATCTGCGGTAAAACAATATGCCGTAGCCAATGGCCTGCATGTATTACAGCCCACCAATTTAAAAGACCCTGAGTTTCTGGCCGAACTACGCTCATTGCAAGCTGACCTTCAGGTGGTAGTAGCTTTCAGAATGCTGCCCGAAGAAGTTTGGAATATGCCTGACAAGGGCACTATAAATCTACATGCTTCATTACTACCCCACTACCGCGGTGCTGCACCAATAAACTGGGTGCTCATTAATGGCGAGAAAGAAACCGGGGCGACAACCTTCTTTTTAAAGCATGAAATAGATACAGGCAACGTACTGTTTACCGAAAAAGTAACACTAACTGGTCATGAAACCGCAGGCGAGCTTCACGACCGCCTGATGGCCAAAGGCGCAGGCCTGCTGGTAAAAACGGTTAAAGCGGTTGAGAGCGGCAGATATAATGAGCATCCACAGGCCTTATTACACACCGAAGACACAGAGCTTAAAATTGCACCTAAGATTTACAAGGACGATTGCAAAATTGACTGGAACCAATCCACCATTAAGATTTATAACCTTATACGCGGATTAAGCCCGGTGCCTACTGCGTTTACAGACCTTAATGGCAAAACTTTCAAAATATACCGCGCCGAATACCAGGAAACTGAACCAGGCCTGCAACCCGGTGCGTTTTTAACAGACAATAAAACCCACCTTAAATTTGCTACACAGGATGGCTTTATCAGCGTAACCGATGTACAATTAGAAGGTAAAAAGCGTATGGATATTGCGGAGTTTTTGCGTGGTGTGAGGTTGTAGAAGAAATAACATTGAAGTTGCTGTTGTTGTTATTTGGACCAACGGGAGAAACCTATGCACACGCCATTTTGACGATGTATAGATCTCTCGCTACGTTTGAGATGGCATTCCCTTTAAAATCAGATGTATGAAGATCATCAGTTTTGTACTTGCATTGCTTTGTTTGCCAATATTATCATCGGCCCAAAAAATCAAACGCAAACTTGTTTTTGCCGATGAGTTCAACTACACCGGCTTGCCCGATTCGACCAAATGGGGTTACGAGAAAGGCTTTGTGCGCGATGGCGAACCGCAATATTATACCGAGAAAAGATTAAAGAATTGCCATGTAGACAACGGCCTGCTGGTAATTGAGGGCATCAGGGAGCAATATCCCAATCCTGACTATAAGGCCGGCTCTGACCGGCGCGAGCAAAAGCAGGAGTTTGCGCCATACACATCGGCCTCTATCAATACTCATGGTAAATATTCATGGCAATACGGGCGTATCGAGGTGAGGGCGAAAGTACCCGGCGGCAAGGGGACCTGGCCCGCGTTTTGGATGTTAGGAGATACACATTATAATATTGGCTGGCCACGGTGCGGCGAGATAGACATTATGGAATACCTGGGCCGCGACTCGACGCAGGTACATGCTACTGTTCATTATGCCGATTCATTAGGGAAACATCAGCAACAGGGCATTGCCAAAATGGTAGGTAATCCGGCGGATGGTTTCCATATTTATGCTGTCGACTGGGACGATAAAGGAATGGTATTTTATTATGACGATCTGAAATATTTCACTTTTAGTTATGCCGGCATGAAAAAAGCAGACATTAATGTATTCAAAAAGAAATTCTATTTGCTTATTAACCTGGCTTTAGGCAGCGCCCGGGATTGGGGCGGCCCGCAGGATGACACTATTTTACCGGCTAAGTATTATATTGATTACGTAAGGGTGTACCAGTAAATATTAAGCTTTATTAAGCTCGTCCATTAAAAACTTGCTAATCTTGCTAAAGTAACGCCGTATGCCGTAACCCATTACGCACTGGATGCCTTTGCTGGCGTTGGTTAGGAAAACCTCATCGGCTTCATATAAAATTTCAGGGTTTATCTGCGCCTCAGTTACCGGGATATTATTTTTTTTGGCGATGTTGATGATTACCTGACGCATAACGCCTTCCACACAGCCCTCACTTAGGGCCGGAGTATACAGGTGATTTTCGTACCATACAAAAACATTCGCACTGCCGGCCTCGCATAAAAATCCGTTCTGGTTAAGCAGGAAAATCTCGTCCAGGTTATTTTGGGTTTTATATAAACCCGCCATTACATAAATAAGCGAGTTACAGGTTTTTATATTTGACAAGTAATTCGATGGTTTAGGCAGATCGGTAAATATATCTACGATCAAACCCTTCTCATTCAAAAAATAACGCGGCTCATCGGCAGGGCTAAATTCGAGGCAGTAACCCACCCGGTTTTGTGAGGGTGCATAAAAACCCACCGAATCGCGATAGACCGTTAAGCGCAACCGGCCATGTTTAGCTTTATTCCGGGTGGCCAATTGCTCGGCTTTCTCCTTCAAAAAGTAGGCATCCATCTGCGAATAGCCGTCCATTTTCAGCGCTTTCATTCCCCGTTGCAGGCGGTCGGCGTGCATGTCAGCAAATTTGAGCTGCCCCTTAAGCATGCGCATACTCTCAAACAAACCGTCGCCATATTTAAATGACCGGTTGCCCACCGGCAGTAATTTGCTATCCGAGGGTACAATCTCTCCGTTAAAATTGATGTACAGAAGTGCCATGGTCAATTAATCGCTAATTTCACCATTTTGTGTGGCATTAGCACCAATATATTTTCGCCATTTTTGCAATACAGTTTCAAAATCCTCTGGGAGAGGTGTTTCAAAAAACAGGTGCTTTTTTGTAGACGGGTGTACGAAACCCAGCGTTTGTGCATGCAGCGCCTGGCGCGGCATTAACTCAAAACAATTTTCGACAAACTGTTTGTATTTGCTGTAAACGGCGCCCTTCAAAATTTTATCGCCGCCATAAGTGGCATCACTAAACAATGGGTGGCCAATATGTTTCATATGCGCCCGGATCTGGTGTGTGCGGCCGGTTTCCAGCTGACATTCTATTAAAGTAACGTAAGTCAGTCGCTCTAAAACTTTGTAATGGGTTACAGACCACTTGCCCTTTTCCTCATTGTCATAAATAGACATAACCCGGCGGTCGTTCACACTGCGGCCTATATAGCCGGTTACTGTTCCGTCTTGCTCGATATCGCCCCAGACGAGGGCAATATATTTCCGGGTGATGGAATGATCAAAAAACTGGCGGGCCAGGTAGGTCATAGATCGCTCATTCTTGCTGATGAGTAATAAGCCCGAGGTATCCTTATCAATACGATGCACCAAACCGGGGCGGCCGTCGTTACCCGGCAGTGTAGGCAATTGCTGAAAATGATAAACCAGGGCATTAACCAGCGTACCGGTATAGTTGTTATATCCCGGATGTACTACCATGCCGGCTGCCTTATTTACAATGAGCACATCATCATCCTCATAAACAATATTTATAGGCAGGTTTTCGGGGTAAACTTCAGTATCGCGCGGCGGATGAGGGAGTACTACGGATATGACATCCTGAGGTTTGACCTTATAGCTGGCTTTGATAACCTTTTCGTTAACTAATACGTTACCAGCATCAATAGCATTTTGTATACGGTTGCGCGATGCATTCTCGACACGATACATCAAAAACTTATCAATACGTAAAAGCGATTGCCCCTTATCAACTACCACACGCAGGTGTTCATACAGGTCCTGTTCGTCCTGCTCAAAGGCATCGGCTTCTTTTATCATATCGGAGGCAAAAATAAAGGTTTTTCTATCAATTAATTATTCTTAAAAAATATAGGGTTAAAGGCCTGACATTGATTATTAATAAATATATATTACCTTTATAATTGTAAAACCTAACGTATTTAAACAATATGAAAAAACTCTACTCATTAATTATTCTTGCACTTTTAACGACGACTGCCTTCAATGCAAAAGCGCAGTCTGACAACGGTATCTCTGACCTGTTTAAAGGCGGCCCGTCCGACGTAAACAAACTGATAAATGCTTATGCTACCCCTTTATTTAAAGGATTTGGCAATAGCTTAAATGGCGGCTGGACAAACACTGCAAAGACTCAAAAATTTTTACGCTTTGCTATCAGAATAAGTGCCAGTGCCAGCATGATCCCGACTAAAGACAAATCTTTTGATATCAATTCTTTAGGTTTGGCCAACATTAAGCCAACTAACCCAGGTCAGTCAATTGCTCCAACTTTTGGCGGCGATAAAAACCTGAGTACCGGCATCACTTTCACTGATCCAAATAACTCTTCAGCTACTTATTCAACCACTTTGCCAAAAGGTGTTACGCAATATGTTCCTGCTCCGCAACTGCAATTAACCGTAGGCCTGGTTAAACATACTGACGTTACCGTACGCTTTATTCCTACTACTAAAATTACTGACGATGTAGGTAAAGTAGGTATGTTTGGTTTTGGTTTAAAACACGACATAATCCAGGATTTTATTAAAAAGGGACCTGAAAAACCTTTCGATCTTGCTATTGCTTTTGGTTATACACACTTAAATTATACCAAAACATTAGATGTGAAACCAGACAATGCTTCTGCCGGTCCTGCTGATTACAGCAATCAAAGGCTGGAAGGCAATTTCAACGGCTTCAATGCATCGGTGATCTTATCTAAAAGATTATTATTCTTCACACCATTTGTGTCTGTTGGTTATCAAAAAAGCAGCACTGATGTAGCTTTAAAAGGCAACTTCCCATTTGTAACCGGTGCTACAAATACCGGCGATCCAATTTATACTAATCATGCAGATCCTATTTCAATTAGCGGTTCAAGCGCCGGTTTAAGTGGCACCCGTGCGGATGTTGGGTTCCAGCTAAGCTTAACTGTTCTTAAAATCTACGCTTCGTATGGCGTAAGCAGCACCGGCTACAACTCAGCAAATGCCGGTATTGGCTTAGGCTTCTGATAGTGAATATCGAGTTAGAGATATTTAGTCCCGTTCATCAACTCAACAATAAGTTATTTGATGAACGGGACTTATTAGTTTATACCAAACGCGACGACCTGATCCAGCCTATTATATCAGGTAATAAATGGCGCAAACTCAAATATCTACTTCGCGAGGCACAACGTCAGCATAAAAATCACCTGGTAACTTTTGGCGGCGCTTTTTCTAACCACTTATTAGCTACTGCCGGTGCAGCTGCACGGTTTGGTTTTAAAGCCACCGGTTTTGTGCGGGGTGATGAGGTAAATAATGACACCCTGTTTATGTGCCGCCTGCACGGCATGAACCTGATCTTTGTTGACCGGGAAAGCTACCGCGATAAGCAACATCTGTTCAACCGATATTTTGGCAGTGATGAGCAGGCTTTTTTTATCGACGAGGGCGGCACTTCGCCAGAGGCTGTAAAAGGCTGCGGTGAACTGATTAATGAACTTACCGAAACCTATGATCATATTTTTTGCGCCGCCGGCACCGGTGCGACAGCTGCGGGAATTATAAGCGGCATTGCTCTACATAAACTTAATACGAAGTGCCATGTTATACCGGTTTTAAAAAATGGCGATTTTATTGGCGACGAGATTATCAGGCTGGTACCCGATGCAACCAACTACCAGTTACATACCGACTATCATTTTGGCGGTTACGGCAAAACAACAGATCAACTGATAAGCTTTATTAAACAATTCGTGGCCGACACCGGGATAATAATCGAACCGGTTTATACCGGGAAACTGTTCTATACACTGTATGATCTGGCAGCTAAAAGCTATTTCAACCCGGGTGATAAAATATTAGCTATCCATACCGGCGGTCTTTTTGGCTTGCTGGGGATGAAGGACAAGTTTTGAGCCCCCTCTAAATCTCCCCTGCAGGGGGAGGGTTAGAAGGGGCTGATATATTCGCACATCTGCACATCATTCCGTAAATTTGTTAAAAGCGAATTTATATGTATAAGCTATCTGTTGCTCCCGAAAATGTTATCGAATCTCTGAACAAACATGTGCTGGCCGATGGCTTCGATCTGACGTTTGATATGGAGAAAAGCCAGGGCGTACATATTTACGACTCCAGGAACAAACGCACCCTGCTTGACTTTTTTACCTGCTTTGCCTCTGTGCCACTGGGTTATAATCATCCTAAGATGCTTAATGACGAGGCCTTTAAAAAAAGCCTGATGCTGGCGGCATTAACCAATCCATCAAACTCAGACATCTATACCGAACAATATGCACAGTTTGTGGAAACTTTTGAGCGCACAGGCATTCCTGATTACCTACCGCATGCATTCTTTATTTCGGGCGGCACATTGGCTATTGAGAATGCGCTTAAAACTGCGATGGACTGGAAAGTGCAAAAGAATTTCGCGAAAGGCTATACTACTGAAAAAGGTACTAAAGTGCTGCATTTTGAAAATGCTTTTCATGGCCGCTCTGGTTATACTTTAAGTTTGACCAACACATTGCCGGTAAAAACCAAATGGTACGCTAAGTTTGATTGGCCGAGAGTGTCATTCCCTGCCATTCAATTCCCGCAGACTGAAGAAAACCTGGCCGAGCTGATAGCACGCGAGAAAAATTCAATAGCCCAGATCAAGCAGGCTTTCATTGATCATAAAGACGATATCTGCGCCATCATTGTAGAACCTGTACAGGCCGAAGGCGGCGACCACCACGCCCGCAAAGAATTTATGGAGCAACTGCGTATTCTTGCCGACGAAAACGAAGTGCTGCTGATTTATGACGAGGTACAAACTGGCGTAGGCCTATCGGGCAAGTTTTGGTGCCATGAGCATTTTGGCGAAAAAGCCCGTCCGGATATCATTGCCTTTGGTAAGAAAATGCAAGTATGTGGTATATTGTCCAGCCGTCGGGTTGACGAAATTGAACATAACGTGTTTAACACATCATCCCGCATTAACTCAACCTGGGGCGGTAACCTGGTGGATATGGTGCGGGCGTCAAAAATACTGGAGATCATTGAAGAAGATGGCCTGTGTACAAAAGCGGCAGAAACAGGAGCATATCTGCAGCGGCAACTAACCCAAATTGCCAATGACATCCCGGTAATTAGCGGCGTACGTGGCAAAGGCTTGCTTACCGCATTTGACTTTGCAGACAAAGAAACCCGCGACAAGTTTATCCGGATGGGTATGGAAAAGAATGCAATGTTTCTGGGATGCGGCAAGAGTACTATCCGTTTCAGGCCGGCGCTTATTGTGGAAAAAAATAATATTGACGAAGGATTAAATATCCTCTCAGATATTATTAAAAAATTATAATGTAATATTTTTGCTACAACTTACGGTTTTTTTAAAGTATTGCGGTAATTAATTTAATGAAATTATACTATAATCGTATGTTTGCATAACATCTAACCATTATTTCTGTTAATAGAATAATATCTCCCCTATATATTGCTCTATACCTTTTGTCAGAAATAATATATTCACTGTAGCCTATAATATCATGAGCAAACCCATTGAAAAACTAAAAAAGCAATTGATAGAAATATCAGAAGTTGTAAATGCGTTCCAGTCAGAAGCCGTGCAGGTAAAAGTAGTCGACAAGCTTCTGGATGCAATGATTGAGTTTGAAAGAGGAGATGCAGAGGGTCTGGAATTTTTACAAAGAAAAGCGAACCGGTCAAAAAACAACACCGAAATCGGCGCGTATAGCGGCGCTATGGGCCGCAAAAAGCCGGGGGCTACCAAGATATTAAACCAACTACTGAATACCGATTTCTTTAAAATACCTCATTCTATTTCTGCCATTGCCGATTACTGCAAAGATCAGTACAACTCAGACTTCAAAACGTCTGAGTTATCAGGTATACTGCTAAAATTAGCTAAAGAGAATAAACTTAAACGCCAGCGTAATATCGAGAATAACAGGTTTGAGTACGTGGCAGTTTAGTTATAAGCGCCCTGACCATCTATCTCATTTCGGGCATAACGAGAAACTACACCAGTTAGCATTGGCGCTTAGCGTGTGTATAGATTTTTCGTTTAAGAAAATAGTTTCGCGTTGGTCTAAATGGCAAGAGGTTATTACTGCCGCCTACCGCAGAGCAAACAAATTATCTACACCCAAAATTTTGCGAGAGGTAAAGCCCTCTGCGAATTTAACGTTTATGGCCTTACCAAATTCGCGTGCACGGCTTTCTACTACAGCTATAAATTCGGGCGATGAGATATAAGTTTGTGGTTCCTTTTCCCATTCAGGATTATGAAACTGCGACCCGTAAGCAAAGATGCTTTCCAGCTTTTTATCCCAGTATTCGGTTACATCAACAACAATATCCGGCCGGATATACATATCCTGTATAAAATGCATTAACAGGTTGGCGCGCCAGGGCTCTTGATGTGCGCCATCCTGGTAAGTTTCAATTTTACGCAGGCCCGATAAGAAAGCAGCATCAGTCACCAGGCTGCAGGCACGACCATGATCGGGATGACGATCATGGTAAGCATTGGTAATAATAATTTCGGGCTGATATTTACGAATGGACTCAATAACCTTTAACTGATATTGCTTCGTATTTTCAAAAAAGCCGTCGGGTATAGCCAAATTTTCGCGTAGGGTAAGACCTAATATTTTTGCGGCAGCGGCCGCTTCTTTATCGCGTATTTCGGCCGATCCACGGGTGCCGAGTTCGCCCCGGGTTAAATCAACAACACCTACCTTTTTACCCAGGGCAAGGTGTTTCATGATGGTACCTGCACAGCCCAATTCGGCGTCGTCTGGGTGTACAGCTAAGACCAGTATATCTAATTTAAGCATTGTTTTAATGTAGATGTTTATTTATCAGCAGCCAAAAGTTTCCTGATCTTTTTTTTGATTTTAGATGATGTCGGATTGGTGAACGGGTAATAAAAATCAGTAACCTCACCCTTTCTGTTAATCAGGAACTTATGGAAGTTCCACCGGGGTATTGAACCTAATCTGCCGTTCTGTTTTTTATCGGCAAAAAATTTATATAACGGGTCAGCATATGGCCCCCGAACCCTTATTTTGTCAAACACCGGGAAGTTTGCCCCATAGCTTTCGCAAAAAGTTGCAATTGCATCACCTACCAGCGGTTCCTGGCCGCCAAAATCATTAGACGGAAAAGCCAGTATCTCAAAATCATAGTCATCAAACTCTGTTTTCAAAGCGGCCAGATCTTTCAGCTGCGGCGTGAAACCGCACTCAGAAGCCGTATTGACTATCATCAATACCTTATTTTTATAATCTGACAAACTGATTTCGTCGCCGGATATTTTTTGAGCCTTAAATGGATAGATGGTCTTATCGCTCATTATTGATATGGAGATCTGTAAGAATCGTAATTAAATTCCTGCAGTATCGTTTCTATGTCGCGTTGCTCGTCGCGATCGTAAGTTTCTTTCAAATTATGGCCAAACAGACCAGCCAGCATCTGCATCGAAAAAGCAGTGATACCACCCTTTAGCTCTTTTACCACGGCATAAGTGGTCACATCCGTTTCGCGGTTGATGAGTTTAATCAGAATTTCTCCCTGACTGATTGTCAGGTTTTTAATATCCCGGTTAAACATATCTTTAATCTCGTGGTTACAAGTCTCAATCAGTTGTTTCTGCTTGTCCTTATCGCCGGTTAAGGCCAGGTCTCGCTGTAGTTTTCGGTACCTGTCGCCGGCAAAATGAGCGTAAGGTATTACTTTGCTTACGTTATAACGCAGCAGATTAAAGGCTTTTCGGTCGGCATCAGTCTTAAAAATCCGGGTCGCGTGGATATTTACATCATTAGTAACTATCCATGGCACCATTTCGCCGTCTAAAAGCGTAACGTAGGTTTGAATGGTATCATTTTTGCCGGTCACTGGTAATGGCGGACGTTCTGATTGGGCTTTAACTTTACCCATCAGACAGCAAAACACTATCAAAAGCCCGAATAATTTCATAAATTTACCTATTACAAAATTAGTGCAATTTTTTTTTGCATTTCAATATAACATGCAATTTAATTATTTATTGCCTGTTATAATATACGTGGATATAGCCTTATAATGAAAGAATTAGTAATTGACCTGGAAGCTGAGAAGACCGAGATACTAAAACGATATCGGGCCTTGTTGCGTGCAAGTAAATCGACTCTGCAAAAGGGCGACAAACGCATGATACGCAAGGCCTTTGATATGGCATTAGAGAGCCATAAGGATATGCGCCGCAAATCTGGCGAGCCCTATATATATCACCCTATTGCCGTTGCCCAGATAGCTGCCGAAGAAATTGGCCTGGGTACTACGTCAATTGTGTGTGCGCTATTGCATGACGTTGTTGAAGACACGGATGTAACGCTTGACGAAATTGAACAGGAGTTTGGTAAAAAGGTAGCCAAGATCATTGACGGCCTTACTAAAATATCGGGCGTGTTTGACACCAACAGCTCTTTACAGGCCGAAAACTTCAGAAAAATGCTGCTTACCCTGGCCGACGACGTGAGGGTGATCCTGATAAAACTGGCTGACCGCCTGCATAACATGCGCACCATGGAGTTTATGCCTCGCGATAAGCAGTTGAAAATATCGTCAGAAACGATTTACCTGTATGCGCCACTAGCGCATCGCCTGGGCTTATATGCCATAAAATCTGAAATGGAGGACCTTTCCATGAAATACATGGAGCGCGAAACCTACCAGTTCATCAAAAATAAACTGAACGAGAAAAAGACTGAGCGCGAGAAATTTATCCGTGACTTTATCGAGCCGGTAAAGAAAGTATTATCTGTACAAGGTTTAGATGCAGACGTTTTTGGCAGGCCTAAATCTATACATTCTATCTGGACCAAGATGAAGAAAAAGTCTGTTCCGTTTGAAGAAGTATATGACTTGTTTGCTATTCGTGTAATTCTCGACAGCTCGCCCGAAAATGAAAAGGCTGATTGCTGGAAAGCCTATTCTATTGTTACCGACTTGTACCGCCCAAATCCCGACCGTTTACGCGACTGGATATCATCGCCAAAGGCCAATGGTTATGAGTCGCTGCACACCACAGTGATGGGTCCGCGCGGGCAATGGGTCGAGGTACAAATACGCACCAAACGCATGAATGAGATTGCCGAAAAGGGTTTTGCGGCACATTGGAAATACAAGGAGTCTTCGACGGACAGCGGCCTTGACCAATGGGTACAAAAGGTACGTGACATGCTAAAAAATCCAGAGTCGAACGCATTAGAGTTCCTGGATGATTTCAAGATGAACCTGTTTTCTGACGAGATATTCATCTTTACGCCCAAAGGCGCACTCATACAGTTGCCATTAAACGCAACGGCGCTTGATTTTGCTTTTGAGATACACACCGATGTAGGCGCAAGCTGTATTGGTGCCAAGGTTAACCATAAACTGGTACCGCTAAGCTACAAATTGCAAAACGGTGATCAGGTGGAGGTGATTACCTCGAGCAAGCAGGTACCTAAAGAAGATTGGCTAAACTTTGTGGTTACTGCCAAGGCTAAGGCAAAGATCAAGTCGGCTTTAAAAGAGGAGAAACGTAAGATTGCCGAAGATGGCAAAGAAATATTGGAGCGCAAGCTAAAATCGTTAAAGATCACTTACAACTCGGAGAATATCCACAAGATCAGCTATTTCTTTAAGTTGCCCTCAACGCAAGATCTGTTTTTCAATGTCGCCAAAGGCCTCATTGATATGAAGGACCTGAAGGAATATCAACTATCTGAAAAAGTTGTTGAGAATAAGCCTCAGGATAAGATAGACAGCGAGCAACTGCAAGGTTTGCTGCGCAATATCAAAGCTAAAGACAGCGACATTTTGCTTATTGGCGAGGATATGCAGAAGATTGACTACAAATTGGCCAATTGCTGTAACCCCATCCCCGGCGATGACGTGTTTGGTTTTATTACCGTAAGCGACGGCATCAAGATACACCGTACCAACTGCCCGAACGCAGCTAAGCTGATGGCCAACTATGGTTACCGCGTGGTTAAGGCCCGCTGGACTAATCAGCAGGAACTGGCCTTCCTGACCGGTTTACGTATTACCGGTATTGATGATGTAGGTTTGATTAACCGCCTTACCACCGTTATATCAAATGACTTTAAGGTGAATATGCGCTCTATAACCGTCGATAGCGATAATGGTATATTTGAGGGCTCTATTATGGTTTATGTGAACGATACTGAACACCTGGATAATCTGATCAAGAAGCTAAAGACCGTAAACGGCGTTACCGCAGTAACGAGATTTGATGCCATCGATAAAGCGTCCTGATTGTAGAGACAAGAATTAAGAGCCAGGATCAAGACTTTTAAAGTCACATTTATCTTGACTCTTGATTCCCGGCTCTTAATTCTTGATTCTAAATGTTACCTTTGATACTTCAATAAAACACTATGTCCCAACAGGAAACTATAGATATGGTAAAAAAAATATTTGAGGCTTACCTTGAAAATAAAGCGTTGCGTAAAACCCCCGAACGCTTTGCCATACTGGAAGAGATATACTCACGCAACGACCATTTCGATGTGGAATCGCTTTATATCCACATGAAAAATAAAAAATACCGCGTGAGCCGGGCAACCGTTTATAATACGCTTGAGCTATTGGTATCATGCGACCTGGTGACTAAGCACCAGTTTGGTAAGAACATGGCGCAATTCGAGAAATCGTACGGCTACAAGCAGCACGACCATATCATTTGCATAGATTGCGGTAAGGTGGTTGAGTTTTGCGATCCGCGTATCCAACAGATTCAAAGTATGATGGGCGGACTGTTGAAATTCGACATCAAACATCACTCTTTAAATCTTTATGGCAATTGTGAAAAACTAAAAGAGGGCTTTTGCGACAGAAAAGTATAACTTTGGCCCCTTATTAGTTAATATTCTATAAATTTATAATGGCTGTTGACGTATTATTAGGCCTCCAGTGGGGCGACGAAGGAAAAGGAAAAATTGTTGACGTATTAAGCGCAGGCTATGACCTGATAGCTCGTTTCCAGGGTGGCCCGAATGCCGGCCACACGCTTGAGTTTGACGGTAAGAAGTTTGTACTAAACACTATCCCTTCGGGTATATTCTTTGACAACACAGTTAACCTGATTGGTAACGGTGTGGTTATTGATCCAATCACCCTTAAAAAAGAGATTGATAAACTGAAAGATGCAGGCCATGACTTACTGGCGAAAAACAACTTATTGATTGCCAAAAAAGCACACCTGATATTACCTACCCACCAATTGCTTGATGCCGCAAACGAAAAGAAAATGGGCGAAGGCAAGATCGGTTCGACGCTTAAAGGTATTGGCCCAACTTACATGGACAAAACCGGTCGTAACGGTTTGCGTGTAGGCGATATTACTTTGCCTGACTTTAAAGACCGCTACCAAAAACTGGTTGAGAAGCATGTTTCTATGCTAAAGGCTTTGTATGGTGAGGTTGCCGATTTTAGTGAGCGTGAAGCCGCATTCTTTGAAGCTATCGACCTGATGAGTAAATTCCGGCTGGTTGATTCAGAACATTTTGTAAACGACTATCTTCGAAAAGGTAAAAAAATATTGGCCGAAGGTGCCCAAGGCACTATGCTGGATATCGACTTCGGGTCATATCCGTTTGTTACCTCATCAAATACAACTACTGCCGGTGCTTGTACAGGTTTAGGTATTGCACCGTCAACTATAGGCGATGTGATCGGTATTTTCAAAGCTTACTGTACCCGCGTTGGCGGTGGTCCTTTCCCTACCGAGTTAAACGATGCTACCGGCGAGGAATTGCGTAAAGTAGGCCATGAGTTTGGTGCAACTACCGGTCGCCCGCGCCGTACGGGTTGGATTGACTTGCCTGCTTTAAAATATGCTATCATGCTAAACGGGGTTACCCAAATGGTAATGACAAAGGCGGATGTACTAAGCGGTTTTGATAAGATATACGCTTGTACACATTATACTTATTTAGGCGAGAAGATAGACTATATGCCTTACGATATCTGCTCGGTTGATGCTGTGCCGGTATTGAAAGAAATTGACGGCTGGAACGAAGACCTGACCGGTATTACTGAGACATCCGAAATCCCTGCCAAATTACAGTCATATATCGACTACCTGGAGCAAGAGCTTGGTGTACCGATCAAATGGCTGTCGGTAGGTCCGGACAGAAAACAGACTTTAACACTGCACTAATATAAAGTCCCGGCAAGCCGGGACTTTTCTTTTTTGCTTAAATTTACGGTATGATTTTGCAGATAACTGACCTGGATTTATTCAAGCAAAAAGCGCTGCAGTGGGCGGCAGGTTTTGATGCATGCAGTTATCTGGACTCCAATAGTTTCAATGATCCTTATTCTAAGTTTGACACACTAATTGCTGCCGGGATAAAAGATGGCATTACTTTAAATACCGGCAAAGCTTTTAGCGAATTGGAAAAATTTCGCAAAATGCATCCCGGTTGGCTAACCGGCTTTTTTAGTTATGATCTAAAAAACGAAGTAGAACAATTATCGTCAGAAAACCAGGACCACCTGCATTTTCCTGATCTATTTTTTTTCGCGCCACAAAATTTGATTCTCATTAACAACGGCCTGGTAGAAATTATTGCGGCTGATGCGCAAGCTGTATTAAAAGCTATTGATGCACAGGTGCAGGCCGATTATCAACCCAATAACATACACCCCAAGGCACGTTTCAGCAAAGCCGATTATGTCACTTCGGTCAACCAGATCAAAGGCCACATCGCCCGCGGAGATATCTATGTAACAAACTTCTGCCAGGAGTTTTTTGCTGATGATGCGGTTATCCACCCGGTGTCCACCTTTTTACAACTTAATCGCGTATCGCCTACCCCATTCGGTACTTTTTATAAGTGGATGGATAACTACATCCTCTGCGCATCGCCTGAGCGTTTTTTGGCTAAGCGTGACAACAAACTGATATCGCAACCAATAAAAGGCACCGCCAAACGAGGCCAAACGGCAGAAGAGGACGAAGCCATTAAAATACAGTTACGTCATCAGGCTAAAGAACTACAGGAAAATGTAATGATCGTTGACCTGGTGCGTAACGACCTTACGCACTCAGCCAAACCGGGAACGGTGAAAACTGAGGAGCTATTTGGTATTTATACTTTCAATCAGGTACATCAAATGATATCTACCGTCGCTTGTGAGTTAAATAATGGCATCAGTGCTGTTGACGCTATCCGCAATACATTTCCCATGGGCAGCATGACCGGCGCGCCTAAAATACGCGCTATGCAGTTAATGGAAAAATACGAACGCAGCAAGCGCGGCATATATTCGGGTGCGATAGGCTATTTCAGTCCGAATAACGATTTTGATTTTAATGTGGTGATCCGCACCTTGCTTTATAATGCAAAAGACAAGTACCTGTCTTTCCAAACAGGCAGTGCCATAACCTACCATGCCGATGCCGAAAGAGAATATGATGAATGCCTGCTTAAGGCAAAAGCTATTTTAGAGGTTTTGGGGCAGTCTATAGCTTAACCGGCATAAACCGCGTCAAACTGCTTTTAAATTGTTAGCTTTAAATTGCATATAACTACTTATATACAATTAGTTATATTAATCATGAAACAAATTGATACTGTAAATATTATTGGTGGCGGAATAGCAGGTTTGACAACCGCTTTAGCTTTAAAAACAAACGGTATTAATTACGAGCTGTTTGAACAAAGCCCTGAAATAACTTATCAAAATGTAGCACTAGGAATAAGTGCCAATATCCGTCATATATTGAAAGAATGGGATATTTTAGAAGAAACAAAACAACTAGGTACAGAAATATATGACTTTCACCTGGTAGACAACAAGCTAAACTACCTCAAATCTTTTAAGTTGCCGAAACCAGCTTTATCCGTACACAGGCGACAATTTCATAAACTATTATATAGTCGTCTGGATGCTCAGCATATCCATTTAAATACCCAAAAATCGATCGGCGACTTCGGTGAAAATGAGGTCGTGATATCGGCAGATGGTATTAATTCATCAATAAGGCAGGAAATCTATCCCAATCTCAAACTTCGCGACTCCAACCAGATCCTTTTTCGTGGAATCAGCGAAATGGTACTTGACAAAAAATTCCAAAACTCATATCATGACTTTGTTGGCCAAAACTTAAGGTTTGCAATAATTCATATGGGTGGAAATTATTACAGTTGGTATGTCATCAAAGAGAAAAAAACTTTCGAGGAAGTTTTATTTGACAAAGCAGCTTTAAAATCATACTTTAAAAACTATCATGCTATTGTGCATCAGGTCATTGACAGTTCAGAAAATATTTACCCGGCAGAGCTTTTGGATATTGATCCAAAAAGCCGTAGAGGTTTAGAATGGTTCAACAAGAATACGCTGTTAATTGGCGATGCGATTCATCCTACAACGCCAAATATGGCAAACGGTGCTTGCCTTGCTATGGAGGATTCCTACCTTTTGGCGGGTTTACTTAGCCACGAAAATTTGACCTTGCGCCAAATTTTTGAAGTCTTTCAGAAAAGTAGGACATCAAAAGTAAATCCAGTTGTTTTTTACTCGTGGTGGTTTGGAAAAGTGGTACATCAGAATAATAAGATTATCGATGATTTAGTTAAATTAGGAATGGCATTAACACCGCGATTTTTGTTTGACAAAATTTATTCGAACGTCTTAATTGAGACGAACATCAAAAACCGGTAACCACCTGATTACTAATCTTTTTATTTATTATAATATTTCATCGCTTCGGGTATTAACTTTTCAATAGCAGCAATACGGGTTGCATCCGCGGGGTGCGTACTTAAAAACTCTGGCTGAGCGCCGCCTTTGTTCTGTGCTTGCATGCGCTTCCAAAAGGCTAAAGCTTCATGCGGGTCATAGCCTGCCATAGCCATAAAGGTTAGCCCAAGTCGATCGGCTTCTGATTCCTGATCTCTTGAGTATTTTAACAACGCCAACTGACCGCCTATACCATAAGCTTGATTTATCAACAGCTGTGTAGTTTGCGATTGTCCGCCTGCCGCCGCACCTACAACCGCTCCGCCGGCTTGTGCTGCCAATTGCTGAGACATCCGCTCGGCCGAGTGGCGAGCTATAGCATGGCCAATCTCGTGGCCCATAACAGTAGCCAGCCCTGCATCATTTTGAGTAACAGGTAATATCCCACTGTATATGGCAACTTTGCCGCCCGGCATACACCAGGCATTTACTTCGCTGCTTTGTATCAGGTTAAATTCCCAGTTAAAGTGATATTGATCGGCGTAGCCGTTCTGTTTCAAATACCGCTCAATAGCTGCAGATAATTGGCCACCTATACGCTTAACCCGCTGCGCGTCCGATCCGCTGGCAACCACCTTTGTTTTAGGATCTGATAACAATTGCGAATAACTGGCCGCCGCCGCTTGATTGATCTCAGCGTCGCCTACCAGACTTAACTGCCTGCGGCCAGTAAGCGGCACTGTGGCGCACGAATATATTATAGTAAATAATACAAATAATAACAGTGGTTTTGTCGCTTTCATAAATAGTTTTTAGGGAAACACTATAAACAATAACGACAATATGTGCAGAATGTTTGGGTTTGTTTATGCCTCTTTCTTTTTGAAGAGATTAACCTTATTCTCTGTGCCCCGTATCAAACGCTCGAGATTTTTTTGGTGGGTAACCAAAATAAGCAGGAACATACACATGCCGTATATCACCACCGACCGGTTGCTGGGAAAGACAAATGTGACGCCGATGAGGTAGGTAAATCCGGCTAAAATAGAACCTAACGATACGTATCTGAAAATTAGTAACACTAAAATGAACACCAACACGCAAAGTAGCGCTGCCTGCAGGTGTATAGCCAATATCATACCCAATAAGGTGGCTATGCCTTTGCCTCCTCTAAACCCTGCAAAGATGGGGAACAGATGGCCCATAACGGCTGCAATACCTAAGGCAAGGGCATAATTAGTGTAAGAGTTAGAATGTACGCCACCAGTTGTGGTGACACCTATAAAATATGCAAGATTGGTAGCAGTGAATCCTTTAAGGATATCCAGCAGCATAACAGGTATGCCGGCCTTTTTGCCGAGAACCCGAAAAGTGTTAGTAGCCCCTGCATTACCACTGCCATACTCGCGGACATCAATTCCATAAAATGCCATACCTATCCAAACAGCCGTTGGAATAGAACCAAATAGATAAGCAAGTATTAACGCTGAAATTGAATAAGGGGTTATCATATCGACGCAATATTATAAATTGATGAGCGCACTAACAAGTTTATTCATATTTAGCAACACAGGATAAAATTCTAAAATTGCCGTAAAACAGCCTATTTAATCGCCTTTAAACTCAGATCCAGGCATTTAACCGAATGGGTCAATGCACCGATAGACACATAGTCGATACCGCAATTTGCATAATCGCGTACGTTGTCAACAGTGATACCTCCGGAGGCCTCAGTGATATAGCGCCCTTCTATGATATTTACAGCCTGTTTAAGGTCTGTAAAGTTAAAGTTGTCTAACAGGATACGATCAACACCACCGGTCCGAAGCACCTCATCCAGCTCTTCCTGGTTACGTACTTCTATTTCGATGGCCAGCTTTTTGCCCGTTTTTTCGATATATTGATGTGCATTCTCTATAGCGCGCGCAATCCCCCCGGAGTAGTCCACATGGTTATCCTTGATCAAGATCATATCGTACAAACCAAAGCGATGGTTAACACCGCCGCCTATGCGTACGGCCCATTTTTCCAGATAACGCATTCCCGGCGTGGTTTTACGGGTATCTAAGACTTGCGTATTAGTACCTTTCAACAAATCGACAATATGATCTGTATTGGTAGCGATGCCTGACATGCGCTGCATGCAGTTCAATACCAGGCGCTCGGCTGTCAATATACTAATGACGTTACCTTCCACCTCAAAAACAATGTCTTTGGGTTTTACCTCTGTACCGTCTTTAATAAAAATGTTTAGCTTTAGATTTTTATCTACGCGATGAAAAATATATTCAGCCAACTCGACACCGGCAATAATGCCGCTGTCTTTTACCAATAATTTTGCTTTACCTGTGGTGTCTGGCGGAATAGTTGCCAGTGAAGTATGATCGCCGTCGCCAACGTCCTCCTTCAAGGCGTTGTCAATAAACGGCTGTACAAGTTCTATATCCAAATCAGTTATTTTTTAGAAGGTTCAAAAGTAATAACATTTTTTCGGATGTGATAGTTTTCAAACACATCGAACACATTTGTTACTAATTTGCCAGCGCTTCTACAACGGCCTTGTGTGCATCGGCATTACCCAGATTGCCGCCCAGATGACCGGCATCATTATCAATCTCAACCAGTTTGGCGTTTACTGCTTTGGCAAAATCAATACAAGGTTTTGGGCTGACGATATGATCCTGAAGACAAGTAACAATGATCATCTTTGCCTTTACGTGCCTGGCTGTTTCTGCAAACGACCCGCCATAGGGTTTAGTGATATCAAATTGCGCCAGCGCGTTAGATTGATACCAGGTATCGTTCCAATCGCCGTGTTGTTGCGCTTCGACGTCCCTTAGCCAGCGACCAAAATCGTCATGCGGATGCGAACGAACTCTTTCCGCCGGAGTGGTCAGTACGGTTTCCCAAAACATATTGATGATAGTGATCTTTGGATTGACGGTATAATTGCCATGATTATATTCCGGATCGTTTTCCAGTAAGCGACGATAGATTTCGCCCCGCATATTATCATAACTGGTAAACTGCGGCGTGCCGACAATCGGGATCAGCAGATCCATAAAATCAGGATAACTCACCGCCCATTGAAAGGTTTGTATCCCGCCCATGGATATACCCATGACCGCTTTAACATGTTTAATGCCCAGATTTTGGGTGAGCAGAACATATTGACTTCCAATCATATCCGCAGCGCTGAATTCGGGAAACTTACGCCCATGCTGAGTTTTACTATTTGAGGGCGATGAGGATACACCATCGGCCAAAGCATCAATGATGATAAGGCAATAGCGCGTGGTATCAATAGCGCTGAAATTTGTCGGGTTGACAAGATCTCTGGAAACCCCGCCAAACCAAGTGAGGAAAACAACCGCGTTGCTTTTATCAGCATTCAATTTACCGAACATACGGTAGCCAATTTTGCAATCTTTTATAATGCCGCCGGATACTTTAAGGTCGCCAATGGAGGCTATTTGCTGATGGTTATCTTTTCGGCTTTGGGCATAAGTTAACGTCGCCAGAAATAAAAGAACAGGTAATATCATTTTTTTCATAGACAGGTACGATTGGTTTAACTAAGCTATATAAAAGAAATTATAATCTATCCGCTGTCAAGGTTATATTTGCGTCGTGGAAAATAAAAAGAAACTTGCATTAATTATATTGGACGGCTGGGGTTATGGCCGTAATGATCAGTCGAACGCTATTTTAGCTGCCAAGACGCCGTTTTTTGATTCGTTAATTGAAAAATATCCCAACTCAAAACTGGAAGCGTCGGGTATGGCTGTTGGTTTGCCGGACGGACAGATGGGTAACTCAGAAGTGGGACACATGAACCTGGGTGCAGGCCGCACCGTTTACCAGGAACTGGGCCGCATTAACAAAGCGGTTGATGACAATGAACTGGTAACCAACCCGACATTAAAAGCTGCTTTTGACTACGCTAAACAAAATAATAAAGACGTACACTTTATCGGCCTCGTGTCAGACGGTGGTGTACACTCACATATCAAACATTTAAAGGGGCTGTGCGATGTTGCTGTTGCCTTTGGCCTGAACAATGTATTTGTTCACGCCTTTTTAGACGGCCGTGATACCGACCCTAAATCTGGCCTGGGTTTTATCACCGAGTTAGAGAATCATATAGCAAACACACCGGTTAAACTTGCTTCGGCTATTGGCCGCTATTATGCTATGGACCGCGACAACCGCTGGGAGCGCGTTAAACAGGCTTACGATGTAATGGTTAATGGTGTGGGCGAACCAACCGGCGATGTTAAGCAAGCCATCAAAGAATCATACCTGAAAGACGTTACCGACGAGTTTATGCCGGCCATTGTTAAAACCAATGGCGAAGGTAAGCCAACGGCAGTAATTAAAGAAGGCGATGTGGTGATCTGCTTTAATTTCCGTACCGACCGCGGTCGCGAAATTACTGTGGCACTTACACAAAAAGCGTTTCCAGAGTACAACCTGCATCCGCTGAAGTTGTACTATGTAACCATGACCACTTACGACGAGACTTTTAAAGATGTTAAAGTGGTATTTACCAAGGAAGATCTGACCAAAACATTAGGCGAGATCATCCAGGATGCGGGCAAAAACCAGATACGTATTGCCGAGACGGAGAAATATCCGCACGTTACCTTTTTCTTTTCTGGTGGCCGCGAAAAAGAATTTAATAACGAGAAGCGCCTGATGGTGCCCTCGCCAAAAGTTGCTACTTACGATTTGCAACCTGAAATGAGCGCCGAGGGTATACGCGATGCCATAGTACCTGAATTGCAAAGCGGTTGGGCTGATTTAATTATACTAAACTTTGCCAACACCGACATGGTGGGCCACACTGGTGTTTTTAGTGCAGTAGTTACCGCCGCCGAGACCGCCGACCGCTGCACACAAACAGTAGTTGAAACCGGTTTAGCCAACGGTTATTCATTCATTATCCTGGCCGATCACGGTAATGCCGATTACATGATCAATGAAGACGGAACGCCAAATACAGCACATACCACTAACCTGGTGCCTTGCATTATCATAGACACAGACGTAACTTCTGTGAAAGACGGGAAGTTGGGTGATGTTGCACCAACTATATTGCATATCTTGGGTATTGAGATACCTAAAGAAATGAGCGGTAACGTTTTAGTGTAGAAAAAACAAATTGTCGATATATTATTTAAATGGCGCATAACACACCTTTACCGCTGCACAGCCCGACACGCCCCGTTTTAAAAGGGGATCATTACCGTGTAGGTCAGTATCGCTCAGTCTGGGTTATAGCCATACTTTTCTCTCTCCTACCCTCCTGCAAACCTGATAACATCCAAAATGATGTCAAGCCAAAGTATTTTGACCTTGCGGGATATTTCAAAGCTGATACGGCCAAATTGCGCAGGCTTAATCATCTTACCCTAAAAACGGTTACGCACAATGGCGCCAGCGAAACCAAAAAGATACATATTGATGATTGGGGATTGGAGTTAAGTTTATTCATACAGTCGGATATTAATAAACCGGCCTGGCGCGACAGCTACAATATACAACCGCGTAACAATGGTTCTGTAGTTTACATGGCCAAAACACCTGAATTGAGAACACGCGAGATAGCTATTGCCAGAAATGAAGACAAAAGCATTAAATGGATAATCATTCATAATGCCAGTAAAAATATTCTGTACCAAACTACTGAAGTGCTGACCTATTACCCAGACTCGTTGTATATTATCAATAAAACGCAGCACGTGCGCTTTTTGGGCACTAACAAATATTCTATAAAAGGGACATTAATTAATGATGCCCGACGATAGAGGCAAGTTTTTCTTTACAAACGTCAATCAGCGAGGCTATATCTTCCCTGCCTTTATCAGCATCCAATACTTTTTGAAAATCGGCTATAGCAGATTTTAATGAGCTGGCGCCCCGGTTTTTGTCAAAGAATTTGGTATTTTGTTGTGCACGAAAAAAGCCGTATTCTTTATAGGCCATTCCCCGGTTCTGATAAAAAGAGGTAATCTTGGCTTCAGCAGGATTAATGGAGATAGCTTTGGTTAAATCAATAATAGAACTGAGCAAATACTTTTCCTTTTCTGCCGGGTTTTTGCTATCCACACCCAAACGACATTGTGCCTTAGCACGGTAGTAATAGGCATGTGCATCGGCAGGATCAATGGCAATTTCTTTGGTAAAAGCAGCTATTGATTTTGCATAGTTTTCACTATGATAATAAGAGTAGCCTAGCATCCACAAAGCATTGGCATCTGTAGAGTCAATAAGACGACCTTTTTCCAGTTGAGCAATTGCTGCCTTAAAATTGCCGTCAATATACGCCTGCTGGCCGAGCTTGGTATAAGCGTTTTGAGACGCCGCACGTTCAACGGTCGAAAAAACCAGCAAGGACACTAATATTGATAACCTCATCAAAAGTTTAATATTTAAACAAATAGTATATAATTAACTGTCTATCAATAAAAATATTATAGGTATACCATTTTTTTTACCTCGGGCTTATCCTAATATTTCCCGGCCATAAGACTATGACTTTTTTTCATCTTTACCAATAATTTAAAAAACATTTACTAAAAACACCTTAAATTTATAACCACCAGGTAATCAAACCAATACATCTTCACATTGTTGGTTATATTTATATTACGTTAACTTGGCATCAGTCTTGAAACATAACACCAGGCGCGTAATAGTCGTTATTAGACTATGTTAAGTGGTCTGATTTTTATTACGGACTGACAACATGACGTTAATTTTATAAAAAAGTTATTGATGAGTTTTGACCCGTTTGATTTTAAGAGTGCTTTACCGGTAATAAATGAGGATTCAGAGTTTTTCCCTCTGATGTCTTCAGAAGATGAGGAGGAGATGAATAATGAACAGGTGCCAGATGTACTGCCAATTTTGCCATTGCGCAATACAGTGCTGTTTCCGGGAGTTGTAATTCCTATTACTGTTGGCCGTGATAAATCCATCAAGTTAATTCGCGATGCCAATAAAGGCAGCCGTATGATTGGTGTTGTATCGCAAAAAGATGTAGCAATTGAGGACCCCGCCTTTAGTCAGTTAAATAAAGTTGGTACAGTAGCGTTGATTATCAAAATGCTGCAAATGCCCGATGGTAACACTACGGTTATATTACAGGGCAAGAAACGCTTCTATTTAAAAGAAGAGGTACAAACCGAACCTTACATCAAAGCTACCATCGAGCCTTTTAAAGAGGTAAAAAAAGCTAAAGAAGACAAAGAATTCAAAGCCCTGATATCCTCAATCAAAGATCTGGCTATGAATATTATACAGCTATCGCCAAACATACCTAGCGAGGCTGGCATAGCGATCCGTAATATCGAGAGCACCTCGTTTTTGATGAACTTCATTTCATCAAACATGAATGCCGACATGACCGCGAAGCAAAAGTTGCTGGAGATTACCAATAGGCATGAAATGGCCAATACGGTGCTTGAGCATTTAACTACCGAGCTACAGCTGCTGGAGCTTAAAAATCAAATACAGACCCGCGTGCGTGTCGATCTGGATAAACAGCAACGCGATTATTTCCTGAATCAGCAAATCAAAACTATCCAGGAAGAATTGGGCGGTAGCACCGCCGATCTGGAAATCGAGAACCTGCGCCAGCGTGCGGCCAAAAAGAAATGGAATATTGAAGTAAAAAAACATTTTGATAAAGAGATTGAAAAACTGGCGCGTACCAACCCCGCCGCTGCTGATTACTCGGTACAGATAAACTACCTGGAATTGTTAGTTGACCTGCCTTGGGACGAATTTACTAAGGATAACTTCGACCTTAAACGGGCTCAAAAGGTATTAGATAAGGATCATTTTGGTTTAGACAAGGTAAAACAGCGCATCATTGAGTACTTAGCAGTACTTAAGTTAAAGCATAACATGAAAGCGCCGATACTTTGCCTGGTTGGCCCTCCGGGAGTTGGTAAAACGTCACTGGGTAAATCAATTGCCAAAGCTTTAGGCCGTAAATACGTGCGTATGGCTTTAGGTGGTATCCGCGATGAGGCTGAAATAAGAGGCCACCGTAAAACTTATATTGGCGCCATGCCGGGCCGCATTATCCAATCGATAAAAAAAGCTGGCGCGGCCAACCCTGTGTTTATTCTGGATGAGATTGATAAAGTGGGCAATGACTTCCGTGGCGATCCATCATCTGCTTTGCTTGAGGTATTAGATCCTGAGCAAAACGCCAATTTCTACGACCACTATGTAGAGATGGACTTTGACCTTTCGAATGTTATGTTCATCGCGACAGCAAACTCACTGAGCAGCATACAGCCTGCTTTGTTAGACCGCATGGAGATCATTGAGGTGAACGGATACACTATCGAAGAAAAAATAGAAATTGCCAAACAACACTTGTTGCCTAAACAACGTGAGGCACATGGGTTGAAAACCAAAGATATCATGCTAAAATCAGATGTCTTAGAAAAACTGATTGAGGATTATACACGCGAGTCGGGCGTACGTGGTTTAGAGAAAAAGATAGGCTCTGTAGTTCGTGGTACTGCTAAAAACATAGCACTTGAAGAACCATATAATACCATAGTAAGCAAACAGGATGTAGAAAAGATTCTGGGTGCCCCTATTTTTGACAAGGACCTTTACGAAGGCAATAATGTAGCCGGCGTGGTTACCGGCCTGGCCTGGACATCGGTAGGGGGCGATATTTTATTTATCGAAGCCAGCTTAAGTCCGGGTAAAGGCAGACTTACCTTGACCGGTAGTTTGGGTGATGTTATGAAAGAATCTGCAACTATCGCGTTAGCTTATTTACGTGCCCATGCTACAAATTTCGGCATCGACCCGAGGTTGTTTGATCAATGGGATATCCATGTACACGTTCCGGCCGGTGCAACACCAAAAGACGGCCCCTCGGCTGGCGTTACCATGCTTACTGCATTGACATCGGCATTTACTCAACGTAAAATAAAACCGCATCTGGCTATGACGGGCGAGATCACCCTGCGTGGTCGTGTATTGCCGGTGGGTGGTATTAAAGAAAAGATATTAGCAGCCAAACGCGCTAATATTAAAGAGATCATCCTTTGCAAATCGAACCAAAAAGATATACTCGAAATTAAGGAAAGCTATATTAAGGATCTGCAATTTCATTATGTTACAGAAATGCGCGAAGTAATTAACCTGGCCCTGCTCAATGAAAAAGTAATTGATCCGATTGATTTGACAGTAAAAGAAGATGTTAAACCCATTTTAAATTAATTTAGAGGCCCGTTATACCGACGGGCCTTTTTGATTCGAATTATATAAGCCTTAATGAAGAATATTTTTTTACCCCTACTGTTGATTTTGTCAGCTACCTGTGGTTTCGCACAAAACCATCGTGACGAATTTGGTATCCAAAGCGATAATGACTCTTACCTGGGCCAGGGCAGCGACCGCTATTACACAGACGGCTTATATTTTTATTTCAGGCATGCTTTAGATGTAAAAAACAATACTGACTTACAGAACAAGGTTTTAGGTTTTGACCTGGGACAAAAGATATTTAATCCGCAAAGTGGTGATGTACCTTCAGTTAATTATATCGACAGGCCATTTGCGGGCTATTTATACGCGGGCGCCAGCATGAATTATCTATATAAAAACGAGGCTAATTTAAAACTTGGCGTTCAAATTGGCATAGTAGGCCCGGCATCGGGGGCTCAGGAGGCGCAAAAGTGGGTTCATAAAAATTTTGGTTTTTACGCACCTAACGGCTGGCAATATCAGATCAAAAATGATGTGGAACTAAATTTATCTGGCCAGTATAACCGACTTATAGGCAGAGACACCGCACTTGACCTTTCATTTACATCGTATGCCAACCTGGGCACCGGTATTACCGGCGCCGGTGCGGGTGTTTTGCTGCGTTTAGGTGTGTTTAATCAACTATTTAATTCGGCCAGTACGCAGAGTTCTGTTATCGCCGACAACAGTATTACACCCTTATCTAAGCATGAGTTCTTTTTATACTACAAGCCTATGGCAAACGTGGTGGGTTATGACGCTACTATACAAGGCGGCCTATTCAGCAAAAAAGACGCAAGCAACATGGAAATAACTGCAGACCTGCAGCGCTTTGTTTTCAGCAATCAAATTGGGGTAACTTATGCTACTAAACGCTGGGTAATTGATGCCGCTGCTACCTTTCATTCAAAAGAAACCCCTTACATGCATCTGTCAGAAGCATGGGGATCAGCAACGGTATATTACAAGTTTAACTAGTAATCGAAATTGCGTTTGCGGTCTGCTTTTTTTGCCGCATTCTGCTTTTTATCATCCAAGCGTTTGGCTTTGGCTTGTTTGCTTGGTTTGGTGGCTTTCCGCGGCTTTTGTACGGTTAATGCCCGCAGCAATATATTTATTAAACGCTCTGTCGCTTTGGCTTTATTAAGATATTGACTACGCTCTTCATCGCAAATAATTTGCGCAAGGCCATCTTTGTTTAACCTACCGGTCAGCTTTTCGGTTAATCTTTGTTTTTCGTCATCGTTAAACAAAAGCGTAGCTTCTATCGAAAACAATAACTCGACCTTGCTCGACACTTTATTTACATTTTGACCGCCCTTGCCGCCGCTGCGCGAGGTTTTATAAACAACTTCTTTCTGCAAATCCTCCTTCGAAAAATTCATGCCTAAAGGTAAGAAAGTTAGGCGCACGATGGTGATTAGCGGTTGCCATCAAATTTAACTGCCAACTTTTTGCTACCTTAGTACCCGGTATGAGCAGCAATATTGTAGTAGCTATCGACGGGTATTCGTCATGCGGCAAAAGCACTTTAGCAAAGGCCCTGGCCAAAAAACTTCACTTTATTTATGTTGATAGCGGGGCGATGTACCGTGCTGTAGCGCTGTATTTTATACGCAACAATGTCGATTCCACCAATCATGATCAGATTGTTGAGGCATTAAAAAATATCCATTTAAACTTCCATTCGCGCGATTACCAGACACATATCACGCTGAACGATGAGGAGGTATCGGTCGAAATTCGACAGATGCCCGTGTCTGATAAAGTAAGCGAAGTAGCTGCTATAAAAGAAGTACGTAAAGAAATGGTACGTCAGCAGCAACGCATGGGCAAATCAAAAAATGTGGTGATGGATGGCCGCGATATTGGCACCGTGGTATTCCCGCATGCACAGATCAAACTGTTCATGACTGCCGATCCAAAAATCCGCGCTGAGCGCCGTTATAAAGAGCTGTTACCAACTAATCCTGATATGACCCTGGAGGAAGTGTTCGAGAACCTGGCACACCGCGATTATGCCGATACGACCCGTGAGGAGAGCCCATTAACCCGCGCAGAAGACGCCATTGTATTGGATAATACCAATCTTACTCCTGAGCAACAATTAAAACTAGCCTGCGATTTGGTGACGCCATTTTTAAACAAAGGAAACTGCTGATTTATACCGCCGCCTCTCCTTCGAGCATTAAGGTAGGCACTCCGAATCTGTTCAGAAAATCTACCCCTTCATCACTTGGGATACCTTTGTATTTAGCATACGATTTACTATAGTATACCTGTTTTATCCCTGCCGAAAATATTAGCCTGGCACAGGCAATGCATGGTGATAAGGTGGTATACAAAGTTGCCCCTTCTAATTTGGCACCACTTTTTACAGCATATAAAATCGCATTTTCCTCGGCATGTAAAGCTAACGAGCAACTGCCTTTAGAGTCGCGCGCGCAGCCGGTTTCGGGCCATTCTTCATCGCAGTTATGGGTACCAGCCGGGGGGCCGTTATAACCGATGGATATTATACGCGTATCCTGCGTTAATACTGCACCAACATGCGCCTTTACGCAATGCGAGCGCAAAGCCAGGTCAGTAGCCAATTTCATGAATATATGATCGAAGGAGGGCTTCATTAGTGATTTAGATTGGAGAGATCAGAGATTAATAAAAGCAAATAAGGTCAGAGGTTAGCTATTAGCGGGTTCTGCAACTAATCTCTAACCTCCGAACTCTAATCGCTGCACATTAATGCCCCCCGCTTTTTTCAACTTGTACGTGGTCAATGTTGATACCTTGTTTAATCAGCTCAACACGTACCTTCCAGGCAAAGAATACAATGTAAGCAAAGCCGATTACCGGAACAAGATATGATTGATGGATGCCAATGGTATCGGCCATTAAACCTTGTACCGGTGGAATGATAGATCCGCCCAAGATCATCATGATCAGGAACGCGGAACCCTGACCGGTATATTTGCCTAAGCCCGTAATAGCCAACGAGAAAATTGAAGGCCACATAATTGAGCAGCATAGGCCGCCACTAATAAATGCAAATACTGATACCATACCGGTAGAGAATAAACCTATCAGCATAAATATCATACCCAGCACACCTAAAGAAACCAATGTCCGTACGGGCTTTTGAGCGCCGATATAGAAAGCAATGATCATAATGGCGATACTGATAGCATAAATATACAAGTTGCTCACATCACTGCCGCTTGAGTGATTTACCAACAGAATAATGGCAAATGCGGCAAACGGAACAATAAGGGTCAAAATATTTTTAGCTGTTTTTGAGAAGTTGAATGCACCGATAGCACCTGTCCAGCGGCCAATCATCAAACTGCCCCAATAAAGTGATATAAATGGCGACATCTGGCTTTCAGTAAAACCACCAAAATCCGGCAATTTCAGTAATGCGCCCAGATTACTTTGAATGGTCACCTCGGTACCTACATAAGTAAAGATGGCAATCATCCCCAAAATCAACTGCGGGTATTGCATAGCGCCCCAACCCTCTTTGTTTTTCTGAGCTGATAGTAAGGAGCCTACCAGGGTAAAGATGATAATGGCCAGGGCCGCATAGATGTATGTGGCTTTGGCAATGCCGGTTGCAGCAGCCAGCTGGTCGGCTACCATGATCAAACAGAAAGCGAGGAACATAATAATTAGCGGCGGCGTAGGTTTTTTGCTGTTTTCTATCTTTTCGTCACTGGTAACTACCGGCAAGTTGGCAAAATAAAAGAAAACGGCTACCGCCAGGAATAAACCAGCCAAAATATAATACAGGGTATCGATTGATGAAAGTTTTACATCGCTGGTTGATGACGCACCCTGCGCCGAACCAAACAATACCAAACTAACTACAATAGGGCCTAACAAACCGCCTATATTGTTAATAGCGCCAGCAAAATTCAACCGATTCGAACCGGTTTCAGGCGGGCCTAAAGCTACTACGAAAGGGTTAGCTGCTGTTTGCTGCAATGAGAAACCCAATGCTACGATAAATAAAGCTCCTAATATAAAAATGAATGATCCGGTAGCTACTGCAGGTATCATACACAACGCACCGCCCGCCGAAATAACCAGCCCCAAAACGATACCGTTTTTATAACCCAACTTGTTTAAAATGTCAACCTTAGTTGCCTGCGAAGCAAAGTATAGAATTAACGAACCGATAAAATATCCGCCGTAAAAGGTAAAGTCTATTAACTGCGACTCAAATTGAGTCAGATGAAAATGTGTTTTACAAAAAGGGATGAAGATACCGTTTGAGGCCGCCAAAAAGCCCCAGAAGAAGAATACGGTGACCAGTGTGTACAAAGCCGACCCGTAACTTTTGGTGTTATTTTCTTTCATTTTATCAGTTGTATTGAAATTGGTTTTAAACCACTAACATAACTATTTTTTATAATTCTATTACGTTAATTTAATAAACATACCACATTAAAGTTTCTTTGTATAAGCGATAAAAATCGCATCTTCGCATACTTTAAACTGAACAAACGTTGCAGATTAAATGATAGAAGCTGTTATTTCAGGTATTGGGATTGGCATAGTGCTCACGTTTTTGACAGGCCCGGTGTTTTTTTCTTTGATTAAAACCAGTATAGAGCGTGGCTTTCATGCAGGGGTTTTCCTGGCACTGGGTGTTGTATGCAGCGACGTTGTTTTTGTAGGTTCGATATTATTCGGTTCACAATTTTTTGAAGTTTCGGCGCACACCAAAACTATTGCAGGGGTTATAGGCAGTATCATCTTGTTTGTTGTAGGGGTACGCTATATTGTTAAAAAAGCCAAAGTAAATTACGAGAATACACAGCCTACGGGCCTCAAGCGCACCGGATATTTTCTAAAAGGTTTCCTGATGTGCATTTTTAACCCGACACTACTGTTTCATTGGATCACCGTTATTGGTACCGCCAGTACCATTTACCGTAGCGACACACACAACCGTTCTTTCAAAATTGCCATCATGTTTTTAACCATTCTGATTGTGCAATTTGGGTTAGATACTACCAAGGCTTTTTATGCCAATAAGCTTCGCGATCGTATATCAGAGAAATTTGTACACCGTTTAAATGAGGTTGCAGGTATTGCGCTTATTATCGCATCGCTGATACTGCTGGATAAATTAGTGACTCACTACGTTTTTTCTGCGCCAACAGTATAATACTACAGTGAGAGGATAAAAATATTTATGAAACAGAAAAGGCGAAAGTTAACTTTCGCCTTTTCTGTTTTAATTTACCTAAGCTTACATATAAGCTCTCTGATTCTTACCTTCCATCCAATTAACAAAGGCGCGGTTCACTACCTTGTTGCCACCTGGTGTTGGAAAATCGCCTGAAAAATACCAGTCGCCGGTATGGTCGGGGCAGGCTTTGTGCAGGTTATCTAAAGTTTGGTAAATAACCTTAACCTCGGCTTTTATATCTTTTGGAGTGATGATTTTCGCTATGCGGTCAGAAATTTCCTGATCAGTAAACGGCTCGTAAATAGCTTTAACATAGTTAACAGCTTTTTCTTTTGGCAATGCCGCACTGGCTAAACATTGATTGTAAACATCAGTAATAATATGCTCTTTACCCTGTTCTTTCAATAGGCTTATTGCAGCTTCAAAAGCTACAAACTCGCCCATACGAGACATGTCAATACCATAACAATCCGGATAACGGATCTGTGGAGCTGACGATACTACTACAACCTTTTTAGGGCCTAAACGATCTAATATCTTTAGTATACTTTGTTTCAAAGTGGTGCCCCGGACAATTGAGTCATCCAGAACTACTAAAGTATCGGTGTCTCGATTAATCAATCCGTAAGTGGTGTCATATACATGGGCCACCATTTCGGTACGGTCAGCATCCTGGGTAATGAAAGTACGCAGCTTGACATCCTTAATAGCTATCTTCTCGACACGCGGTGCCATGCAAAGCACCTCGGTTAGTTCTTCTTCACTTATTTTATCCTCACGGTTTAGCAGGCGATCGCGCTGGTATTTTTTGATGTATTTGTGCACCCCTTCTACCATGCCATAAAAGGCAACTTCGGCAGTGTTAGGGATGTAAGAGAATACCGTGTTTTTGACATCATTATCCACAGCCTCCAATATTTGCGGACAAAGCAACCGGCCCAACTGTTTACGCTCGCGATAGATAGACGAGTCACTGCCTCTTGAAAAATAAATACGCTCAAAAGAACATGATTTCTTTTCAAGCGGCTCGCTGAACATATCTTCGGTAATCTTACCGTTTTTCTTTACAATCAGCGCATGTCCGGGCCGTATTTCTTTAATTTCTTCTGCCGGGATATTAAATGCAGTTTGTATAGCAGGGCGCTCTGATGCAGCCACTACAATCTCATCGTTATAATAATAAAATGCCGGGCGAATGCCTACAGGGTCGCGCATTACAAAGGCATCGCCGTGGCCCAGCATACCGGCAATGGTATAGCCACCGTCCCAGTTACGGGCCGATTTTTGCAGTATCTTAGCCACATCCATATCATTGGCTATCAGCTTACTGATCTCGGCATTGTCATTCAGCCCTTCGCGTTTGTATTGGTCAAACAGGCCCTGTACCTCAGTATCAATAAAGTGGCCCATCTTTTCCAGTACGGTAACTGTATCGGCTTTTTCTTTCGGATGCTGCCCCAGGTCGTACAATTGCTGCAGTAACTCGTCAACATTAGTCATGTTAAAGTTACCGGCAATAACCAGGTTACGGGTCATCCAGTTGTTTTGACGCAGAAAGGGGTGGCAGCTTTCGATGCTGTTTTTGCCGTGGGTACCATAACGCAAATGGCCCAATAACACTTCGCCGGTAAAGCTTACGTGCTCTTTGAGCCATTCGGTATCAGCCATTTTTTCCGGCGATTCCTTTTGTATTTCGGCAAACTTCTTCTGGATATATTCAAATATATCAGCAACCGCGTTCGACGCCATCGATCGGTGCCGGCTAATGTACCGCTTACCCGGTTCAATATCCAGTTTAATGGTAGCAACCCCGGCACCATCCTGGCCCCGGTTGTGTTGTTTTTCCATTAAAAGATAAAGCTTGTTTAAGCCATACAGTGCAGTACCGTATTTTTTTTGATAATAAGACAGTGGCTTTAAAAGGCGGATAAATGCCACACCGCACTCGTGTTTAATCTGATCGCTCATGATTGATTATGGAGCAGCAAAGTTAACTTTTAAACCAATACTATGCGCACCCCAATTGTCATTAAATCGTATTAAATATTAACAACATTTAAACGTCGTATTATCTCCATTTAAACAAAAAGGCGGCCCAGGGCCGCCTTCCAATTATGGTCTATAGATTGCTTGGAGATCTCTGTTATAATTTCTCCCCGTGCTGGCTGATGTCCAGGCCAATAACCTCATCTTCTGCTGATACCCGTAGCGGAGAGATCATATCGGTGATTTTCAACAGTAATAATGATCCGAAGAAAGCGAATATCGATACCAGGATTAAAGCTAAAACCTGAATTAGAAATAAATGTGATTCACCAAAGAACAAACCGTTACCTGTAGTATTACTGTGGTTAACGTTTTGATTAGCAAACACACCGGTAAGCAACATACCTACCATACCACCTACACCATGACAAGGGAAAACATCCAAAGTATCATCAATAGATGTGCCGGTACGCCACTCAACCACCAGGTTACTAATCACTGCTGATATAATACCGATAGCTAACGAGTGAGGTATAGATACGTAACCGGCAGCCGGCGTAATTGCAACCAAACCAACTACGGCGCCAATACAAGTACCCATTGCCGATGGTTTGCGGCCCTTCAGCATATCAAAAAATATCCAGGTTAAACCGGCAGCAGCCGAAGCAGTGGTACTGGTTGCTAACGCGATAACGGCTAAGTGGTTTGCGCCAAATGCAGATCCGGCGTTGAAGCCAAACCATCCAAACCATAACAAGCCGGTACCAATTAATACATAAGTAATACGTGCAGGCGAATGGCTGACTTCGTTTCTTTTCTTTAGGTATAAGGCTGATGCTAACGCCGCCCACCCTGCAGACATGTGTACAACGGTACCGCCTGCAAAGTCAAGTACACCTAATTTAGCTAATAAGCCATCCGGATGCCAGGTTGCATGCGCCAGGGGCGAGAATATAAAAATGCTGAATAGAATAAGAAAAATGATATACGAGTTGAAGCGGATACGTTCTGCAAATGCACCAGTAATCAATGCTGGAGTTATAATAGCAAATTTTAACTGGTACATAGCAAACAACAACAGCGGAATAGTAGGTGCCGATTTCCAGGTGGTGTTACCCAACATACCCTTCATCATAAAATAAGTGGCAGGGTTCCCTATTATACCATGAAAACTATCGCCAAAGGCTAAGCTGAACCCAAAAATACCCCACATTACGGTGATGATTACCATACAGATTACGCTTTGCAGCATGGTTGAGATGACATTCTTTTTGTTAACCATACCACCATAAAAGAATGCCAAACCCGGGGTCATAATCAAAACCAGGGCGGTTGACATCAGCATCCAGGCGATATCGCCTGTGTTAAAATGAGTATTTCCGGTGTTCTTAAATTCTACGGAAGGAAAAATAAAGGTTAGGATTAAAATCCCAACAACAAGAAAAAACGGAAAGTAGCGCTTCATATAAATTCTATACAATAATTTTAAAAAACGGCTGAAATTATGATTAATATCATAAATAATCGAAAAAAATGTCAAATTTTTATTAAAAAAATGACAAATCGGGAGATTTTTATAAAAAGCTACTTAACCAATCTGGAAAAATACCTAATAACAGCAAAACAATTGCTATAATTAGTGATGTAATCAAAAGAAAAAGTGACTGCGGTACAGATTCGGCCACCTCGGCATGCTTTAAGAATAGATATAAAGGTATTTTGATATAATAAAATAACGAAATAACGGTAGTAATAGCCCCGGTTATTGTTAAAATAAGCAGCCAAACGTCATGATTTGCGGTATAACTGCTATAAACAGCCGAAAAAACCAACAATTTTCCGGCAAAACCCGCACTAACAGGCAGTCCGGTTAACGAAATCAGGATAATTACGAAAGAAATTGATGCGACCGGGTATTTTAGCCCCAATCCTTTATAACTGTCTACGTTTTCTGATTGGGTAATACCCGTAAAATATGACACCAACATCAACGCACCGATGTTAGCCAGTATATAAACTGCTAAATAAAACCCAAGCGCTCTAATACCTTGCTCATTAAACGTGACTACAGCCATTAACGCAAAGCCGGTATGGCCGATGCTTGAGTAAGCCAACAGGCGTTTAACATTTTTTTGCATTACCGCAGCAAAGTTGCCTGCTATCATGGTAATCACACCGATAACAGACAAGCAAAGGCCAAAATCAAAGGCCTTCCAGGCAGGCGTTATAATAAATGGTGTCAGAAAATTGATCAGCAGGGCAAAGCCGGCTACCTTTGGCAGTGTCGACAAAAATGCAGTGATGGGTGTGGATGCGCCTTCATACACATCAGGCACCCAAAAATGAACAGGCACAAAGGATAGTTTGAACCCAATGCCAATTAGTACCAACACCAGTGCAAAAATGGCGGCTGTCTTATTTACCCCAATAAGCCCGGCGATAAAGCTATTATCAAACAATCCTAAAGTACCCGTAAAACCATACAGTAAGGATATGCCATAAAGCATAACTGCCGATGACGCCGCACCAAACAATACATATTTTAGCCCCGCCTCAGTACTGAGAGCGTTTTCTGCCCGATAAGCCACTAACAGATATGAAGCTATAGATACCATCTCGATAGCCAGATAAACAGACAGCAGGTTAACGGCCAGAGTCATTAAATGCAGTCCGAAGATAGCAGCGATAGTTATGGAATACAGATCGGATAACTTCTTCGGATGCGCTTTGAGTTGCTCGTCCCAACCAAAATATAACAGCAGGATAAAAGCACCCGCGTCAATGATCAATCGCAGAATGACAGACAACTCTGTCTCCAGCAACATGCCGCTAAACAGTAATCTGCCCTGCCCCGCCAATAGCGATATCTGCTGGATATCTTTAGATATTACCAACACAATACCTAAGCAAGCTACAATACGGCATAGCTTTTCTGAATTGCGGCCAAAAAGCAGATCAGTAATTAATACCACCAAAAATAAAAGCGACAGGCAGATCTCTGGTGCGATGTATTTCAGATCGCCCAGTATACCGGTTAGTTGCGCGCTTATATCGGGTAATAACATATTATTTGGTTAGATGTAAAAGTTGCACCAAAGCCAATACCGAGTAGTTGATCTTACCAAACACCAGCGATGGCATTACACCTAAAGCTAATACCATAATTGATAAAGGCAACAGCGTAATAATTTCGCGGGCATTTAAATCTGTCAGGGCTATCTTCCAGACATCGCCCCCTTTTAGTGATAGCGAGCCAAAGTACATGCGTTGTAGCGTCCACAAGAAATAGCAGGCACTTAATAATATACCCACCGCGCCGCAAACCGATAGCCAGTAAGGCAGCAAGCCATTAACCGTTGGTGATTTAAACGCCCCCGCTAAAGAGAATGCCTCGGCAATAAAAGCCGAAAAACCCGGTAAGCCTAATGAAGCAAAAAATGCAATCATCACAAAAACGGTGTACTTTGGCATGAGCGAACCCAAGCCCCGGAAGTTGTAAATATCGCGGTCATGCACACGATTATAAACTACACCTACTAAAAAGAACAGCATAGTAGATAAGAAACCATGACTTACCATTTGAATTACCGCACCGTTCAAACCTTCGGCTGTTTGTGAGGCAATACCCAGCAAAACAAAACCCATTTGCGACACGGACGAATAGGCGATAACCTTTTTCAGATCGCGCTGTGCAAGAGCATTTAAAGCACCGTATATAATGGAGATGACACCAAGTACACCGAGCCAATATGCGCCGTTAGTGGCCACATCAGGGAATATACTCATACAGATACGGATGATACCATAACCACCAATTTTTAACAAAATAGCCGCCAGTATAATTGATACCGGGGTAGGCGCCTCAACGTGTGCATCTGGCAACCAGGTATGTAAAGGCACCACGGGCACTTTAATAGCAAAAGCGACAAACAATACAATAAACCCTAATGTACGTGCAGATATCCCTAATAAGGTATGATGATTGATAATTGAAAAAATACTGTCGGCATCATAATTAGCCGGGTTCATCATATAAACCATGTTGAAGGTATGGGCGCCGGTTAACGGATCAGTAACAGACAGGTACAGACCTATCATCACCAGCAACATAAACACCGAACCAAACAAGGTATACAGGAAGAACTTGATAGCCGCGTACTCTCGCCTTGCGCCCCCCCACATACCAATCAGGAAGTAAAGCGGCAATAGCATCAGCTCGTAAAAGATATAAAACAGGAAGAAGTCCAGCGAGCAGAAGACGCCCATTACCGCCATATCCAGTATCAGGAACAGCACAAAAAAACCCTTCAGATTACTTTTGATCTCCCACGACGCCAGCGCAGCAATAACCAGCACCAGCGACGACATAATTAACAAGGTTATAGATATACCATCAACCCCGACAAAGTAATCCATTTGCATGTGCCCCATGCTGCCCAGGTTTACATTTATCCAGGGCAATTTCTGCACAAATTGAAACTGGCTTTCGTTAGCTACTCCCGCAAAACCGGCGCCGCTTTTAAAGTTCAAATACAAACCAATACTCAGGCAAAACTGTACCAGTGTTGCCGCCAGCGTAATATATTTAAAGCTGTTGCGCATGGTCGAAGGCAGCAAGGCTATTACCAGGCCAAACAACAACGGTATAAATATGAGTAGGGTTAGTTGGTTCATTTTATGATTAATGTATCAAAAAGATAAATAAATAATAAGCGCTAACACAACGGCCAGCATACTGAATAAATAATATTGCACCTTACCGCCTTGAAACCGGCGCACAAAATTAGCGGTTATCTTAACAATGAAAGTAAGCAGGCGCGATATTCCGTCAATAACGTTATAATCAAACCATCCGGCAAGCCTGGCTATGCCGACAGCTAAATTTGATAAACCATTGATGAAACCGTCAATCACTACACGATCAACCCATGAAAGTACTTTGCTGACACCCAACACGGCATTTACAATAGCCCGGTTATAAAATTTATCGATGTACCACTCGCGGTATGACAAGTGAAAGAAAAAGCCAGTCTGTTTAAAGATCAATAACTTACGACCGGTATAAATGGCCCATGCCCAGTAAATCAAAAACAAACTCAGAATATTTATCCCCACCGGGATGATAGTATGGTAAATATTTATCCGCTCCAGATGGATTGAGCCAAAGCCCGTAAAGATCCAGGCATGTTCGTAAATAAACGGATTCAAAGAGAACAGCGGAAACAGCGACGCCGCGCCCAGAAATACCAATGGCACGCGGTATTGCCAACCACCATCACTAACGTGATACTGAACGTGGGGATGAAATTGCTCCAACCTGAATTCGCCAAAGAACACTTTAGCAATAAGTCTGGCCACATAGAAGCCGGTTAACCAGGTAGTGATGATAGCTCCTATCGGGATCAATCTGAATAGCGGGTTTTTACTGTCCGACCAATCGACAGCCTGCACCAAAATACCATCCTTAGATAAATATCCCGAAGTGAAAGGTAAACCTATCAGCGCCAGACCAGCAACCACAGCCACTAAAAATGTAAGCGGCAGTTTTTTGCGCAAGCCACCCATGTAAAGTATATTTTGCGGGTCGATATCCAGGTTGTTATCTTGTTTAATATGCTGCATTTCATGGATCACCACCCCTGCTACCAAAAAAAGTGCACATTTAAAGAAGGCGTGCGTAACCAAATGAAACAGTGAAGATGCATAAGCGCCAATACCCATTGCCATCACCATAAAACCTAATTGCGATATGGTTGAATATGCCAGGATACGTTTCAGATCGTTTTGAGTCAGAGCGATGGTTGCAGCCATGAAAGCGGTGAAGCAACCTACTATAGCCAATATATCTAACTCGGCAGTAGTGAACATCAGGTAAACGCGACCCAATAAAAACACCCCTGCTGCCACCATCGTTGCAGCGTGGATCAATGCCGATACGGAGGTTGGCCCTTCCATCGCGTCAGGCAACCAGGTATGTAGTGGAAACTGTGCCGACTTAGCAGCCACGCCCAACAAAATACCACCAAAAGCAACATACTGCCAAATGGCAGGCAAGCTACCGGTTGGCCCTAACCAAACGCCGTTTTGCACCGTTGATTGACTTATAAAGCCACCATCACCAAAAAGCTGAATAATATCGAATGTATGGTATTGCGCAAACAGGGTCATGATAGCAGTTAATAAACCGATATCCCCTATTCTGTTCATTAAAAATGCTTTCTTGTTGGCCTGAACGGCCTTCTCTCGTGTAAACCAAAAACCTATAAGCAGGTAAGACGAGAAACCAACCAACTCCCAGAAACCATATAGCAATATCATGCTATCGACTACCACCAGTGCCAGCATGCTAAAACAAAACAAGCTCAGGTAAATAAAGTAACGATCATAATTCTCGTCATGCTTCATGTAGGCAGTCGAGTAAATGTGCACAGGCAGAGCTATCACGCAAACCAGCATGAGCAGTATGACCGACAGGTTGTTGAGTAAAATACCGGCATATAACTGCGTATCGCCAATGGTAAACCACAACTGTTGTATGTGTATCTGATGGCCGTTCCAGGTTTTGCTGAACACTACCACCGATAACACAGCTGCCGCTAAAATGGCTAAAGTTGATATTACACCCGAAGCCTTGTTATTCTTACCCGGCAAAAGACAATTTACCACGCAGGCAAAAAGCGGCAATAACACCGCAGCCACAGCGAAGCAAATAGTTGACAGATCGTAGTATGGTAATGGTGTATTCAAATTTATCAGCCCTTTTAATCCCTCAAATTATTGATCTTATCCGGATCAATAGTCTTATATTTTTTATAAACATTTAATATTATGGCCAACGCAACGGCCGTGGTTGCAGCAGCCAATACGATAGCAAACAAGGCAAACAGGTTACCGCCATTGCTTATCTTATCATATTTGCCAAAGGCCACCAGGTTTAATATGGCAGCGTTGAGCATTAACTCAATTCCTATCAAAATTTGGATTGCATTGCGTTTAACAACGATCATATACAGGCCGATACAAAACAATGCGGCGCTTACTATTAAAAAATCAGTTAGCGTGATCATGCGTCTGTGCGCTCCTTTCTGGCCAGGTGGGCTGCGCCTACTAAGGCCATCATCAGCAAGATAGATATCGCCTCAAACGGCAATAAATATCGTGTCATCAGATTGATACCAATATTTTCGACGGTCGAATCGTGAGTTCGTAGTGCGGTGAAATTATGCTGCGCCGTTTGTATCCATTGTAAATGATCTGCGTCAGCTTTGTATAACACGTTTACCATCACCACAAAAAACAGTATAGCTAAAAGTAAAGCCAGTACTTTGCCGAGACTGATAAACTTACTTTCCTGCTTTTGTACCAGCTCCAGATTTTCTTTACCCGATAACATAAAGGCAAATAATATCAGCACCAGCACGCCGCCCACATAAATAACAATTTGGGTAACGGCTATAAAGTCGGCCATACATAACACATAAAGGCCGGCCAGTCCAAACAGCGTTATAAAAAACATGAATATGGAGCGCACCAGGTTTTTGCTGCCGGCTACAAACAATGCCGACCCAATAACTACCACCGCTAATACATAGAACATTATCCGCATCAAAGTCATGCGCTGCCCTCCTTTTTGTTCAAGGCAGCCAATTTAGCGGCCTGGCGCTCGGCCAATTGATTTTCCAGCAATCGGCGTTTTTCGGCAGCAACATCAGCGGGCATATCTGCAAACTCGTAGGTCAGATCTTTCAGTTCAAAAAAGCTCCGGTCATATTGGTTAGTCATTACAATACACTCGGTAGGGCAAACAATGGTGCACAAACCGCAGTACATGCACTTAGCCATATCAATATCAAACTTGGCGGCATAAATACGTTTTGTTGTTCCGTCGGATGTCTGGCCAATGGCCTCGGTAGCTTTAATAGAGTCAATGGTAATACAATCAACCGGGCAGATCTTGGCACAAAGATCGCAGACAATGCAGTCGTCTATCTCTACATCCAACTGGTAACGTCCAACCTCCGGCACCGGCAGCTGCTGGTGCGGATACTGGATGGTATTGGTGGTACCTTCTAACTGCTTAAAGTAATTATTATCGCTTATATGGCTCACCTGCCTTTTCGAGTTACCCGAAACCAAATGCTTAAAGGTCAGAGAAAGACCTTTTAAGGCAGTAGTAAATCCGTTTATAGCTTTAATTATCACTTTATATTTATTTTTATTACACCGATGAGTCTTAATTACACCGATTTTCTCTTAATCTCTAATTAACCAATCTCTAATCGCCTCCTTACATTAACCATAGCCGCCAGACACCCGATATCAGCATACATACAAATGCCAGCGGGGTTAGCACCTTCCAGCATAGATTCATGAGCTGGTCTACCCTTAAACGCGGCAGCGTCCAACGGATCCACATTTGCACAGCAATCAAACCCAATGTTTTTGCCCCTATCCACAAAATACCCCAGGCGGTACCCGTTGTCCAGTCGGCCAGGCGCACAATGCCTATATTTGGCAGCGGCGTATTCCAGGCACCCAGAAACAAAATTACGGCGACCATCGAAACCAGGAACATCATTGCGTACTCTGCTAAAAACACCAACGCAAACTGTAAACCGGTAAACTCGGTGTGAAACCCCGCTACCAGTTCAGACTCAGCCTCAGGGATATCAAAAGGCGCCCGGTTACTTTCTGCCAATGAGGCGATAAAGTAAACGATAAATGCAATGATCAGATGTGGTGCCCTAAATATGTTCCATGATAATATTCCGCCTGTCGCTGATACATCCCAAAAACCCAGAAATTTTGTTTTTTCGTGCGATAAAACACCTTGTTGTAACGATATAGTTTGCAGGTCTAAACTTTGAGCGATCATCACTACCGATATCAGCGCAAAACCTGCGGGTATTTCGTACGATATAATTTGTGCGGCGGAGCGCATAGCACCCAATATGGAGTATTTATTGTTCGAACCCCAACCGGCCATCAGGATACCAAGTGTCTCTATAGAAATAATAGCCAGGATATAATACAGCCCGATATTAATCTTTGCAGGAACCAGCCCCGGAGCCCAGGGCAGTGCGGCAAAACCCAGATAAACCGCTACGAAGATGATCAACGGGGCCATTAAAAACAACATCTTATCAGCCGAAGCCGGAATGATCAGTTCTTTTTGTATCAGCTTGATAATATCGGCTACTGTTTGAAGCAATCCATATTTACCTACTTCGGTTGGCCCCAATCTATCCTGAATAAAAGCCGAAAGTTTGCGCTCGGCATAAACGCCAAAAAGCGTAAACACGGCTACAAAAACAAATAAGCCTATCGCAATCAGGAAATATGTAATATAAAAGTTCAACTGCTTTGCTTTAGATGCAAACTTAATAAATTTTAGGGTGATTGAATTGATTAGATTATATAAAAACTACCTTTCTGATAGTAATTTATTAAAAAAAGAAAGAAGCATTACAATATCGACTATTTGCAGCTAAACTCTGTGACCGACACAAATGATGATTTTACGGGCGCAGCAAAGAACCGCGAGGCATGATGGTCAAACTCGGCTGTATCATCTGTCGTTGTATAAAACTCTCGTTTGCCGGTTTTGCTTAATTTTTGTTCTAATTCCGGATGACGTTGCAAATAGTCGGCCAGGCTTTTTGCCACAATATCCCCCTGAGCAATCACATTGATATTGTCAGGCAAGTGGGCTTTAATTTTATGCTGCAATAACGGATAATGGGTACAAGCCAACAGTATGGTATCAATATCCGGCGACTGAGCCATCAGTTGATCCAGATATTCTTGTATAAAGTAATCAGAACCCGGCTTCTCGTACTCGCCGCTCTCAACCAGCGGTACCCATAGCGGGCAAGCTTGCTGATACACTTTCAGTTCGGGGAAGAATTTTTGTATTTCGATGGGATATGATTCTGATCTTACAGTGCCAACAGTTCCTAATACGCCGATATTTTTCGTAGATGAAAAATCGCCGATAACTTCTGCCGTGGGGCGAATGACGCCCAGTACCCTTTTTGAAGCATCAAGCGCTTTCATATCTTTCTGCTGAATAGTACGCAGTGCTTTGGCCGATGCGGTGTTACAAGCCAGGATAACTAGCGGGCAGCCCTGCTTAAACAGCCATTGCACACACTCCCAGGTATATTGATGGATGGTGTTAAATGACCGGTTGCCATACGGAGCACGGCTGTTATCGCCCAGGTAAACATAATCATAACCGGGCAGTTGTTCTGCGATGGAGCGAAATACGGTTAAACCGCCTATCCCCGAATCAAAAATACCTATGGGATGATTTTCCGGCATGGTGAGATGATATGAATGATCAAAAATAAAAAAAGCGCCTCATAATCAGAGGCGCTCTTTTTAATGTCATATAGTAATTATTTGCCGGCAGCAGGAGTAGCTGTAGCAGCAATACCTAATTTAGCTTTAACAGCAGGCAACAAATCGTCGGTTGTTGGAGCAACAATTAAAGTAGTACTTGATGTATCAATTACATAAGTGTAACCTTTTTCTTTAGCAACCTGTGTAATTGCAGTTTTTGCTTTGTCAAGCAGTGGCTTCATCAGCTCTTCGCCTTTTTGTGCAACTTGTTGCTGCGCATTATTTTGGTAATCTGTGGCACGCTTGTTAATGTCATTCAGTTCAGCTTGCTTGGCAGTTCTCTGAGCATCAGTCATTGTTGCTTGTTTAGCCTGGTAATCGGCAGATTTAGTTTGCAGTTCATTACCAAGACCTTGCAAAACGTCAACAAATGTTTTTCTATAAGCGTCAACTTGAGCAGTAACGGTTTTGTACTCAGGCATTACCGGGATCAATTCGTTAGTATTAATATAGCCGATCTTTGATTGCGCTTTGGCAAAGTTGCCCATCGATACCATACATACTACGACTAAAGCAACTTTAAATAATTTTTTCATTGTCTTTGTTCTATGTGTTTTAATTTAATTCGCGATTATATATATAAAAATTTTATTTAGCAAATACACCTGGTTTCAGCCCTAAACGGGTGATCACTTCGGCGCTTTTATCATAACGGGGATTTGCATATAACATTATCACCTCGCTGTTTTTATCAAAGATCATATCCAGGTTTTCGGCTTCGGCAACGGCTTGCACTGCTTTAGCTACTCTGTCCTGAATAGGTTTCATTACTGCGCTGCTTTTAGTTTCCAACTCTCCATTTGGGCCAAATTTCTGGCGTTGAAAATCTTTAGCTGCCTTTTCTTTGGCAACAACCTCGTCCTCGCGGCGCTTTTTCATATCAGCCGATAATAAAACCTGATCGGCCTGGTAAGCTTTGTACAATCGGTCCACTTCCTGAAAACGACCATCAACTTCTTTTTGCCATTGGTCTGACAATGCCCCCAATTGTTTTTGGGCAGATACATAATCAGGCATATGTTTCAGGATATAATCAGAGTCTACATATGCAAAACGCTGTGCCAAGGCTGCTGTGAAACCTAAAAACGTAAAAGCCAGCATTAAAATTACCTTCTTCATCAATTTTTTTTCTTAGTTAAAACCACCGCTTAAGCTTTGTGATATGGAGAAACTAAATTGTCCCTTATTAGCGGTAGGTATACCGGGGATAGGGTCGAAGCCGTAACCATAATCCAAGCCAAGCAGACCAAAAATAGGTAAAAATATTCTTGCACCAACACCCACTGATCTTCTGACATTGTAAGGGTTAAATTGCGAGAAATGATCCCACACGTTACCACCTTCAGCAAAAGCCAGCATAAATATAGTAGCCGATGAACTGGTAATAACCGGGTGGCGTAACTCGAAAGTTAATTTATCATAAATAGCCGCGCCTGGGTTATTGTTAGCAGTGTAATTCGATCCAACCGGCACGATAGAAAAGTTTTCGTAACCACGTAAGCCTATAATATCGCTACCCTGTAAAAACTGATAGCTCTGCATACCGTCGCCGCCTAACTTAAAGCGTTCAAACGGCGAACCCGGAACAACGGAGTTATACTCGCCTAACCAGCCAAAACGGGTTTGAGTCATTAATGTAAATTTACCGGCCAGGTGTATAAACCATTGCGCATCAAACTTAACTTTATAATACTCTACAAAGTGATATAACTGCTCCTGGGTGGGCGGCAATTTATAGTTGATATTATTAAATAACGAGTAAGGCGGCGTTCCCTGTAAAGTAAATTTGATATTTGAACCACCTGTAGGGAATATTGGCGATCCTTCTAACGAGTTACGCGAAAGTTCCTGTGTTAATTTAATGTTGTACGATGTACCATTTGAAAACAAATAACCGGGATAGTTATCCAGATTATAATGGTCAAAGTTTAATGAATAGTTTAACTGAAAGCGATTGTCAGGCCATTTTAAACGCTTACCCAAAGTAACGCCAATACCGTTAATACGCAGGTTGTTATAGTTCGGATCGGTTTTGGCATAATACTGACCGGTAGAACTTAATTGAGTGTAAGCAGTAACCGAAAAGAAGATCGGCCTCTTACCACCTAACCACGGCTCAGAAAAAGTAAACGAATAGTTTTGATAAGTACGGCCACTTGACTGGCCTCTGATACTCAATTTTTCGCCGTCGCCTTTAGGCAACGGTTTGTAATCTTTCAGATGAAAAATATTTTTAATAGCAAAGTTATTGAACGTCAAACCTAAAGTACCCACAAACTGGCCGCCACCAAAGCCACCTGAAAGCTCAACCTGGTCTGATGGTTTTTCAACCACATTGTATATTAAATCAACTGTACCATCCTGCGGGTTATAGTTAACCGGTCTCGGTTCGGTTTTCTGATCGTCAAAGTTTCCTAACTGACCAATGATACGTGTACTTTCAATCAAAGCAGCCTTGTTAAATTTCTGCCCCGGTAAGGTTTGTAATTCGCGCAATACTACCTTGTCATTGGTAACGTCATTACCTTTTACCGTTACACGGTTAATGGTGTATTGCGGGCCTTCATAAATTCTGATATCCAGATCAACGGTATCATGTGCTATGCTGGTTTGTACGGGATCAGAGTTATAGGTTAAATAGCCATCATTTAAATACAAGGATGCTACGTCGTCGCCCTGAGGGCCTCCGCCGCTTAGCCGTTTGCTCAATAATTCTTCGCTAAATACATCGCCTTTTTTAAGGCGTAATACCTGATTCAACTGCTGGTCGGTAAACTTAGCATTGCCAGACCACTTAATGTTACCAAAATAGTATTTAGGGCCTTCATAAACTTTAATTTTTACATCAACCGTTTGATAATCGTGCCTGGTTACGGTATCACTTATCAAAGCTGCGTCGCGATAACCTGCAGCCTGCATTTTCTCAATCAGGGTTTGCTTGTCTTCGGTATACTTATCTTCTTTAAACTTCTTTGAACCAAAAAGGTTGTACCATTTACGGCTGCGGGTTTTTGATAAATAGCTGCGTAGCTTACTATCAGAGAATGCCTTATTACCCTCAAAGGTAACTGAGTTTATCATTACCTTTTTACCCTTATTAACCGTTACATCCAATATTAAACTATTGGGGTCGCCCGGGTCAGGTCTTTGTTTGATATCAACTGTAGTATTTAAAAAGCCTTTCTCGTTAAAGAAACGTTTAATAACGTCAGTAGTATGCTTTAACAGGTTAGTGTTTACCACCTTACCTTTATCATCCAGTTTTTTGTTGATATCGTCTATCTCGCCTTTATGCAGGCCTATTAAATGTAACCTTGACAAACGAGGCAGCTCTTTTACGGCTATTTCCAGATAAACGGTATCATAAGCTAAGCGGGTAATGTAAAGCTGTACGTCGTCAAATAAATTTTCTTTGTACAGATTTCTGATAACAGTGGCACTCGCTTCGCCGGGTAATAATATTTTATCGCCCTTATTGATCTTCGCTATCTGCGCAAGTACGTCCTTGTCCAGGTGTACGGTACCTGTAATATTTATGCCCCCTATAATGTACTCCTTTGGGTTTAAATAGTTCAAAGTATCAGACGTTGACATTTTGAAAGCCGACTGGTTCTGTCTGACCTGCGCTATGGCAGCAGTGCTTATGATAGAGAAAAGAATAGCAAAAAGAAATTTATTCATTCGTATATTTTAGTGGGCTAAAAATAATTTATACAGTTGTTAAAATTTGTTAAAAGAAAAAATTTAGTTGACTTGCTCACTTGTCTTACCAAAACGGCGCTCGCGCTTCTGGTAATCCAGTATCGCTTCAAACAAATCTTCCTTTCTGAAATCGGGCCATAGTTTCTTTGTAAAATACAATTCGGCGTAAGCAATTTGCCAAAGCAGGTAGTTGCTTATGCGATACTCGCCACTGGTTCTTATTAACAACTCCGGATCGGGCATATCACCGGTATACAGGTTACGCCCAAAAAGGTCTTCGTTTATATCTTCAATATTAATCTCGCCCGATTTTACCTGCTGCGCTATACTTTTAGTTGCGTGTACAATTTCGCGGCGCGAGCTGTAGCTTAATGCCAGTGTCAATACCAACCCTGTATTTTTAGAAGTGGTTTTAATGGCATTGGTTAATTCTTCATAGCATTTTTCGGGCAGCATATGCAGATCGCCGATTGCATTAAGGCGAACATTTTTATCCATAAAGTTTTTAATTTCTTTATTGATAGTGCTCACCATTAATTCCATTATGGCCATAACTTCCAGCTTGGGGCGATTCCAATTCTCTGACGAAAAAGTATATAGTGTTAAATACTTGACCCCCAGATCAACCCCGCCTTCAACAACATCCCTCACAGAAAGTACGCCATTATGATGGCCGAATATTCTTAATTTGCCTTTCTCCTTCGCCCATCTGCCATTACCATCCATAATGATAGCTATATGCTCAGGTAACTTTAACAAATCAATCTGGTCCTTATAACTCATTTCCTTTACCGGTCAATAAAAGCTCTGATAGCTCTTGTAAAACGTGTTTTTTGGATAAACCCATATTTAAAATAACACGTCGCGTAACTATGCTTTTATTAAATAGTGCCTAAATTTTCAGGTGACAAAGGTAAAACTTACTTTGTACTTTTTTAGTATGCAGTTAAAAAGAAAGTTTACACAAAAAATTAGCAGTCTTTTGGTTGAATATTGATAATTAAAAGCTTAACTGATTGTTTTACCCAAAGAGATATCTGCATGCTATCGTTCATAATAGCATTTTGGGGTAATAAAGGTATATGAAACAGATACGCCGGTAAAGAAGTAAGTATCGTGCGGGCGCAGGTCGCCACGTTGGGTACCGGAGGCACCAATTTGTGTAGCTGAACGATCAGACAATGCTGCGCCTGTCGGGTCATTAAATATACTTTTGTTGGGATATACGCCGCTTACATCATCCAGATAATCAGTATAAGCGGTACGATAACTTAAATTAGCGGCTAATGTTAACCTGCCGGCTATATTATATTTAATGCCAATACCAAAGGGTACAGCTATTGTATTATTTTTATAAGCCACACCTTCGGTTTGAAAATACCGCAGCTCATAAGTTTGCCCCTGATAGTTAGCCCTTGGATTATAATTTGTATAGGCTATTCCAAATAATACATAAGGCGTATATACATTTTTAGATACTGAGGGTATATACTCCATAAAGTTAAACTCGGCTGTCAAGCTGGCCTCTAACAGGCGTGTGGTAAAACTCAAATTACGTATGCGGTTTTGTTGATTGGACGAAACGCTGTCGGCAGCACTAATGATGCCGTAGTTAGCCCCCGCACCCAAAGAAATATAGCCGTTAAAGTTATACCGCAAAAAAGCCCCTGCAGCAACACCCGAAACTTTCAATGGATTTTTTTGATTCAGATCACCCATGTAACCGCTTCCGCCGCCAAAGCCGCCTATCTCCCAGGTTTGCGCCCTAAGATTAAACGACAAGACGAGTAACAGAATTACAAGTAAGGATCTACGCATTCAACATCTTTAATAATTGCGGGCGTCAAGGCCCCACAATAATTTGTTTCTTAACGTTGATAAATAACTTTCATTATTTAAACGGATAAGATTCAACTCAAAACTTGTCTTCTTTACCGTGAAGCGCATAGGTTTGTCAATAACTTCGGTCCGCGAATCCCGGGATAAAATATAGTTAGCATTGCGCGATTCCACTTCGAACGAAAGCACGCTGCAATCGGGCAATACAATTGGCCGTACGTTTAGGTTATGCGGGGATACCGGCGTAACCACAATACTGTTCGACTCGGGGAATATTATTGGCCCCCCGCAGCTCAATGAATAAGCTGTTGAGCCGGTTGCCGTAGCAATGATAATACCATCGCCCCAATACGAGTTCAAAAATCCGCCATCCAGGAACATATTGGTGGTGATCATGGCCGAATCGTCGCGCTTATGGATGGTGATATCGTTCAATGCAAAGTTATCTGTACCAAACACATTTAACTCCGACTCGATACTTAGCAACCCCCGGCCATCTAAAGTATATTCATTGTTAATGACGGCATGGATAGCCGCCGCAATATCGTTTTTGTTGACACTCGCCAAAAAACCTAATCTGCCAAAGTTTATCCCTATAACCGGTACACCCGAGTCGCGGATAACGCTCACCATATCCAGCAAGGTACCATCGCCACCCAAAGTGATAAAAACATCCACCACACCCTTAATACGGTCGCCCTCATTCAATACAGTGTAAGCTGTAGTATCTATTCTATCTTTTAAATAATTGCTTAGTTGGTGATGAATATAAATATCGACCGAGTGTTGTGCCAGGTTGTCAAACACCTGTTGTATAAATGGTATTACTGCCTGGTCATTAAACGGTCTGCCGTATACTGCTATCTTCATGGATGTTTGTTGGTCGATAGACGATAGTCTATGGTCTATAGTATTTTTATTATAACCACGGTCTATGGCTCATCTACTATGAACTACAAATTAAGATAATTCATCAGTGAAGCATATCTCTCCATCGCACCGTCTTCGTGCTCACTGTTGTTAAACGTAGCTTTTACGTCGTATTCGTAGCGTAAAAACGTAGCTATAATATTCGAGATATCTGTTTTGTTTACCTTGAGCGTAACCTCCATACGGGTCGAATCTGGGAAAGTACGCACGTACGAACTTAATATCTGCGCATTATCAGACTCTACTATTTGAGACATATGCGCCAGTGAATTGTTTTTGTTATTGATATCGAGTATAATGATACCGCCTGGCTGGGCTACCGATGCAATGGTAGCAAAATATTCATTCATGCGGTTAATAGGTATTAACCCCAGGTAATTCCTTTTAATATCAAGCACAGGCACTACGCTCAATTGCTGCTCATAGAACAAGCGGATTACGTCATAAACATGCTGATCTTCGCGCACGTATGGATTTACCAATGACAACCCCAATGCGCCAACCTCGGTCTGAGCGTCCATTTCCGGCAATATATCGCTTTCGGCAAGCAGTCCCAGAAATTGCTCTTCATTTACAATAGGCAAATGGCGCACACGAAACTCAACCATACGGTCAAGCACTTTCTGAATGGTATCAGAGGTGTGTACCGGTGGTATTGCGTCAGCTATTAACTCGCCTGCAAACATGGCTATGCTCCTATTTTTTGTAAAAACCCTTTTAATATACGGTTAAACTCCTGCGGATGTTCCATCATTGCTGCATGTCCGCATTTGTCTATCCAGTGCAATTCCGAATCTGGCAGCAATTCGTTAAACTCCTCGGCCACCTCAGGCGGCGTAATTTTATCGTTTTTGCCCCATATCAATGAAACCGGCATATGTATTTTATGCAGGTCTTTTTTCATGTTATGGCGTATGGCCGATTTTGCCATAGCTAACAATCTGATCACGCTATGACGGTCATTAACTACTTTATAAACTTCGTCAACTAACTCCGGTGTAGCAACTTTTGGATCATAAAAAGTATACTCAACCTTTTCTTTCACAAACTCCATACTTTCCCGCCGCGGAAAAGAGCCGCCGAAAGCGTTCTCGTATAAACCCGAACTACCGCTTAAAACCATGGCACGTAGTTTTTCGGGATGTGCCAGTGCGTATATTAAAGCTACGTGGCCACCTAATGAGTTGCCCAGCAAAATAACGTTCTCCAACTTTTTATACTTAATAAACTTATGTAAGTATTTAGATAACGTTTTTACCCCTGTTGTTATTACCGGTAAATCGTAAACCGGTAGTAAGGGTAAAATAACACGGTATTTGTGCCTGAATTCTTCAATAACCTCTTCCCAGTTGCTCAAGCCGCCCATTAAGCCATGCAGCAGCAATAGCACCTGCCCTTCGCCCTCATCGATGTAACTAAAACCATGTTCCTCTTTCGGCACGAAACTCATATAGATATAATGTATAAAGTTAATTTTATAAGGCCCACAGCCTTTTTATTCGCTATAAAAATAGCTTATTGCAGTTTACCTGCAACAATAAAACAAATAATTTATGCCAGTAATTGTTTTACTACCTCAGATATCGTTCTGCCGTCGGCCTGGCCTGCCAGCTCTTTATTAGCCATACCCATAATGCGGCCCATGTCCTGCATACCGGTTGCCCCAATGCGGGCCATCAACTCCTGGATATAACCCTCAACCTCAAAACGGGTCATTTGCTGCGGCAAATAAGGCTCAATTACAGCTATTTCGCTCATCTCGATCTGGTAAAGATCATCACGCTCCTGAGTTTTATAAATCTCTGCCGACTCCTTGCGTTGTTTAACCAACTTTTGCAAAACTTTGATCTCTGCCTCCTGAGTCAATTCCTCGGCAGCACCTTTTTCTGTTTTAGCTAATAATAAAGCCGATTTGATAGCCCGCAATCCCGCTAAACGCTCAGCCTGTTTAGCCAGCATGGCCAATTTTATGTCCTGATCTATTTGTGTTATTAATGACATCTTTTTAATTAGTGAATTATTGAATGAGTGATTGAGTGCTTTATTTCGGTGTTTGATTTCGGACTTTATATCTATCAATCAAGTCATCTGCACATTTACACTATTTTCTTACAATGTTTGACGCTGTTGCCTGGGCGGCAGGCATGATCAGCAGTTCGTTGATATTGACATGCTTTGGCCGCGACACTACAAAGAATATCGTATCGGCTATATCTTCGGCTACCAGCGGCTCGAAACCGTCATATACCTTTTTAGCACGTTCTTTATCGCCGTGGAAGCGCACTTCAGAGAATTCGGTCTCAACCGCACCCGGATGTATAGCAGTTACTTTAATTCCGTGTTGCACCAGGTCAATACGCATACCTTTGCTCAAAGCATCAACCGCATGCTTGGTAGCACAATATACGTTACCATTGGGGTAAACCTCCTTACCGGCTATTGATCCCAAATTAACGATATGGCCTTTGCCATTCTTGATCATCCAGTTTGACACCACCCTGCTTACGTAAAGCAGACCTTTAATGTTGGTGTCAATCATGGTATCCCAGTCGTCAATGTCACCTTTTTGAATGGGATCAAGTCCCTGGCTCAGTCCGGCATTGTTGATCAGCACATCTACCTTTTTCCACTTAGCCGGTAAGTTTTCAAAATTCGTGGTTACCGCTTCACGGTCGCGCACATCAAAAGCGCAAACAGCAACTTCGGTATCGTATTTTTTATTGAGTTTTGCGGCCAGCTTTTCCAGGCGGTCGGCCCGGCGGCCGGTAAGTATCAGATTATAGTTTTCGCGCGCAAACAGTTCTGCACAAGCCTCGCCAATGCCGGCAGTAGCCCCGGTAATTAATGCAATTTTAGCCATGGTATACTATAAATTCATGCGAAATTAGCCTTTTTCGCCGGTAATTAAACATTTTATGCCCAATAAGCCGGCAGCTTATTCAAAATACAGGCTAAACATCAACGTGTGTAACGACAATTTGTTTATTGGTGTTGAATAAGGATTATCCTCGTGCAGCATGACGTCACCGAATGAGTTTGAGAGTTTAATTTCTGGAGACAATTTAAAAAACTCGAAATAGATATCGCAGCCTAAGCCAGCCTCGTACGAGCCGAAACCGCGGATATTTTTGAGATGCTTATCTATCGGTGCCAGTGAAGCATCGGCGTTCGATTTGGTGCCGATAGCCTGGCTATACTTAAGCCCGCCTAAAATATATCCCCTGAAATTGCCGATACGGTCCGACTTGATCTTGATAGATAAAGGCAGGTCCACCGAGGTAGATTGAACCGTTTTACTGGTATTAAGCGATTTATCAGTATACGTATAATTGGCAATTCTGTCGGCAAAAATCAGCGAGGGGGTGGTTCTCACCTCTAAATGTTCCGTGATCCGGTAGCGGTACAAAAAACCTACGGCAAAACCTTGCGAACTTGGCGAACCTATACTGTTCAATGAATCCGTTACCTTGACATTATCGTTGTCAAAATAAGGCTTGCGCCAGTCGGGCATCTTATCTATCTTAAAATAACTGTTGACATAGCCAAAGCTAAAACCAAAGCTCCTATCGGCCTGATCTGCGCCCCCGCCCCACTTTGGTACCTGTGCCAACAGTTTGCTGCCGCAAAAAAGCAACGCTATAATGAGCAGATACCGGTGTTTAATCATTTAATGCCCGTATAAATTGAACAAATACCAAACGCTAAAGGCCTGCATTTGGTATGCTTAAAGCCTACCCTATCCATCACCGCTACGAAATCTTTACCGTGCGGAAAAGCCGCCACCGACTCAGGCAGGTAAGAATAAGCTCTTGAATCTTTAGAGAAAAGCTTACCAATACCCGGCGTGATATAATTAAAGTAAAACCGGTACAATTGTTTTATGGGGAACGCTTTTGGTTTAGAAAACTCTAATACCACAGCTTTACCACCCGGTTTTAAAACGCGGTTAATATCGGCCAACCCCTTTTCCAGATTTTCGAAATTACGCACACCGTAAGCTACCGTTACTGCGTCAAATTCACCGGCTTCAAAAGGCAGCTTTTCTGAGTCGCCAAGCTTAACTTCAAATTTATGTCCAAGGCTTCGTTTAGCTATTTTTTGTTTGGCAATATCCAGCATCCCCTGCGAAATATCGACGCCGACGATCTTATCAGGATTGAGGATAGCAAGCGCCTCGAAAGCAAAATCGCCGGTGCCGGTAGCTACATCAAGGATCAATTTCGGCTGATCTTCTTTTAATTCATTGATAGCTTTTTTTCGCCAGATGATATCAATACCCAACGACATGAAATGATTCAAAAAATCATAGGTCTTGGAGATATTATTAAACATATCGGCCACCTGCTCTTTTTTGGTGCCCTGCTCCTGGCTGTACGGTATTACGGTTTTGCTCATAGTATTGCGGGCAAAGATAAGGATTAGAGATTAGTGATTGGAGGTTAGGTATTGAAGATTGATCTGGCTAAAGTTTTTACCAAGTCTTTTTTAATTTTTACTTTTTAATTCCTTCACCATCCAAATAGTACACGCAAAGTGCCCCGAGCTACCCAAAGCATGATCTATCGGTTCAAACCCAGCTTTATGATACAAGCTCACAGCCTTGGTCAGTTGCGGGAAGGATTCCAGATACAAATGCGTATAACCCAAATCTGCGGCAGCCTCAAAACATTTGTTCAGCAGCATTTTGCCAATGCCCTTGCCGCGGCTGGCGGCTGTAAGATAAAGTTTTACCAGTTCGGCATAGCCTGCCGGCAAACCTGCTGTGGGATAAACGCCACAACCGCCCAACAGCATACCGTCTTGTTCAGCTATAAAATAGCAACTGCCCGCTGTTTGGTTAAAAAGCTCAAATAGCGCATCGGTTGTAGGGTCTGAATAAACGGTGCCTTGTCTGGGCACGTTAAACTCTTCCAATGATGCCCGGATGATTTTAGCCAGCTCGACATTGTCAGCAGGCCGGATAGGGCGTAATGTGATAGACATGGGGCAAAGGTACACCTCTGATTAGTACTCTCCAAAAGCAGGCTATGTCATTTCGGCCAGCGGGAAGAACTATATACCTGCCTTCACTCGCGATTGATTTGCTTGCATATCCCGCTACGCCCGAAATGACATAATCTATTATTATTTCTCGTCAACAGTTGAATTTAAAGCCAGCAGTCCTTCAACATCCAGCCTGCGCGTAAACATTTCGATATTGCCATTTGCTTCGCGGGGCCACTCTTCCCGCGGGCGATCCCAGTAAAGTTCTACGCCATTTCCATCAGGGTCATCTAAATAAATAGCTTCGGACACACCATGGTCTGATGCACCGGTGAGAGGGTATTTTGCTTCGATCAATCGTTTCAAAATTGCCGCCAGGTCTTTGCGTTCGGGATATAGAATAGCAGTGTGAAACAATCCGGGTGCATGGCGTGGAGCCGGTGGAGCGCCTTTACTTTCCCAGGTGTTTAAGCCGATGTGATGATGATAACCGCCTGCAGAGATAAACGCGGCCTGATCGCCATACATTTGTATTTTTTCAAACCCCAGCAATCCGCAGTAAAAATCAAGCGAGCGTTGCAGGTCGCTCACTTTTAAATGTACGTGGCCGATGCGGGTTTGTGCAGGTATTTTATATTCTGACATTTCTCGAAGATTATTATATTAACGATTGACTAATGATTATTAAATGTTTAAACATCAAATATAACATTTAGAACCGGGTTAATTCTAAGTTAGTTAAGTAATTACAATAAAGTGATATTGCATTTATATAATTCAGACAAACCTAATCTTCAACCTTCAATAACTATCTTCATTCACTTATCACTACCTTTGCCCCATGGTAATAAAATCTGCCGAGTTTATTTGCAGCAACACCCAGATCTCCAAACTACCGCCGCCGGTAAAGCCCGAGTATGCTTTTATCGGTCGGTCAAACGTAGGCAAGTCATCATTGATCAATATGCTAACGGGCAAAAAAGGGTTGGCTAAAACCTCGCAAACGCCGGGTAAAACGCAGCTGATCAATCATTTTTTAATTAATGATAACTGGTACATTGTCGATTTACCGGGCTATGGTTATGCCCGGGTATCTAAAAGCAAAAAAGAGGATTGGAACAAATTCATCCAAACTTACCTGGATAAACGCGAAAGCCTTCAATGTGTGATGGTACTGATTGACAGCCGGCTTGATCCGCAGAAAATAGACCTGGAGTTTTGCAACTGGTTAGGCGAAAAGGGATTGGCATTTGTGCTGATATTTACCAAAGCCGACAAACAATCGGCAGTAAAAACAGATCAAACGGTAGCCAAATTTAAAAAAGCGCTGCTAACCACCTTTGACGAGGTACCGCAGTGCTTTATCACATCGTCAGAAGAACAGCTTGGACGCGATGAAGTTCTGGGTTTTATCAGCCAGGTGAATACCGGGTTTGAGGTGCCGCCATATTATGATTCCCCTCTTGCGAGGGGTTAGATGTGTTACGATAGCCATACCACGCAAGATCATTTCCTTATAAACCCTATTTAAAAGAGTTAGCAAGGCAGCTAAGAAATGACAGTACTTTGGGCGAAGTATTACTTTGGAATAAATTAAAAAATAAACAATGTTACGGCTATGATTTTCAGCGTCAAAAACCGTTATCAGATTTCATAGTTGATTTCTATTGCTATGAATTAAATTTGGTCATTGAAATTGATGGACATTATTATAACCACGAAGAAAAACATAATTTAGATCAACTGAGAGACCAAAAACTCAAGGCATATGGTTTAACTATAATACGTTTTAGTGAACAGGAGGTGCGGAAAGATATGTTAAATGTTTTAAGGACAATTGAAAAGCATGTCGTAGAACACACCCCTAACCCCTCTCAAGAGGGGAACCACGGCGGGATATTATAATTCAAATAATATAACAAAAAATAAAGGACCTCTCTTGAGGGGGGTGCGGTTGACAAGTGCGGCCGCAGGGGGTGTGTCCTCGCCACTATCATCATAAACAATGAAAAAATATCTATCATTAGTAACTTTCTCGCATACCATATTCGCTATGCCATTTGCCTTTATTGGCTTCTTTTTGGCAGTAACTACTACCAACTACGTTTTTGAGTGGCAAAAGCTTTTGATGATGGTGCTGTGTATGGTATTTGCACGAAACTCTGCCATGGCATTTAACCGTTATCTTGACAGAGATATTGATGCCAAAAACCCGCGTACCAAAGTGCGCGATATTCCGTCGGGCCGTATAAGTGCCGCATCAGCCTTGACTTTTACCTTGGTTAACTGTGCCCTGTTTATTATTACCACCTGGTTTATTAATCCTATTTGTTTTTACCTGTCGCCGGTGGCTTTACTGGTGGTGCTGGGGTATAGTGCCACGAAGCGTTTTACGGCGCTTTGCCACTTGGTGTTGGGTTTAGGCTTATCGTTAGCCCCCATCGGGGCCTATTTGGTGGTTACGGGTAAGTTTGATTTGCTACCAATATTCTTCTCGCTGGCTGTACTATGCTGGGTGAGCGGTTTCGATATTATTTATGCTTTGCAGGACGAAGATTTTGACCGTACCGAAAATCTGCATTCTATACCGGCTTACCTGGGTAAGGTAAACGCCTTGCGATTGTCGACGTTTCTTCATGTACTTTCGGCGGTGTTTATAATACTGCCGGCAATTTATACCACGGTAGGTTTGTTTTACTATGTAGGTATTATATTTTTCTGTGTGATGCTAACCTATCAGCACCTGTTAGTAAAACCAAACGACCTGAGCCGGGTGAACTTTGCGTTTATGACCACAAACGGTATTGCCAGTGTGGTTTTTGCCACCTTTTTTTTGTTAGACAGAGTGCTGTTGCCGCATGGGATGATTTTTGGGATACGTCTTTAAAGTGATCCAAAAAATGACTTAAAAGTCATAAAAAGTGATCCAAAGTGATCCACCAATTCAGGACAAATACCATTAACTACCTAATTATAAATTAGTTGAGATTTAAAAATGATCCAACTGATCCAAACTGATACACATTCGCGCGTGGATCACGCGTATCCTTTGATAACCGATATCAAAATGCTGTTTGAAGTTGTGACTTCGAATAAACCTGCAGTTTGCAACTACTTCGGCGACTAATTTTACATTTCCACACTTTCACTCGTCCTTAACAATTTGCACATTTGCATATCTGCACATTTACGCATCAGAAAATGATCCACAAAAAAACAAGAACATATATCCCGGCCCACCTGGAAATTAAATGGGAAACATTGGAGCCTATTTACAAGGACCTTTTAGAGCGCCCTATCAATTCAACCGAAGAACTGGTACAATGGCTGCATGACCGCAGCGAAATAGAAGCGGCGTTAGAAGAGGATTTTGCCTGGCGCTATATCCGCATGACCTGTGATACCGCAAGCGAGCAGCTATTAGCCGATTTTCAATACTTCGCCACCGAGATCGAACCAAAAATTGCCCCTTACAGCAATGAGCTCAACAAAAAGTTAGTGGCCAGCAAATACCTGGACAAACTGGACAGCGACAAATACTTCATTTACCTGCGCGGTGTTAAAAAGTCGCTGGAGTTGTTCCGCGAGGAAAACATACCGCTGCAAACCGAAATACAGGTTGAGCAACAGAAATATCAATCGATAAGCGGCTCCCTATCGGTACATATCGGCGATAAAGAATATACCTTAGAGCAGGCCGCTGTATTTTTGAAGGATACCGACCGCGCCAAACGTCAGGAAGTCTGGGAAAAGATAACCACACGCCGTCTGCAAGAAAAAGAAAAACTGGACGACCTTTTTGACCACCTGCGCGCACTACGCCATAAAGTAGCGCTGAACGCCGGTTTTGAGAACTACCGCGATTACAAATTCCAGGAACTGGGCCGTTTCGACTATACCCCGCAGGATTGTTATGCGTTCCATGAAGCAATTGAATTGGAGATCGTGCCTATCCTGCGTGAACAAGCTATACAACGTCAGGAGGCTTTGGGTCTGGAAACTTTGCGCCCCTGGGATATGGATGTGAATACATCGGGCAAGCCGGCATTAAAGCCATTTAACAATGGCGGAGAACTGATCGAAAAATCAATCCAATGCTTCCGCAATATCAACAGTTATCTGGGCGAACGCCTGGAGATCATGAAAGACAACAACCTTTTCGACGTAGAAAGCCGCAAAGGCAAAGCGCCGGGCGGGTATAACTATCCGCTGTCAGAAACCGGTGCGCCGTTTATTTTCATGAACTCGGCCAATACTTTTCGCGATCTGACAACCATGGTTCATGAAGGTGGCCACGCGGTTCATACGTTCTTAACTGCCGATCTGGAACTGAACGATTTTAAACATTGTCCGTCGGAGGTTGCGGAGCTGGCTTCTATGTCGATGGAGTTAATATCAATGGATAACTGGGACGTGTTTTTTGATAACGGGGAGGATTTGAAACGCGCCAAACGCGATCAACTGGTAGACGTATTGAAAACGCTTCCATGGGTAGCTGTGGTCGATCAGTTTCAACACTGGATCTACACCAACCCCGATCATACAGCAGCCGAGCGCGCCGAGGCGTGGTTACAGATATATGAGCCATTTGGAGCTGGCTTTGCCGACTGGAGCGGCCTTGAAGAAGCCGAAGCCAATCTGTGGCAAAAGCAACTGCATATCTTCGAGATTCCGTTTTATTATATTGAGTACGGATTTGCTCAATTAGGTGCCATTGCCGTATATAAAAACTATAAAGAAAACCCGGGTAAAGCCTTGCAGCAATACCTGAATGCCCTAAAATTAGGTTACACCAAGACCATTAAGGAGATTTACGAAATCGCAGGTATTAAATTTGATTTCAGCGCCGGTTATGTAAAAGAGCTGGCTGAATTTATTAAAGCCGAAATTGATAAACTATAAAGACAAACTGTCTGTTTATCAGTTAAATATCATTTTAGTCAATTATATAAGGTGTGGCCGGAAAGCCACACCTTATTTGTTTATGCCAATGTCATAAACCGCCCGCATAAACCATTTTGGTACGGTTTTAGGGAGAGTATAGGTATGAAAAAGATAATTTTAATTTCCGCATCATTGATATTATCTGCGTTTGCCGGCTTTGGCCAGACATTAAAACCGGTAGCTATTGATAGTGCAGTTACCGTGTCATTACCCGAAGCGTATACCAAAACGGATACACTCGGCCAGCAGATATATTCATCAAATTCGCCATTAGGTTATGTAGTAGTTCTGCGTACGCCCAATGCCAAAAACACAGCGCCGCTTCAACATGAGAGCGATCTGGATAAAGTGCTTAAAGAAAATATAAAAAACATACAAGCCGGAACCGATTATGCCAGTGCTCAGTATGTCAGAGATACCACTATCGGTAAGTTAAAAGCAAAAACCTTTACGCTGCAAACCGATAACGGTGGAGGCGATATCCAGCTTAGAAACATTGTATTGTTGTATACCAATGCAGCCACCTATATTTTTGAGTACGCCTATCCCAATGCCCGTAAAGAAATGGTATCCGGCGAGTATAAATCCTTCGTCAACTCCATTAAACTGGCACCGACGCTTGATCGGCATGACCAGTATGTGTCAAACTCAAAAGGGGTTTCGGCCACCTGGTTAATTGTGATAGCTGGTATTATTCTGCTGATCATAGGAAGCATTTACTGGTATCGCCAGCGACAAAAGAATCTGGAGCTGGAATAATGTGATTTAATGAAAGCCTTGCCCTATGGCAGGGCTTTCATCTTAGAATTTAGTCGAGATCAGAACTTACCATACAAGTCTATTTCAAAAACTTGCAATAATGTATCATGATACAGGGGATAGCTTATTGTTTAAACAACCCTTTATCCCACTTGGCCCGTTTGATAAATTCGCGATTTTCTACCCACCATAACCAAATCACCGTAACTACCACACCGGTAGCTGAGCCGGCGGTAACATCCTCAAAAAAATGCTGGCTCAAATACATGCGTGAATAGCCAACTAAGGCAGCCAATAATAATAAGGGAAACCCCCAGAACTTGTTTTTTGCCCAGTATGCAATAATGATAGCAGTTGAAAAAGCAGTAACGGTATGCCCCGAAGGGAAACTATGATAACTTAATTGATCTGTACCTGCCACAAAATGGATTCGGCTCAGCTGATCATGGAAATATAATTTAGGTCGTGGCGCCGCAAATATAAATTTTAACGACTGGGCTACTATCCCCGAACTAAGCGCATAACTACCAAGCAAGATGAAAGCCTTTCGATAACTGAACAGCATACATATCAAAGCAATAGTAATCGTTGTCCAACCATTGCCAATATCGGTGACATATGGGGCGATGGTATCAGCCCAAGGCCAGTTGCGGGTATTTACGCTAAAATAGATCTCCTCCCGGGTATGTGTGAGCTTGACGATGAGGCAGATACCTATCAGTATCAGATAGGGTATGAAAAAGAATCTTACTTTATATAAAACGTCCTTTATTCCGATATTCATAGGTGCAAAGTAAGCATATCCTAATAAAAAAATGGTTATGTTTGATAGCTTTGCAGCAAAATAAGAATAATGTCAAAAGGTATATTTCGTAAAAAATCAATCACTAAAATATTAGACGACGTTGCCTGTGGTTTTGGCGACGAACATTCAGGTACCGGCTCGCAGCTTAAAAAAGAGCTGAACGTGCGTGACCTTACCCTCATGGGTATAGCTGCAGTAGTAGGTGCCGGTATATTTTCGACCATTGGTGAAGCGTCTTTTTACGGGGGACCTGCGGTTAGTTTCTTATTTATCATTACAGCCGTTACCTGCGGATTTTCGGCACTTTGCTATGCCGAGTTTGCCTCGCGCATCCCGGTTGCAGGCAGTGCTTATACTTATGCTTATGCTTCGTTTGGTGAGTTGATTGCCTGGATAATCGGTTGGGATTTACTGATGGAATATGCCATTGGTAACATTGCGGTAGCTATATCCTGGAGCGGTTACTTTCTCAATTTGCTTGAAGGCTTCGGCATTCATGTACCGGAATATTTGACTATGGACTACTACTCGGCGTTTAGAGCACATGAACAGGTACAACAGTTAGCCGCCGGCCATAATCTGACCCCAATAACTGATTCCATGAAAGCTGGCGCCAACGCCTGGGCCACAGCCCCCGGCTTTGGCGATTTTAAGCTGATAGCTAACATGCCAGCGCTGCTTATTGTAATCATCATCACCTACCTGGTTTATGTGGGCATCCGCGAAACCAAGCGGGCCACCAACGCTATGGTATATTTAAAGATTGCTATTATCATAGCAGTAATACTAATTGGCTGTTTTTACATTACGCCAGCCAACTGGCACCCCTTTATGCCAAATGGTTTTAGCGGGGTGATGAAAGGTGTGTCGGGCGTATTCTTTGCTTATATTGGCTTTGACGCTATATCAACTACTGCCGAAGAGTGTGACAACCCACAACGCGACCTGCCACGTGGCATGATCTACTCGTTAATTATTTGTACTGTTTTATATGTCCTGGTAGCGTTGGTGCTTACCGGCATGGTAAATTATAAAGAACTACAGGTTGCAGACCCGCTGGCATTTGTGTTTGGCAGAGTGGGGTTAAATAAGATCAGTTATGTAATATCTATTAGCGCGGTCATTGCTACCGCCAGCGTACTGCTGATCTTCCAGCTAGGCCAGCCACGTATTTGGATGAGCATGAGCCGCGATGGTTTATTACCCAAAGCATTTTCGCGTATCCATCCCAAATATCATACACCTTCATTCTCTACGATAGTTACCGGCTTTGTAGTAGCCATACCGGCACTCTTCATGAACCTGACCGAAGTTACTGACCTGACGAGTATAGGCACTCTATTCGCTTTTGTACTGGTTTGTGGCGGGGTATTGCTGCTACCCAAAGAATCGGCACATAAAGGGCGTTTTAAATTGCCCTATATAAACGGCAAGTTCATTGTGCCCGTATTATTTATAGCCGGCATGATAATTCTTTGGAAACCGATGCTTGAGTTGTTTTCTGTTGATAATGCGCATCAGAATTTCCCAATGTTCCTGTTCATTATTCTCGCAGCTGTATTAACAGTGCTGGCGTTTATCAAGAATTTGTCGCTTATACCGGTTTTAGGGTTGATGAGTTGTTTTTACCTGATGACACAATTGGGTTACACTAACTGGCTGCGCTTTTTAATATGGCTGGTACTGGGCCTTATAGTCTATTTCACTTATAGTTACAAAAACAGTCGCCTGGGTAAAGCGGCCTGACATACAAAGTAATAGTGTACTTTTTACACTATTACTTTGTATATTTGCATTGCCCTAATATCGACACAATGAACTATATAGAAATTATTGGCTTAGCTGCCGCTTTTTGCACCACTATTTCGTTTTTGCCGCAAGCAGTTAAAACTATCCGCTCAAAAAACACCGAGGGTATTTCGCTATCCATGTACGTAGTTTTTACAGTTGGCACCTTTTTATGGCTGCTGTATGGTGTTATGGCGCATAGCCTGCCGGTTACCGCCGCCAATGCTGTTACGTTTTTATTTGCAGGCATAATTTTAGGTTACAAGCTCAGATACAGGTAATCACAACTGCATAGCCAACGCCACTCCAGGCATACCATACTGGTAAGTTGGTATTAGCGTAGCTGTCTTACCCGATTTACCTTTATGCGTTAAAAAATCGCGCATGTAAGGATAAATATAGTACGCGGCTTTGGTTGACAATATGCCGAAACCTGCCCCTGCAATAGTATCGCTAAACCAATGATCGCGATTTCCAATTCTGAACACGCCGGTTAGACCAGCAACAGTATAACCGGCTACCCCATACCAAACCGACTTACCGGAAAACTCCTGCGCTAAGAATTCGGCACCCATAAAAGCGGTGGCGGTGTGACCCGATGGAAATGACAGATAATTCTCGCCATTAGGTCGTAAACGGTGCGTAGCGCGTTTGGTTATACTTAAAGAGCCGCCAAGTATGCTCGCCGACAATCCAAGTATTATTGTCCTGTCCAGGAAACGGTTCTTGCCTGCAATACCGGCTAAATTCAGCACATATACGGCTGCAACAGGCGAAAACTGAAAATAACTTTCGGCAACCGAATGGAAGGTTGGAATGTGATCTTTAACCTCATTACGGATAAAATAATCCCAGCGCCGAATAGGATGAACCGGGAATGACAAGGCACCATAGCTTATCAAAGCCAGCGGCGGAACAAAGGCCCATGCTTTGCTACGCAGTTTAGGCACCGTATCGGGCGCCGTTAAAACGTCTTTCTTTATTGTATCGGCCAGGTTTTTTTTTGTAGTATCAGTTACCGCCTGGGCGAAAACTGTATGTGATGTTAAAAATAAAAATGCTATTAATATATACTTCATAGTGATATTAAATAAAGACTCTAAGTTATTCCTACAATCTGTTTTAATATTGAAGTAATATTATGTTAGCGCAAATGGTTTTAAAAAAAATCAAACAGTAACGCGGGTAATCTCTACGCTTTCCGGAGCCGCCAGCATCAATGGAACTTTTTCTATGGTTACGAAACTAAGGTCAAGGCCAAAACCGCGCTCTTCAGACAAACTTATCTTTTTCAGATATCCATAAAATGCCATGATAGCCTTTTCGTAAAAAGTCAGATTGTGCGAACGCGAAAGCACCTTCTCGATCACCACGAAACGAAAATCGCCTACAATTTTATGTTTGTTGAGTGATTTATAGCTGCTGGTGATATCAACTTCGCCATTTTTAACCAGGTCTTCAACTACACGTCTGAATAGCAGGTTAATTTGCTGCTCGATACGGAAACCCAGTTTAAAGTCAATACGGATAAGTTTATTCGGTACCAGGAAATCAACTTCATACTCTTTTTTATAAGGCTCATCAACTACATCAACGTGTACCAGCCAGTAAACGTCGGCACGTTTAGGTTGTTTTTGCAGTATGGAATAAATGATCTTTGACTCAACCTCAGAGTTGAAATTAGCGCTGGTTAGATAAACCAGCTGCGAGGCGTATTTTGGTACGGTTTCGTCCTCGCTCAATTCCTTCAGGATATTGTAGTAATCATCAATCTCAACAAATTTAACATAGCGATTTCTGATTTTTCGAGCTGTATGCCAGGTCCACATCACAGAGAACAATATGGCACCTATTGACAAGGTAAACCACCCACCATCGACAAATTTGTTCAGATTACCGTATAAGAAAGTTCCCTCGATCAGGATATAAATAACCAAAAACGCATTCACCATGTAGTTTGGTACCTTTTTGCGACGAAGGAAGCGTGACACCAATATGGTAGTCATCAACATGGCGACAGTAATACTCAAACCATAAGCGGCCTCCATCTTGTCTGAATGTTTAAACAACATGACCACCCCAATACAACCGGCGCACAGTAACCAGTTAACGCTCGATACATATAGTTGGCCTTTTTGCTCACTGGGATAATGTATCTTAACCTTGGGCCATAAGTTTAATCTTACCGCCTCAGCTATGAGCGTAAATGATCCTGATATCAGCGCCTGGCTGGCGATAATAGCCGCTACAGTAGCCACCCCGATACCAAAATTCAAAAACCAACCGGGCATGATTTGGTAAAAAGGATTAAGCAAATTAAGGTTGAGCAATTGGCCATTATGTTGCAATAACCAAACTGCCTGCCCCAAATAATTTAATATTAAACAGGTTTTAACATATACCCAGCTTATTTGAATGTTTTGGCGTCCGCAGTGGCCCAGGTCTGAATACAAGGCCTCGGCTCCGGTGGTACACAGAAACACCGCACCCAATATGATAAATGCATGATAGTGATTACTGGTTAGCAGTTTAAAAGCATAGTAAGGGTTTAACGCACGAATTATTGTAGGATCTTGCACAATATAGGTAATACCTAACACCCCCATCATGGTAAACCAGACAAACATTATTGGCCCGAAAGCTTTACCCACCATTGAAGAGCCAAATTGCTGGATAATAAATAAACCTCCTATTATAGCAATTACTACAGGCACCGTATGTAAGTGCGGAAACTGAGGCACCAAACCTTCGACGGCGGCTGATATGGTAATAGGTGGCGTAATTATACCATCGGCCAGCAAAGCGCATCCACCTACTATGGCAGGAATAATGAGCCATTTTGCCTTGCGCCTAACCAGCGAGAATAGGGAGAAAATACCGCCCTCGCCTTTGTTATCAGCACGTAAGGTTATAACCACGTATTTTAAGGTTGTTTGCAGGGTGAGCGTCCAGAAAATACAGGACACTCCGCCTAATACGAGGATATCTGAAATATGTTGACTGCCAACTATGGCTTTGAAAACGTATAGCGGAGAAGTACCAATGTCTCCGTAGATAATTCCTAAACTGATGAGAAGCCCCGCGGCTGTCAGTTTTTGTAGATCTTTATGTTGCGACACTATGTTATGGATAAACGCACAAAAGTATTAAATTATTTGAGTTACAACTTAAAATTTATGTAAACGTATAAGTAAAATATTTGTTAGTGAAGCTAAACAGCATTGTTAAAAATTGTTAAATTGTGCAATAATGCCTTTGAAATTGAATTTGGTGAAAAGTTTATTTATACTTTTGTAACGTAAAATTAAATGTAAGGCATGAGGAGAATTTTTACTTCTTTTTATTCGTGGATATTGATTATTGCTATGGCGATATCCCTGAATTATGCCTCAGCCAGACCGGTAAAGCCAAACCTGGGAGATACTATTAATTACAATTTGCTTAAGAGGAAACCAAAAAAAAGTTTGTTGCCCAACATAGCCTTGCCCCCTATAAAGCCTGGTATTATTTCAACAACGCGTCCGGTTTTTCCTACCGACAAATTGTTGAGCAACGTAGAGGTATATCCCAACCCGATAACTGACCAGATCAACCTTAAGTATGTAATATCGCGCAACTCAAATGTCACCATCAAAATGGTAGATGTGCTGGGTAATGATGTGCTGACACTATTTTCGCAACGCGTTGAGCCCGGCGAGCAGGTCTTAAACCGGGCTATCAGCAGTAAAATCAATCGCGGGTTCTATTTCATCCGTGTAGTTGCGGGTACCGAGTCGGTTATTAAACGCATCTCCTTGCTGTAATCATCAGTGAATTGAGTGCGTTTTGAATGAGTGCGTGTCGTCATTTATTATTATTAAAACCATTCATTAACTTAGCCACCGGCTGAATTATCATTGACTAATTCAGTCAATTACACATTCACTCATTAAAACACTATGAAGATCATTGCCATTGGCCGCAACTACGCCGAGCATGCACACGAGCTCAATAATCCTGTACCTACTGCGCCGGTAATTTTTTTAAAACCCGATACCGCTTTATTAAAAGATAACAAACCTTTTTATCATCCGGACTTTTCTCAAGATTTGCATCATGAGCTGGAGATCGTCTTAAAAATTGACAAAGAGGGCAAGCATATCAACGAAAAATTTGCAGCTAATTATTATGAAGAGATTGCCCTTGGTGTCGACTTTACCGCCCGCGATATCCAATCGCGCCACAAAGAAAAAGGTTTGCCCTGGGAGTTGGCCAAAGCCTTCGACAACTCAGCACCGGTAAGCAATTTTGTACCTAAGGCTAAATTTACGGATCTGTATAACCTGAATTTCCACCTGGATGTTAACGGCCAGCGCAAACAAACCGGCAACACCAGTCGCTTGTTATTTTCGTTCGAGTATATTATTGCGTTTGTATCGCGCTATATAACCCTAAAAAAAGGCGACCTGATATTTACAGGCACTCCGGCCGGCGTAAGCCGGGTAAATGTTGGTGATCACCTGGAAGGCTATTTAGAAGGCGAAAAGTTGATAGATTTTTATATTAAATAGTCTCTGCGGGGCATTAATATTTGAACTAACTCATTTTTCTTAAAACTCCCGGCCCAGCCTGACTGTATACTATCTTGATGAATAAATATTGCTATCCCCTACTACTTTTACTAAGTTTTACTAGTATCTACGCACAAAATCCCATACAAAGCCGCGACTATCCGCAGGGTTATTTTCGCTATCCGCTTGATCTGCCACCAGCTGTGGCCGGCGGTTTTGCAGAGCTAAGGCCCAACCACTTTCATGCCGGTCTTGATTTCAGAACCAATCAGCGCACCGGTTATCCGGTACATGCCGCTGCCGACGGTTATGTATCACGGATAAGGGTTCAGTTTGGCGGCGGAGGTAATATAGTTTACCTTAATCATCCTAACGGTTACACCACCGTTTACATGCATAACCAAAGTTTCGCGCCAGCTATAGCCAAAGTAGTGCGAGATTATCAATATGAGCATCAACTGTTTGAGGTTGATTTTAACCTGCTACCGGGACAGATCAATGTCCGTAAAGGCGATGTAATTGCTATCTCCGGCCAGTCAGGCGCTGTTGCCGGGCCGCACTCACATTTTGAGATACGCGAAACCAAAAGTGAGCAGACCATCAATCCACAGTTATTTGGTATTACTATCCCAGACCGTGTTGCCCCCTTTATAAGCGCCATAGGCGTCTATCAAATCGGCAACCGTCCATTCAGCGAGCATACGCCGCACCAATTTTTGTCAGTAACCGGCGCATCGGGTAAATACCGTTTGCTACGGCCGCAAGTTATAGAGGTTAGCGGCAATACCGCCTTCGGCATTTCAACCAATGATATGAACAGTGCTTCGACCAATCGCAATGGCCCATATTCAATACAATTAAATATCGATGGCAAAACTGTTTACACCTTTGCTGCCGAACGTTTTGCATTTGACCAAACTCATGCTATTAATGGCTATATTGATTACCCTTCGTTTGTCAGGGAGCACCGCTTTATGCAAAAATGCTTTGTGCCGCCAGGCAGTCATATTTCGTTGTATCCACAATCAGTCAATAGGGGTATTGTAAATTTTAATGACGACCAGGTGCATGACGTAGAATACATTGTAAAAGACGTGGCAGGTAATACATCAACCATCAATTTCAAAGTACACGCTACCCCCGCTCCGCCACCAGGAGCCACCAAACCTCCGTCAAACTTATTTTATTATGATAAGGTGAATGTATTTACCACTTCAAGGCTGAAAGTTATCGTGGATATTGGCAATTTGTACGACAATGTTGAGTTCACCTACGATAGCCTGGATAGAAAATCCGGTAAATATTCCATCACTCATCGCATCCATAACAAAATGACACCGATACATGATCGTTACGAGATCTGGATAAAACCCGACGTAAGCCTGGGGAACCTGGCCGATAAGGCGGTAATTACCGGCAGCGGCGGCTTATGCGATAGTTGTACCTACGAAAATGGCTACGTTAAAGGCAAGGCCCGATCATTCGGTGAATTTTATATCACGCTGGATACGGTGCCACCGAACATTGCACCACTCAATATTCATAATGGCGCAAACATGGCCAAAGCTCGCGGAATATTTTTCCGCATTGGCGACAACCTTACGGGCGTAAAAACCTACAATGGCAAAATTGACGGCAAGTGGGTTTTGATGCAGTGGGATTATAAAACTAAGGTGTTAAGTTATACCTTTGATGATAGCATTGAACATGGTAAACACAGCTTCGAGCTTGTTGTAGGCGATGCGAAAAACAACTTTACCCAATACACCGCACAATTTACAAAATAATGGCAACACCCACAGCAGGCAGCAAAGCTCCCGATTTTACAGCTAACGATCAAAATCGTAATACGGTTTCTTTATCAGATTTCAGGGGAAAAACAGTTATACTTTATTTTTACCCAAAGGATGACACACCAGGTTGTACCGCCGAAGCCTGCGACTTCAGGGACAACTACCAGTCTTTAATTTCTAAGGGATTTGAAGTTATTGGTGTAAGTACTGACGACGAAAAATCACACAAAAAATTTGTGACTAAACATAACCTGCCGTTCCCGCTTATAGCCGACATCGACCACAGCATTGTGGAAGCTTACGGCGTCTGGGGCGAGAAAAACATGTATGGCAAAAAGTATATGGGGACCCTTCGCACCACTTTTATTATCGATGCAGACGGAGTAATAACGCATGTGATTGATAAGGTCGACACTAAGGCATCGTCTCAACAAGTGTTGGATTTGCTGGGGTAACGCCCCTCCAAAATCCTCCCCGAGGGGAGACTTTGAATACGACCAAAAAAAATTCAATAACTAAACTATAAGTCTACCTTTTGGGAGAGATTTATAGGGGTGAAAATTTTTCACTACTTTAGTAATGATGGTTAACTCAAACAAAAGTTTTAAATAACCATTAATACTAAAATTTAATTTTTAGACACATGCCAACACAGGTTGAAGATGCAGAAATACTAAGCAAGTTTCAGGACGAGCGTACCCGGAACGAAGCATTTAACCTGCTTCTGAATAAATACCAGCAGAAAATTTACTGGCACATCCGGCGTATGGTGATAGATCATGACGATGCCGATGACCTGGTACAGGACGTATTCATCAAGGTTTGGAAAAACCTGGCAGGTTTCCGTAACGACTCGCAGTTGTATACCTGGATGTACCGCATCGCCAGCAACGAGTGTATCACCTTTCTGAACAAAAAAAAACAAAAGAACAACATTTCTATTGAGGACGAGGCTTATAACCTTGCAGATACCCTGGCCGATTCCACCTATTTTAATGGCGATGCCGCACAGAAAAAACTGCAGAGGGCCATACTTACCCTGCCCGAAAAACAACGCCTTGTATTTAACATGAAGTATTATGACGATATGAAATATGAGGAGATGTCGCAGGTTTTGGGTACCAGTGTGGGTGCCTTAAAAGCATCATTCCATTTGGCGGTGAAAAAAATAGAGGCAATTTTATTGGAAGAAGATTAATTTTAAAAAGTGATTAAACCTTTTCATCTAAATTTCATCTATTAGTACATCATGGCAAGGGATATAGAAAATAAAGAGTGGCTGAATGACTATGAACAGCTTAAGCAGGTAAGTAAAACTAACCCGTTTAAAGTACCTGATGACTATTTTAATGAACTGCCGGGACACATAAAATCAGCTATAACGTTGGACGAGATGAAAGGTAATACTTTGCCCAAAGCTTTTACCGTGCCCGAAAATTACTTTGAAAAATTAGCTGTCAATATTCAAACCCGTATTACCGTCGAAGATGTTTTAGATACCCAAAACACGGGCCTTATTGTTCCGGAGCATTATTTTGACGAATTGAGCAGTAATATTCAAAGCCGTATACTAATTGCCCAGGCTTTAACAAACGCCGACGATAATTTAACAGTACCCGAAGGTTATTTTGCAGACCTTACCAATAAGATAAAAAGCCGTATTGCAGTTGAAGGTTTGCTGGCTACCGATACCGGACTTATTGTTCCGGAAAACTATTTCGAGAATTTAAGCAGTAGTATCCAACGCCGTATTGCGGTGGAGGAAGCTATGACAGGTATGGAAGATACACTGACTGTACCTGAAGGTTACTTTAACCGCCTTAATAAAGACATTTTAAATAAAACGGTAAATAAAAATATCGTAAAGCGCAAAAGCCCAATTATCCGGATGCTGTCGTCAAACGCATTTAAATATGCTACCGCAGCATGTTTTATAGCGATAATAGGCACCGGCGTATTTATGCAGTTAGAATCGCCAGAGGCTATTCATGACCGTTCTTTTTTACATAAAGAGTTGTCAACTATCCCGGTAAATGATATACAGAACTACCTGGAACAAAACCTTGACGGTACCGATACACAACATACTTTGGCTACAGAAAATCTGCCTGTTAATACAGATGATCTGAAAGCCGCTTTACAAGATTATACCGACCAATAAGAATAAGATATGCCATTGAATAAGTTGGGTAAACACATTTTTATTGTCTTATTGCTATCAGTGGTCAGCTATACGGGTTATTCACAAAACTTGCGCGTACAAGAACATCCGCGACGCCAGCAGCTTAGAGCTACAAGACCGACTAACCCTGGTATGCGCCGCATACAAGTAGTTAAAGAAGCCTTCATCAGCAGGCAGTTAAACTTAACCCGCGCCCAGGCCGATAAATTCTGGCCATTATATCGCCAATATCAAAATGATTTAATTGAGGTAAGGCGATTAAAGCGCCTAAATAATTCTGACGCTCAAGCAAACGGTGTTGAGCAGGTAAAAAAAGATCTTGATTATGATGCTCAATTGGTAAGTATCCGCAAACATTATAATGAGGAATTCTTAAAAGTGCTGCCGCCGGAAAAAGTGAGTCAACTTATTAAAGCAGAACGTGAGTTTAACGACGAGCTGGTGCGGAAACTGCACGAGGAAAATGCGAAATCTCAATAACCTCATCTAAATCCTCCACAGAAGGGAGGACTTTTAAACTTTATAATAAAAAAGTCTCCCGTACCCGGGAGAGATTGAGAGGGCGCCTACATTTTTTGTATTTTTGGGCGATATGTTAACCCTTCGTCAGTTATTTTTAGCCAACAACGCGCAAACTACCAGTTTCCCCTTATTACTTGAGTTTGAGCGGGCCGAAGGAGTACATCTATACGACTTGGCAGGTAAAGCTTATATAGACCTGATATCAGGCATTGGAGTAAGCAGCCTTGGCCATGGCAATCAGAAAATTATCGACGCTATTAAAACCCAGGTGGACAAATACATGCACCTGATGGTTTATGGCGAGTATGTGCAAACCCCACAGGTCCGTTTTGCAGAAAAATTACTTTCTACACTGCCGCACAATATGCAATCAGTATACTTTGTAAACTCGGGTGCTGAAGCGGTTGAAGGTGCGTTGAAACTTGCAAAGCGTTATACCGGTCGCCAGCAGATCATCGCCTGCAAAAATTCATACCACGGCAGTACGCATGGTGCGTTAAGTGTTATGGGCAATGAAGATTTCAAACAGGCTTATCGCCCATTGTTGCCAGGCGTTAGCTTCATTCGCTTCAATAAGACTGAAGATCTGCAGCTAATCACTGAAAATACTGCCTGCATCATTATAGAAACCATACAAGGCGAAGCAGGTATCCGCGTGCCTGACCATTTGTACATGCAAGCATTGCGCAAACGTTGCAATGAAACCGGCACGTTATTGATATTGGACGAAATACAGGCCGCTATGGGCCGCACAGGTAAATTGTTTGCCTTTGAGCATTATGGTATCGCTCCAGACATTCTCCTATTGGCAAAAGCGCTGGGTGGCGGAATGCCTGTCGGCGCGTTCGTATCGTCTAACCAAATCATGGATAGTTTGAAGGAAAACCCTATTCTGGGTCATATAACTACTTTTGGGGGCCATCCGGTTTGCTGTGCCGCAGGTTTGGCAGCGCTTGAGGTATTGTTAGATGAAAACCTGATTGCGGCCGTAGCCGAAAAAGAAGCATTGATGCGTAGTTTACTTATTCATCCTGCTATAAAACAAATCAGGGGTAAAGGCCTGATGCTGGCGATTGAATTGGATAGCTTCGACATTAACAAAAAAATTATTGATCGCTGTATTGCCAACGGTGTAATTACCGACTGGTTTCTACATTGCGATAACTCTATGCGCATTGCACCACCCCTTATTATCACTCCTGACGAAATTAAAAAAGCTTGCTTTGTAATTATTGAGGCTATTAGCTTTTACTGTTAGGTTACCCTAAATTTTCCTGGCGCATTGGGTTGGCCTTCCCTTCACAAATTTTGGTATGGTTTATGCAAAATGTAAAGCATACTACGAAAAAGTGCTTTCAACTAACAAAAAGACAGTTTTTGATAGCTTAGCTGCACACTTTTGTAGTCACTTTGATTATACGTCGCCCTAAAACCTACTATCCATGACCCGAACTAATATACTACCAAAAAATATGAAAATAGCTTATATATCAACCTATCCGCCCCGCGAATGCGGGATCGCTACCTTTAACCAAAACTTGATGGGGGCAATTGGATCAAATTTTCCAGAACGCAACGGGCTATTAAAAGGCGACTATGTGGTGGCGCTTAATGATTGTGAAGAGATCAGCCAATATGAATACCCGGAGGAGGTAAAATACATCATTCGTCAAAATCACCAAAAGGATTACATCCGGGCAGCAAATTATATCAACACCAGTACTGCCGATGCGGTAATATTGGAACACGAATTTGGCATTTACGGTGGAGAAAGCGGCATCTACATTCTGCCTTTGATTAACCGGCTTGAAAAACCGCTGATATCTATTTTACATACCATTTTAAAAGATCCGAGTTATGTACAACGGGTTATTATTCGAGAAATAGCAGAGCAATCGTCCAAGATCATTGTAATGAGTAACCGGGCATTGGATTTCCTAACTAATATTTATGATATCCCTGCCGACAAAATACAGATCATTGAACACGGTGTGCCAGACCTGGAAGCACCTGAAGATAACCCGGTTAAAAACCTAACGCCATTTAAAAATCGCCGTGTGCTGTTAACTTTTGGTTTGATTAGCCGAAATAAAGGGCTGGAAACCGTGGTGCGTGCTTTACCTCGTATTGTCAAACAACATCCGGATGTTATGTATGTGGTACTGGGTAATACTCATCCGGGCGTTATCAAAAACTCTGGCGAAGAGTATCGGGATCATCTAAAAACGTTAGCTAATCAGCTAGGCGTATCGCAGAACCTCGCTTTTGTAAATAAGTTTGTAGCTGAAGAAGAACTGATTCAATATCTTACTGCCTGCGAAATTTATGTTACACCATATCTGAACGAAGCGCAGATTACCAGTGGCACCTTGTCATATGCCGTTGGTGCGGGTGCGGCAGTAGTTTCAACTCCGTATTGGCACGCCGAGGAGTTGCTTGACCATAATCGTGGTCGTTTGTTTGATTTTAAAAATTCAGATGCACTGGCAGACATAATTATTGAACTTTTAGACCAGGACAGAGTGATTAAGGAGTTGCGTCAAAACGCCTACGAGTATGGCCTGCATCTGCGCTGGCCGGTTATCGGAGCTGAATATATTAAAGTTGCCCAGGAAGCCAGTTATGTGCACGATTATAGGGATAAGATATTAAAAAACAGCATTGTTGATCCGGAAATCATGCCAAAGTTTAGCCTGGCCCATGTACTGCGCTTAACCGATGATACCGGCATAGTACAACATGCTAAATACGGCATTCCTAACCTTAAAGAAGGTTATTGTCTGGACGATAATGCCCGCGCCTTAATTATGGCCCTGATGGCGCACAAGCGCAGCGGCAGCCGCGAGGCTTTTGAGCTATTGCCTATTTACCTGAGCTACATTCACTACATGCAAACCGACGAGGGTAACTTTCGTAACTTCATGAGCTTTAGCCGTCTGTATCTGGACGATGTAGGTTCGGAAGATTCGTTTGGTCGTACTGTCTGGAGTTTAGGTTATTTGATAGCATATGCGACGAGCAACTCGTACAAAGAGTTTGCTACCGAGGTGTTTCAACGCTCGTTCAGGCATTTCAAAGCATTAAGACATTTAAGAGGTATGGCTAACACTATTATCGGTATAAGCTTGTACCTGCAAATGCACCCAACCGATGAGGGCATGATTAACGAAATGATCAGATTAACTGATCCGTTAATTAAGGCTTATGATGAAACCCATACTGACGAATGGCATTGGTTTGAAGAAACCATGACTTACGACAACGCCATATTGCCACTGGCATTATTGCATTCGTCGCAAATTACCGGTAACGAGCGGGTTAAAGAAGTAGCCCTGAAAACTATGGAGTTTTTAGACAATCTTACACTTTCCAGCGGGTATTTAACACCGGTTGGGAATGAAGGATGGTATACGCGTGGCGGCAAATTCCCACTATATGACCAGCAGGCAATCGAAACCATGGCTATGGTGCTGATGCACTTCCAGGCTTACCAGATATTCCGTAAGCCTAAACATATCGAGAAAATGTTCCTATGCTATAAATGGTTCCTGGGCGAGAACAGTCTGCGTGCCCCACTGTACGACCACGAAACCAAAGGCTGTTGCGACGGCTTATTGCCAACGGGTATTAATCGTAATCAGGGCGCAGAAAGCACATTAGCATATCTAATATCGCATCTCACAGTTTTAGAGGCCTTCGAACTGGAGTATGAGTATAATCGTTTTCCACAAAAACTGGTAAGCGCTAAGTAATGAAAGCTGCTGTTTTATCACCTGTTGCCTGGCGCACACCGCCCAGGCATTATGGGCCGTGGGAACAGGTATCGTCAAACATTGCCGAGGGACTGATCAAACTGGGCATTGAGGTTACGCTGTTTGCTACCGGCGATTCAATTACCGCAGGTAAGCTGGAATCCGTTTGCGATAAAGGTTATGAAGAAGATCGCTCGCGGGATGCCAAAGTGCTGGAGTGCCTTCATATAAGCAACCTGATGGAAAAGGCTAATCAATTTGATATTATCCATAACAATTTCGATTTTTTGCCGCTTACTTATTCACGTCTTATCAAAACGCCGATGATCACCACCATACATGGTTTTTCATCGCAGCAAATTATTCCGGTTTATAAAAAGTATAACGATACCAGCAATTATGTCTCAATTAGTAACAGCGACCGCAGCCCGGAACTGAAATACCTGGCTACGGTTTATAACGGCTTAAACACTATTGACTTTGAATTTAACGAACAGCCGCAGGATTATTTATTGTACTTCGGCCGCATCCACCCGGACAAAGGCACCGCCGAAGCTATAGAAATTGCCCGCAAAAGCAAACGCAAGCTTTTAATTGCCGGTATTGTACAGGATGAGAGTTATTTCAAAGAAAAAATTAAACCGCTATTAAATGACAATATAGCCTACATTGGCAGCGCCGGACCAGAAAAACGTAATGCGCTTTTGGGCAATGCTATCGGCCTTTTGCATCCTATCAACTTTGCGGAGCCGTTTGGTTTGAGTGTAGCCGAGTCGATGTTATGTGGCACTCCGGTCATCGCTTTTAACAGGGGCTCCATGTCTGAGTTGATTAAAGACAACCAGACGGGCTTCCTGGTAAATACTGTTCATGAAGCTGTTGAAGTAGTTGATGAGCTTAAAAACATCAATCGTAGAACCTGTAGAGATTGGGCTCAGTCTCAATTCTCATGGGAGAAAATGGCTGATGACTATCTCAAGTTGTATCAGCAAATATTAGGTTGATGACCTTAACAACTTACCCATGTTTCGAAATCGGTAAGTTGTTAAGCAGTTAGTTCAATATCGAGGTTTAAACCATCTTCTTTTTTATCATCAGCTGGCTGGTTGTCGTAATTCATCAAAGGTCTTAACTTAGCTTCCTGCAGTTGTTGGATATCATCGGCATTGCTATGTTGATAGGTTGGCGCCGGTATGTGATCAGCATATTTATAGCCTAAACGCTTATTTTCTTCCTCAATAAAACTAAATAATTCGCCCAGGCACGAGTGCACGGCCTGCAGGTATTTGTAGTTAGTTGAGGTTAGAGATTTGCCGGTGTCGTCCGGGCCTTTACCCGGCTCGCAAAAGTTAAGTTTTGTAATTACACCATTAATTAGCTCAGCCTCAAACTTGCCCTCATTATGCCAGGTGAGATGGTTTTTTATTTCTCTGAAATGATCCATAGGTACGGTAAATTTAATTCCATATAATTGTAATTAACGTGCACATTATTAGCTAAATACTGTTAATAAATCACATACAAGGGACATGCCAATTTACGCCCGAAACACAAAAGGCCCTCAGTTTAAAACCAAGAGCCTTTTAAAAAATAAAAGCTAAATACAGCGTCTATTATTTAATACACAATGCCCAGCTTTTACTCATTACTAAGCGGTAACTTTTCTATCCTCTTTCTTCATTTCCTTCGCATCTTCTTTAAACTTGGCCATCAATTCATCAATATCAATCTCCGCAAATGAGGTTGAATAATCAGACAAGCCATAGGGAATAATGATCTTATTGTTATTAATTATTGATCCGCACGAATAAATAACGTTCGGGACATAACCTTCGCGTTCATCGCTGTTTGGTATCAGTATAGGCTCCTTCAAACGGCCAATCTCAACTTCCGGGTCGTCCAGCTTCAGTAAGCTGGCACCCAACACATAGCGACGCATAGGGCCAACACCATGGGTAATTACAACCCATCCGTGTTTGGTCTCGATTGGCGAGCCGCAGTTACCTATCTGCACAAACTCCCAACTAAATTTTGGTTTTTGAAGCAGTATTGGTTTCTCCCAGATGTTGATCTTATCGGAGTACATGATATAGTTATTACAGCCGTCGATACGGGATATCATCACATACTTGCCATGGATCTTTCGGGGGAATAATGCGAGGTTCTTATTCTGCGCGCCGGCGCCATATAAAGGCATTATCTTGAAATTATAAAAATCGGTAGTTTGAAGCAGCTTAGGCATGATCAGCGCACCGTCGTAAGCTGTGTAGGTAGCGTAGTAAACGCAGCTGCCATCATCGTTAATAAACTCAACAAAGCGGGCGTCCTCAATACCCTTTCGCTCATATTCAGATATCGGGAAGATAACACGATCTGAAATATCGGTATCCAACGAAAAAACAATTTCGTAATATGAATCGGCCAGCCAAAGCACTTTATCATATTCCAACTTTATCATATCGTTCTCCTGCATTTTTTGTGAGTCGATAATAATGCGGCGCAGATTTGAGTATTCAAAATGATGATCAAGTTTGGCTTCCAGTTCGCGCAGAACATCGATGTTGATTTGGGTCACAGCGGCCTTATCAAAAAACAGTTTCTTATTATAAACCGCATTACGCACAATCTCGGCCTCGTCGATATAGTTACCTGCCGGTAACACCGTAATATTATTGTTTTTGTCGATCAAAGCACGTCGGAAGGTAATTGATGATATGTGCCCCTCGCCTACTGCTCTGAAACTCATAATCACCCTGCGTTCGCCCTCTGACAACTCATTTTGATCCGGATCTTGAACAATAGAGGGATTAAAAAACGCTGCCGATTCAATAGAGTATTCATGTGTAAAATATGACCCTATCAATAATTTACGATATACTGTTAAGGTATCATAATCTATATTCAGTTCTGAAAAAAATGGTTTCAGTTTAGCACAGTGGCGATTTAGTACCCGGGTGATGTTACGATGCCGTTTGGAATACTCCTGTAATAAGGGCGAAATAATACTGAAAGCTTCCTCCTCACTTATCTCGATAACACGCTTTAGTACCTCTTTGGCGCGATCATTACCATTAAAAAAGAATCTTGCAATAACACGTTTAGGATCTGGATTAACTCTTATAGGTTTACGTTCAACAGATAGCTTCATAAATAATTAGTGAGTTTATGTTTTAACACATACCTGCGCAAATTGATTTGGTTTATTTGATTTTTTGGCGAAGTCTCGTTGATTGAGTTGTGTTGACAAACTCCTCACTTAGTCGACCTAATTAAACTACCCACCAACTACACCATGCTGTTTCTTTTGATGAGGTATGATTTAAGAATATTGTAATAGCCATCACTGATGGCCGCTTCAACCATGTCAATATGGTATTGTGCGCACTTAAGCGCTAACTGGTGCCTATAATTTCGTAATGCCGATTGATAAGCCTCGCGAATCTTACCCGGATGCACCTTAACCTCATCGCCACTCTCTATATCGATAAAATGATGCGGCCGGTTATCAAAACTAAAATCCTGCTCTTTTTGCTTATCGGTGACATTGAATATCACTACTTCGTGCTTGTTGTATTTTAGGTGCTGTATGGCAGCAAATAGTGAGTTCATCTTTTCAGCGTCCAGGTTATTCTCCAGCATATCACTAAAAATGATTACCAATGAGCGCTTATGAATTTGCTCGGCTACCTGGTGCAGCACATGGGTAATATTGGTAGCCGTATTTCTTTTGGGATTGTTATACAGTTTTTCCAGCTCGGCATACAGGTAAAACAAATGTGCCGATGTAGATTTTACCGGGCCTATCCAATCCATTTTATCTGAGAAAACCCCCAGCGCAAAGGCATCGCGCTGTTTTTTGAACAGGTACATCAATGAAGCTATAGCGTAGATAGAAAATTGCAGCTTATCGATTCCCTTTTCCGGAAAATTCATGGATGACGAGGTATCCAACAGCAAATAACAGCGCAGATTGGTTTCTTCCTCAAATTGTTTTACAAACAGTTTATCGGTACGGGCCATCAGCTTCCAGTCTATATTTTTCACAGACTCACCATTGTTATATAACCTGTGCTCAGCAAACTCGACCGAAAAGCCGTGAAAAGGGCTTTGATGCAGGCCGGTTATAAAACCTTCCACCACTTGCCTGGCCAGCAGCTCGAGGTTGGCTAATTGCCGTATTTGCTGATCGTCGTTTAACTGAGACATGATTAAACTAATGTAGTTAATACCTGTTAAAAGTGAGTCGTCCTAAAATAGGTTGACAGAAATTAATGGTTAAAGATAGTCCTTGTTGGGTAAAACCGGCAAGGATTTTTTATTATGTACGATTTGAGGTGTTTGATAGTTCAATGCCAAATGTGGTCTG